>DASXZC010000564.1:0-5328 GCA_036502165.1 Bryobacteraceae bacterium
ACTACATACATTCCCGGCTGCAGCCGCAGATCCTGATCGACTTCCCGGAACGTATGGAGGAGCTCGCGATTCTGCGGGAGAATCTGCCGTTCGCCGAAGACCAGATCCTCGACTACGTCACCGACTTCCTGCAACGCTCGCACGCGGCTGAGGAGCGGTTCACGGTCCGCGATGGGATCAATGCCGCGCGCTATGCAATGAAGCTCGAGTCGCAGACCGGACTCAACCGCCAGGCATCACTCGATCGCGCCTTCGCCGACACTCTCGGCGACGATGCCATCCGCCACGCGCCCCCGCCTCCTCCGCGGAATTGATCCTCATGTCCTTTTCTGGAATCGAGGAACTTACATCGGCCGCAGGGAGCCTGCGCCGGCGCAATATTACGTATTTCCCCGTCGTTCCTGGGCGCGTGGAATTCGCAGTCGAAGTGCGGCGGTGGATGATGGAACACAGGCCGCAGGTGGTGGCGATCGAACTGCCGCTGCCGTTGCGATCGTTGTATGTGCGCGCGATCGCCCGCTTCCCAGAGATTTCCGTCATTCGCTTTCCCGATCCGCTCGATCCTTCGCAGCGCGTCTACATTCCGGTTGAACCCACCGATCCCTTTATCGAGGCCCTGCGCACGGCAGGCGAGCTCGGGATCCGCGTCGAGTTCATGGAGCCCAATTGGGGTGACCGTCCGCACCTAGGCGACGCGTATCCGGACAGCTATGCCATACAGATGATCGGACGCGAGCGCTACGTCAATTCGTATCGCTTGCAGAAGCACGAACCGACCGAGGAGATGGTCGAATATACGGCAGCGATGGCGCGCAAGCTGCAAGGGCTCGATCCGGAACGGGAAGCGATGGCGATCGTTTCGTTGAACGTCCTCGATCTATTGCTCGACCTGATGGAGACTCCGCAGGAACGCCCTGTCGAACCGCGCGGACGCGCGTATCAGGCGGAGCTGTGCAATGCGCATCCGGATTGTCTGGCCGAGATTACGGTCGAGTTCCCGTTCCTGATCGAGCGCTACCAACGCTATCGCTCGGAGACGATCCCCGGGCTGCGGCTGCTCGACCGGCTCGCCGTGCAGTTGGCTGTCCTCGAGGCGGCCGATGTCGAGAATTGGCGAGCTTCGGGCGAGCAGATGCAAGCCTGGCAGTATCGCCAAATCGCGAAGTTCGCAGGCAACCTGGCGCATTCATCGGGGGAACTCGCCGCCGACATCGTGGACCTCACGCTCGCCGCGCGCGGAGTGGCGGGTGACGAGTACGCCTGGCACGTATGGACGACGTTGAACCGGTATCCTCTGCAGAGAATCGAATGCGAGTATCCGACGATCAAAGTCGCGAGCGAGGAGATTTGGTGCCGCAAGCGGCGTCTGCGTTTGCGGCGGCGTCTTCCCCGATTGCGCGTGCCGAAGCGGACGATCGTCGAAGATACTCTCGTGGCGATCTATGACGAGGATCGGGAGGGGCTGCGGTTTCCCTTGAAGTCCGTTGAGGGGGATCGGGCTTCGTATTCGAATGCGGACGGACGTTGTGGCGGACTGCTCACGGGGTGTCCGATCGATCACGATGTCTGGTCTGATTCCCGTTATGATTGCGCGTTGACGAGCGGCGAGCGGTTGCTGCTGGCGGCGCTGCACAATACGGCGGGGCGCAAGGTGGTGCACATTGCCGCTAAAGCTCCGAGGCGATTGTTGCGGGACATTGCGGGACATCTCGGGCGGCAAATTGTGCATATCCCGATCGGGCAAATGCGGCGGTCAGGCGAGGATCGCGGAAACGAGACCATCCATCGTATGAGGCTTGGCCTCACAAGCCGGCTCGAGGCCATGTTTGCGGAGGGTTTGCGATGTCACAGGCCCGATCGAGGCGAGCTTCACACCAGCCAGGCGAGCAGGCTCGAGAACGGCCAGCAAGTTCGTCACGGTCGATGAACTGGTGAACGTCACCCAGTCCGGCTTCCTCTCACGGAACGCAGCAGCGGCGCGGCTGGCAGCGTCATCGGGGATAACCGTGCGATAGACCTCGAGGATGTCGACGTGCGCGCCTCGCTTGGTCAATTCGACAGGAACGACGTCACGCGCGACTGCGGCGCGCGGCAGCAGGATCCTCTTGCCGGTCAGATCGTCGGCGGCAAACGCGTCGACAATTCCTTCGGCATCATATTCCGTGGGAACCCGGTCGACCTTCAGCCGGAGCGCCTCAATCGCCGCGCGCGTCGAGGATCCGACTGCGGCGATGCGTCCTTTCAGTTGACGTATGTCGTCGAGCCGGTCGATGAAATGGCGGACGCCATTGACGCTCGTGAAGACGATCCAGTCGTAGGTGTCGAGCGCTGCGGGAAGCGTGAACTCGCTCGGCCGAATCTCGATCACGGGACACTCGATCACGTCCGCGCCTAACGCCGTGAGCCGCGCGGTCAGTTCCGGAGCCTGTGCGCGATCGCGAGTGACGACGATCCGCTGGCCGAACAGAGGCAGCCGCTCGAACCAGTTGAAGCGGCCGCGCAGGGCTACAACCTGCCCGATCAGAATGAGCACGGGCGGCCTCAAGGACTCGGCAACCATGCGATCCGCGAGCGTCGCGATGGTCTCCTCGATCGAATGTTGCGAGGTCCGCGTGGCCCACCGAACGGCCAGTGCCGGAGTTTCCTGCGGCCAGCCAGCCGACGTGAGACGCTCGGCGATTTCGAAGAACTGGTTCGCACCCATGAACAGCGCGAGCGTAGGAAATCCGCGAGTGGCGGACCAATCCACGAGATCCAGATCGTGGCCGCTCACGATCGCGAGGGATCCGCTCTCGTTTCCATGCGTCAGCGGCACGCCTGCGTAGGCGGCGAGTCCGGAGATCGAAGTCACGCCCGGCACAATTTCAAACGGAACTCCCGCGGCGGCGAGTGCTTCGAGCTCCTCTGAGGCGCGTCCGTAGAGCAGCGGATCGCCGCCCTTCAACCGCACCACGGTCTTGCCGGCCTTCGATCGATCGATCATGATCGCGGCGATTTCCGCCTGCACGACAGAGAGGTCCGCGCCCTTCTTGCCGACATAAATCCGCTCGGCCGAGGCGGGAGCGAGATCGAGCAATTGAGGATGCGCCAGTCGATCGTAAAGGATTACGTCCGCGCGCTTTAGAAGCTCCTGGCCCTTAACCGTGATGAGCTGAGGATCCCCGGGGCCGGCGCCGACGAGATAGACCATCAGCGTGGGTCCGCGGAGTTCAGTAATTCTTGCGCGCCTTGCTCCAGCAGTTCATCGGCGACGCGGCGGCCGAGATCCTCAGGTTTGGCCACGCTGCCGGTCAACAGCGACTGGGCGATCCTGCTGCCGTCGGGCGATGCTACGATCGCGCGCAGGTGCAGTTCCGCTCCGCTGAGGTGTGCGTAGGCGCCAACGGGGACCTGGCATCCGCCACCTAACGCGCCGAGCAAGGATCGCTCGGCCTGCACCGCCGCCGCCGTCGAAGGATCGTTCAAACGCACGGCAATCTCGCGCTTCGAGTCACGCGTCTCAATCGCAAGCGCGCCTTGTCCGACGGCGGGGCACATTTCTTCGGCTTCAAAATACTGGCTGATGCGAGCGGATAATCCGAGACGCGCGAGTCCCGCAGCGGCGAGGATGATCGCGTCGTATTGACCCTCGTCGAGCTTCCGCAAACGGGTGTCGACGTTCCCTCGAATCGGCAGCACCTCGAGATCGGGACGCAATGCGCGTAGCTGCGCCGCACGGCGCAGGCTTCCGGTGCCGACGCGAGCGCCACGGGCGAGATCGTCAAGCTTTTGACCGGCCAGCGCGTCGCGGACATCCTCACGCTCCGGGATCGCCGCCAGCACGAGTCCCGTGGGAAGTTCGGTCGGCATGTCCTTCAAGCTGTGGACGGCCAAGTCGATCGAACCGTCGAGGAGGGCGTCCTCAATTTCCTTGGTGAAAATCCCCTTCGAGCCAACCTGCCCGAGCGGAATGTCGGTCACGCGATCGCCGGTCGTCTTGATGATTTCGATGCGCGTCTGCTCGCCCAAAGCTTCGAGGCGAACGGCCACCCAGCGCGATTGCCAGAGTGCAAGCTGCGATCCGCGCGATCCGATGACGATCAAGGATTCTCTCCGAGCCGGAAGACCCGGCGCACGGCACTCACGATCGGACCGCCACCCTTGGTCGCTTCCTTGCGGATTTCGACAATGTGCGCATGGGCGATTTTGTTGACGATGCCGCGCGTGAGGGCTTCGAGCGCCTCCTGCTGCTGCGGCGTCAAGGTACCGAATTTGCCGCGCATACGTTCCATCTCGCCGGCGCGTATCACTTCGAGTTGCTCCTGCAGGCCGGCAATGGTGGGCGCGACGATGCGAGTCCTGAGGATGACAATGGTCCGCTCGACTTCTTCTTCGACGATCCGCTCGGCTTCTTCGGCTTCCTTCTGGCGTAGGGAAACATTACGCTCGACGACTTTCTGCAGGTCGTCGATGTCGTACAGGAAGACATTGTCGAGCTCGCCGGTCTTCGGATCGATGTTGCGCGGAACGGCGATGTCGATCAGGAACATCGGACGATTCTTGCGTACAGCGATTGCCCTGTGCACTTCGTCGGGTCCGAGAATATATTGCTGCGCGCCGGAGGAAGCAATGAGAATGTCGATCTCCGGCAGGGTCGCGTGGAAGTTCGCGTAGTCGATGACCTTGCCTTCAAACAGCCGCGCCATTTCCTCGGCGCGCGATTGCGTGCGATTGGTGACCAGGATGTTCGTCGCGCCCGAACGGCGCAGATGCCGCGCGGCGAGTTCCGACATTTTACCGGCGCCGGCGATGAGGACAGTCTTGCCGTTCAAGGATCCGAAAATTTCGCGCGACAACTCGACTGCGGCATAACTGATCGACACGGCCGACTGGCCAATCTCAGTCTCAGAGCGCACACGCTTCGCAATATTGAATGCGCGCGTGAGGACGGACTCGAGCGTGCCATGCAGCGAGCCGTGATCTTTCGCGACTTGATAGGCGTTCTTCAATTGGCCCAGAATCTGCGGTTCGCCGACCACCATCGAATCGAGGCTCGATGCAACACGGAAGAGATGCCGCAGGGCTTCCGTTCCTTCGTGCCTATAGACGTAGGGTTCGATGAAGGCGGCCTCGAGTCCACGGGATTTCGCCAGGGCAGCCGTCAGATCGGGCCGCGATTCACAGGCGACGGCCACCTCGACGCGGTTGCAGGTCGACAGGATCATCGCCTCCTGCACGCCAGGCCGCGACAGCAACGCGCGCGTTGTTTCCGCCAGGACATCGCTCCCGATGGCCAGCCGCTCCCGCAGCTCCACGGGCGCCGTTTTGTGGTTCAGACCTGCGACCTGG
>DASXZC010000565.1:0-2664 GCA_036502165.1 Bryobacteraceae bacterium
AAATAACACGCGCCGCCGGTCGTGCAGAAGGCTGTACTCGTCGCTGACCATTGCTAACACACCGCTCGTCGTTCCGAATGGCTCCGGAACAAACGCGACCTTTCACTCGATATTTCCAACATGAACCTTGCGAGGAGCAGACGGTAGCGCTTTTCTGCGTTTCCTTGAAGGCGTGTAAGGCCACCACCAGCGTTGCCCATAGCAGTCGCTCCTATCAGTGTGTACCGAAACTCGACGGATCGCTTGCCGGTGAAGCTGATCCGCATATGGAAATCTCATCCTTTAAGCTTCATGGACGCTTCGTCATACAGGTGAAGGATGTGCCCTGGAGCCCCCGGTCGGGACTTCAAACTCGACCTTGAAACCGAAGTTGCTGACATACCAATTACGCGACTTCCGCCAGTCACCGCAATGGAAAGATGATCAATCTTCATGCCTCAACTCCTCTATTGCTGCAAGTTCTGCAAGCACAGCTCGGCCTGTTCCGATTTAGTGATGCCCATTTTTCCGGATGCTTCGGCGATAGCAGCGCTCGATGCGGCGTAAACGGAAGTGTCTCCAAATCCGCAAAGAGCGGCAACAGGATCCCCATCGGCTTCGATTACGCTCGTATTATCCCGGGCATCGATAAGCCCGTCTTCGTGCTTATCGAGGTCGGCGGCAACTCGCCGGGAGCCTGTGGAAGCCCGGTCACGTCGAGCCCCAAGTTGCACCTGAAGTTGCACTCGATGTCCGGTTTCCATTAATCGCTGTGTATAGCCGCGTTCCATTATACTTGTGCCGAAAGCTTGCGTGCGAAAGCGCGGCGGGAGTGAGGGTGGTCAGACTTGAAAACCGGAGACTCTTTATGGGGCTCCCGAGTTCGACAAAATCGTGGGAACGATTTTGGACGCCGGAACGCTTTGGCGACGGCGCCCGCAGGGCGAGGGCCAGGATGGCCCGAGTCTATCCCTGCCTCTCCGCCACTGGCGATAAGCATCTTGGCTAAGCGGCAAACCCTTGTATTGAAGAACGGGGCGGCGGTATGCGCTGTGTTCTGTGGGTTTGACGATGCCCGCCGGTACGAACTCGGCGTCGAGGCAATTTGCCGGCTCGCGGCCGATGTTGGCACGCTAATCGTGAAGAATCCTGAGGCGATAGCGCCCGCGGAGTCGATTGAACGCTATTGGGGAATAGTCCATGCCGTCTCGGCGCAGCCGCCGTTTCCATTGACGCGCACGTCGGTGACCAAGGGGATGCTCGTTTGGATGTGCCTCACGCAGGCGACCCGTTGGATGAACAGTCTCGTTCGCGTGCATTCCAAAGATCGGTGGGGGGAAGTCGTGGAAATGATCCTAGCCTGGCAGGATGCTTGGGGGAATGATGCGCGGGCCAAATACGCTCAAGCGAAGTTCTCGACGTTGACGGGCATCGTTCGCGCAGCGACGGACGAAAAGCACGCTTTCATGCATACCGCCCTGATCAAGGCATTGTCCGACGTGCAGGCCTGATGAATTCCACTCGCGCACCCACGGTATTCCTAAGCTACGCTTCAGCGGACCGCGAGGCGGCGCGCTTGCTCAGGGACGCGCTGCCGACTTTCGGCCTCGAGGTCTGGTACGACGAAAGTGATCTGGGCGGCGGCGAGATCTGGGATCAGAAGATCCGCAAACAAATCCGCGAGTGCGATTACTTTATGCCGCTCATCTCGGCCCAAACCGAGGCGCGGCATGAGGGATATTTTCGCCGCGAGTGGCGCCTTGCTGTCGAGCGGACTCTCGACATGGCCGACGATCACGCCTTTCTCTTGCCCGTCGTCATCGACGACACCAGTCAAGCCGGAGCGCGTGTCCCGGAGAAATTTCTGTCGATCCAATGGGTGCGTGCCCCCGGCGGACAATCCAATGCTGCACTCGAATCCCTCTGTAAGCGGCTCGTTTCGGGCGAACCTGTGGACGGGCCGCGTGTCCCCGCGCCGACGGTGCGCGTCGCCGGCCGGCGCGATGCCCCGGCACTGCCGGTTAAGTACCCCGAATTTCCCACTGAGGATGCCAAGTCAAAAACGCAATTCTGGCTTCTGGTGGTCGGTTGGGCCTTCCGGTCGGGTTGGATTTTCTTCAAACAATTGCCCCGCTGGATCAGGGTCATTGTTTCCGTATGGCTGTGCATCGTGCTGCTGTCGAAGGGTTGCAGTTCGAACGATCACCGATCGTCGAGACTCTCGTCGGGCGATGCGGAACAGCTGCATGCCATCTCGGAAAAATATCACGGCAGCTTCGATAAGAAGGATATCTCGCAGCTTGCGTCTCAGATCGCGCGCATCACATCGGATGCGACGGAAACGCCGGCGGAGCGAAGTCCGCTGCTGGCGATGCCCTTTACGGCCCCGGCCGGAAATGCGCAGGCGTCGACGATCGCGGATTCGACCTTTGCGCTGGTGTACGGCAAGCTCGCCATCGCGCATCACGGCAAGGTGGGCTTGAGCCAGGAATCCGTGTCGTGCGATGGCTCCAAAGCCGCTGTGGAGCGTGGGCGGTCGAACCACTCGGCGTACGTTCTTTGCGGCGCCATCGGAACCGAGGCGGCGGTCCAGGTTCTGGCCGTCAAGATCCTCAAAGTGAGCGATGGGTCGGTAGCGTGGTCGAAGTCATATCCAGTCGCAGGCGCCGATCCGGGCAAGATCGC
>DASXZC010000566.1:0-3877 GCA_036502165.1 Bryobacteraceae bacterium
CCCAAGCCGGGGTCCATATCCGCCAGCCGGACCAGGTTGACAATCGGGGTACTGACTCTCCAGAAAGATCTTCGGTCTTCGCTCCTCCGCAGCCCCAGTCTACCCCCCATTTTCATCTCCTGGGGTGTCCCCTTGGGACGATGAGGTTGACATCCGAATATTGAAAGGAAGAATGCCCGCGCTCGAGGTGCGCCCGGTCGGACAACGTCCGTTAGGCTCTCGAACTGACACATCCCTCCCCCCGACTGGCACAATAGTCAGTAACACCCAAACGCCCACACCACAATGAACAGCTCCTACATGGACGAAGCCCTCTCCCTTGCCGCCAAAGGCATCGGACTCACCAGCCCCAACCCCGCCGTCGGAGCCGTCCTCGTCCGCGACGGCGAAATCGTCGGCCGCGGATTTCACACCTACTCCGGAGTCGCCCACGCCGAAGTCATCGCTCTCAAGGAAGCCGGCGACAAGGCCCAAGGCGCGACCCTCTACGTCACGCTCGAGCCCTGCTGCCACACCGGCCGCACCGGACCCTGCACCGAAGCCCTCATCGCCGCCGGAGTCTCGCGCGTCGTCACTGCCATGGAAGATCCCAATCCCATCGTCGGCGGCAACGGTCATCGCCGCCTACGCGACGCCGGTATCGCCGTCGACTTCCTGCCTGAATTCTCCGCCAAGGCCGCGCAGATGAACGAAGCCTTCGTGCACTTCATGCGCACAAAGCTGCCGCTCGTCACCGTGAAATCAGCCGTCACGCTCGACGGCAAAATCGCCGCGCCGGAGGACAACGGCGGATGGATCACTTCTGAAACCGCACGCCGCCACGTGCAGACACTAAGGCATCAATCGGACGCGATCCTCACAGGCATCGGCACCGTCGTCTCCGATGATTGCCGCCTCACCGATCGCAGTGGACTCGAACGCAGCCGCCCCCTCCTCCGCATCGTTCTCGATTCGCAATTGCGCATTCCTCCCACTTCGAAAATGGTCGAAGGATCGAAGCGCGATCTGCTCATCGTGACCACCTCCGCAGCGCCCGCCGCCCGCCGCAAAATCCTCGAGGATCGCGGCGTCGAAGTCCTCACGCTCGATGGACGCGATGGACGCACCGATCTCCGCGGCCTGCTCAACGTCCTCGCGGAAAGGAAGTGCCTCTCACTCATGGTCGAGGCCGGCAGCAAGGTCAACTGGGCGTTTTTTGAAACCGGCGTCGCCGACAAAATCTTCTTCTACTACGCGCCGAAAATCCTGGGCGGATTGCACTCCCTCCCCGTCGCCGGCGGCGCTGGACGCAAACGCCGCAAGGATGCCATCAATTTCCGCAACGTCAAAATTCATTCGATCACCACCGACGAATTCGCAGTCGAAGCGTGGCTCGTCCGGGAGTTCTAACAAATGTTCACAGGCATCATCGAAGAAACCGGAACTGTCGAATTCGTGCGCCACGCCTCGACCGGCGCCCGCTTCGGCGTGAAAGCGAAAGTCATCCTCAGCGACCTCACCAAAGGCGCCAGCATCGCCGTCAACGGCGTGTGCCTCACCGCCGTCGCAATCGGCGCCGACAGCTTCGAAGCGGATCTCGCTCCCGAGACACTCGAACGCAGCAATCTCGGCGAACTCCACGAAGGATCCCTCGTGAACCTCGAGCGTCCCTTGTTGCCGACCTCGCGCCTCAGCGGCCACATCGTCCAAGGGCACGTCGATGCAACAGCGGAAATCGTCGAACTGAAACCCCTCGGCGACGGCAACTGGTGGCTGACCATCCGGATCCCTCATTCGCTCGAGCAGTACTTCGTCGAGAAAGGCTCGATCACCATCGACGGCATCAGCCTGACCATCGCGTCCATCGAAGGCGACCGCATCGGCGTCACGATCATCCCTCATACCTACGAGCACACCGCAATGCGCCAGTACAGCCAAGGGGCCCGCGCCAACATCGAATGCGACGTAATCGCGAAACACGTCGAGCGTTTGCTCGCTTACCGCCAACCTATCGATAAGACTTGAAAGGACTCTATCTGCCTAAAGTCCTAAGGTTCTTAAGTCGATTGGCTACCTAGGTGTCGTACGTCGTCTCCACGCAAGTAAGGTGGAGGCCCATTCGCCAAAGGAAAGTCAGGGAGAGCGCCAAGAACCGTGTACATCGAGTACGTCCACATGCGTCCTCGCAGCGAGAACCTGTTGAACGGTCTTGCAAAGGCGTTGAACTTTGGCGCACCCGAACTGCTCGCGAACCGCCGTGGCCAGTTGCACTCGAGCCAGCTCACGCGCTTCATCAGCGACTTTTTGATGGCGCCGATCCTCGGCCTCGTGTTAAGCGCCCTCACTCCGATTTTCTTCCGTTACATTTGGGCGGCGGTCGTCGAACTGCGTCCGCTCGATAAGTTCACCGCGAGCCTCCTCGCGCATCCCTCCAGCTTCCTGATGCAGATGCGATTCGGAATTGAGGAGCCGTTTCCGCTGATCATCGAGCTAGGCTACATGATCTTTCCCTTGGTCGCGATTCATTACCTGATGAAGATCCGCTGGCCGATCGCGATCGACATCCTGTCGCGCAAGGTCAAGAAGGATAGTGGACCTGTCTGCGTCCGCTGGGACGAAAAGCGTCTGCGCGGCAAACAGGGCAGGGAAGGCGACCTCGTCTCCCGCTACAGCTACTTCGTTAACGGGCATGAGTACCGCATCTCTCGTGCCGCCTACGAGGCGTTGGTTCCTCAGCTCGAGTACAATTTGTACTATCTTCCCCTGAGCCGGATGATCGTTTCGGCCGAGCCGCTCGATTTGTCCGCTCGCAAGGTGCAAACCGGCACTTTCGGACTTCAGATTACAAAGTAGCTTCGGGATGAACCGGTTTTTCGTCCGTTTGCGCGTATCGGACTTGAGCGCGTCAACAAAGGGGGAGTGTTCGGCTGTGTGACAATTGTCACAGACTCTGTTGTAACGATAGTGTCGGCCGATTCACTTATAAAATGGAATGTTGCTGATGAACGAATCGAGCGTCGACGGACACGGTAAGCTGGTCGACCGCATCCGCTCCGGCGATGGCAAGGCGGAGGAGGAACTGGTGCGGCACTTCTCCCCTCGTGTCTTCGCCATGCTCATGGCCCGCACGCGCGACCGCGAAGCCTCCCGCGATCTGCTGCAGGACGTCCTCATTGCCGTCCTGCGCTCCGTCCGCGAAGGAGCCTTGCGCGACGCCGAGCGCCTCGCCCCGTTCGTGCACGGAACCGCCCGCAATCTGGTGAATAATTACTTCCGCGACAAGGTCCGCGAGCCCAAAACCGAAGAGCTGACTGACGACTGCGCAGGTGCCATGCGCGAGGACTTCCTCGTCGCCGACGAGCGCGAGCGGATGGTGCGCAAGGCCCTGAGCATGATGGACGAAACCGATCGGCGTATCGTATTGATGACATTGGTCGACGGCTCAAAGCCCGGTGATATCGCGAATCAGTTGGGGCTCAGCTCCGAGGTCGTCCGCCAACGCAAATCCCGGGCCACAAAAAAGATTGCGGAATTCATCAAGGGTCTGTCACGTTCCTCCCTAAGTGACTACCATTAGTGCAGAGGGCGAATGAACTGCGAGTATGGCGGCAAACCGGAAGTAGTCGAGCTTTACGTTGCGGGGCGGCTCCCGGACGATGAAGCGGCTCGCTTCGAACTGCACTACTTCGAATGCGAGACATGTCTGACGTCGGTTCAGATGGGGCAAGCGATTCAAGGCGCCGATACACAAGCGGCAAAGCCGAAGGTCATATCGATGCCCGCGCGATCCATGGGACGTCCCAAATGGGTCTACGCGCTGGCGGCTGCCGCTGCGCTGGTTCTGGGGACGTTCATCGCCTGGCGCGCACTGGTCGTCACGCCGCCCGCGAAAACCCAA
>DASXZC010000567.1:0-10927 GCA_036502165.1 Bryobacteraceae bacterium
AGAAAAAGCCCCGGAGTTCGGGGCCTGGTGTACCGACCGCGCGACGGTCCATCCGGTTAACTTGTTGAAAAGGAGGTTTGGGAGTGGTGGGTGCGCAGGGACTCGAACCCCGGGCCTCCTGCGTGTGAAGCAGGCGCTCTAACCAACTGAGCTACGCACCCTTGCTTTGAATAACTTGTGAGTCAGAAGACTCGACAAGAGGTACTGCCACCTCCACTTGGGACCGGAAGTAGCTCCACAATGTTAGCACGAAGAGTTTCGACTGGACCGCGACGCTTGCAGTGTGCGGATGGCACGCGGATTGGGAGATCCGCGTGCCATCCGTCTTAAGGGGACGATTAGGCCTGTATGAAAGCCAACAGGTCGGCGTTGATCTGGTCTGCGTGCGTGGTTGGCATCCCGTGCGGGAAACCGGGGTAGGATTTCAACGTACCGTGCTTGAGGAGCTTGACTGATCTCGCTCCGGTGGTCGGGAAAGGACAGATCTGATCGTCTTCGCCGTGCATCACGAGCACGGGAATGTCGATGAGCGCAAGATCGTCATAGAACTCGGTTTCGGAGAGGACTTTGACGCATTGATAGTGGGCGGTTGCGGCGCCCATCATTCCTTGCCGCCACCAGTTGTCTCGAATTCCTTCCGAAACGACGGCGCCGGGGCGATTGAATCCGTAGAACGGAATCGTGATGTCCTTATAAAACTGCGCGCGGTGGTAAGCCGTGCCGGCGCGGATCTGGTCGACCGCCTCTTTCGGGACACCGTCGGGGTTCCTGGCTGACTGCATGAACGTGGGCGGAATGGCGCTGATGAGAACGGCCTTTTTGACGCGGCCGCCTCCATGACGAGCGACGTAGCGCGTGACCTCGCCACCACCGGTCGAGTGGCCGATGTGAACCGAATTCCTGAGATCCAACGACTCGACGAGTTCAGCGACGTCGGCGGCATAGGTGTCCATATCGTGTCCGAGGGACGTCTGCGTCGAGCGTCCGTGGCCGCGCCGGTCGTGGGCGATCACACGAAAGCCATGTTCGAGGAAGAACATCATCTGACTGTCCCAGTCGTCCGCGGACAGCGGCCAGCCATGATGGAAGAAGAGAGGCTGACCACTGCCCCAATCCTTGTAGTAAATCTGCGTACCGTCTTTCACTGTAATGGTGCCCATGTATTTTTCTCCTGTCGGTAATAGGGTTGTCGAATGGCCATTTCGATCAGGGTTGCCGCTTGCATCTTGCCTTTGGACGCGCTCCTGATCGATCCACTTACGCACGTATGGCGAGCAATCACGTAGCTCGATTCCCTTGCCTTCGATGGCGCCAAAGAATCGCATTACAGCAATGTCGATCAGCGTTACTTCTTTGAAATCAAAAACGACTTGGCAGGCCGGATCGTCCAGCAACTGCTTCAGTTGCTCCACATGTTCCGATCGCACTCTGCCAATCAGATGGATGACTTTTGTTCGGCCATCCGACTCTGTTTCGATTCTGAGCAACGCGGACGTTTTAATGCATCAAGATGGCCATTTGCAGAAGGCAGAAAAACAATGACTTGCGATGTCGACGGTGATGGAAATTTCTGTCTGATCAGAAATTTCTGAACTTTGGGGCGCGCGGACTATCTGCGTCGGAGGGCGTATTTGTCTATGCCCAGGTTTGCGATTTTTGAATCGAGGGTCTGCCGCGGGATCCCCAGCTTTGCGGCGGCGCCGTTGGGACCCGAAATTCGGCCATGGCATTCCACTAGCGCGGCCTCGATCATACTTTTTTCGCGATCAGCGACTTTGGCCACAAGAGGAACGATGCGGGCCTGGGGCGCTTCCCGCTTGAGCCACGCCTCGTCAATCGTGAACACATCGCCTTCGCACAGCACGACGCCGCGCTCGATCACGTTCTGCAACTCGCGGACGTTGCCGGGCCAGTCATATGCCTGAAACAGTTCCAGCACTTGTTTCGAAATATTCCGAATGTTCTTCCCGGCCTTTTTCGCGTAGCGCTCGATCAAATACTCAGCGAGGAGAGGAATGTCATCCGCGCGCTGGCGGAGCGGCGGTATGTCGATAGGAAAAACGTTCAGCCGGTAATAGAGGTCCTGGCGGAACGCGCCGGCGGCGACGCCGGTTTTCAGATTCCGATTGGTGGCAGCGATGACGCGCACGTCCACGGATATCGACTGGCTGCTGCCCACACGTTCAAACTCGCGCTCTTGCAGCACGCGCAATAGGGCGATCTGCGTGTCGCCCGGTAGGTCGCCGATCTCATCCAGAAAGATGGTGCCACCATCGGCGGATTCAAAGCGCCCGAGACGGCGGTGTGTCGCGCCGGTGAAGGCGCCCTTCTCGTGGCCGAACAGTTCAGAGGCGATCAAAGCGGGCGGAATTGCCGCGCAATTCACGCGGATGAATGCGCGATCCGACCGGTTGGATTGTTTGTGGATGGCACGGGCAATCAGTTCTTTTCCTGTTCCTGTCTCGCCCAGGATGAGAACGGTGGAGTCCACTGGCGCGACCTTCGCTACGTGTGCGAGGACCCGCCGCAGGGCCGTTGAAGAACCCACTACTTCTTCGAACATCAAAGAGTGGTCAATTTCGTCTCGCAGCGCCAAAGTTTCCTGGAGAACCCTTTTCTCGGCCTTCTTGCGATCGTCAATATCGGTCGCGGCGGCGCACCAGGAAAGAATTTTCCCTTGTTCATCACGGAGGGGCTTGTAGAGCGTGAGATACCAACGATACTGCCCATCGTGCCGCTTTGCTCGGCACTCCAATTGGAATGGGATGCCTTGCGCGAGGCCTTCCTGCAACTCGCATTGAAGCTTGGCGAGATCGTCAGGATGAACGGTGCGGGCAAAATCGTCTTCCCCTTGCGAGTTGTTCTGCCAGTTCGCGCCGAGGTGGTCGAGCAAGGCCTGGTTCTTGTATTGAAATTGGCCGTCGGTCCCAAGGACATAGATCAGGGCAGGTATCGAGTCCATGGTGCCGCGAATGGACATTTCATCGTGACGCAGCCGCTCCTCTGCACGCTTCCGGTCGTCGATGTCAGTGTTGGTTCCGGACCATCCAATGAGGCCGCTTTGGTCGTTCCGCACGGGCGCGGCGCGAAACAGAAACCAGCGATATGCTCCGTCGTGGCGGCGGAGACGAGCTTCCTCTTCGCCTGATTCGCCAGAAGTGAGGAGGCGGGTCCACATGTCCGTCAGCTTCGGCAGATCGTCCGGATGGACCGTTACTTTCCATCCCCAGCCGAGTGCGTGTTCCGCGGAGAGGCCCGTGTAGTCCAGCCACCGCTGGTTCAAAAATTCTATGGATCCGTCGGGCCGACAGGCGTGCGCGAGGACCGGGAGCCTGTCGATCATTAGCCGAAAATGATCTTCCGATTCCTTCATTTTTAGAATGCCTTCGTCGGCTGCGAGGGCTGCTTGGTGTGGATGGGTCAGATGCCTATGACAGCGACGAATCTCCACGATACCGCATCACGTGGCGGTGTTGAGGGAACGCGGGCGATTGTGTGCGACGCGCATCCGAATCCGGTTTGGCGCTTCTAACGACGCACGCTTCGAATCTGGCTTCTCGCATAACAAATGCGACAATGGGCACGTGAAACGCCGTCTGTTTTTGGTCGCGATTCCGCTGTTATGCTTGATCGCGGCCGGATGGGGTTGCAGCACCCACAGGGTTGTTCCCACCGCCGTACTCCCGAAGCAGGTTGCACCGGAGACTGAACGATTCGATGACGCACGGGAGATCGCCGAGTACGATCTCGCGCGCCGGTCCGCGGATCGGAAGCCGATTCCTTATGAACGCTTCGCAGCCGCTCACTTGCGATCGAAACAGATGCTGAAGCGTTATCCGGGACGGCCTTCCGATAGCACACTCACGTCCTGGAAGAATCTCGGGCCGGGGAATATCGCGGGACTTGCGCGGACCCTCCTGTTCGATCCGCAGAATCCGGGAACGATGTATACGACGGGGATAAACGGGGGAGTTTGGAAGTCGGTCGATGGAGGAGCCACGTGGAACGAATTGGGCGATTTTCTGCCCGTTTTGGTCATCGGCTCGCTCGCGCTAGCGCCGCAGGATTCGAACACGATTTACGCGGGCACCGGGGATGGATTCATCTCGTATGACGCGGTCGAGGGGGCGGGGATTTTCAAGTCAGTCAATGCGGGTGCGAACTGGATTCGGCTTGCGTCCACGGCGAATGACAGCCGCTTCACATTCGTCAATAAGCTCATCGTGAGTCCGAATGCGATCGATCGGATTTATGCGGCGACGAACGCGGGGATCCTGAGAAGTGACGATGGCGGCACGTCGTGGACCCTTACGCTCGATCGCGGATTTCCGCAGAGGGGCTGCCAGGATATGGTGGTTCGCACGGACCAGCCGGTCGATGTGATTGTGGCGTCCTGTGGGATCCCGGGGTTGCGGACGAATGGGGCGCTGTTGAACAAGGTGAGTCCGCTCGAGGATGGGACGCTGCCGGCGACGGTGTTCCTGAATCCGGATGCGGCGAACGCGCATTCCTCGTGGACGGCGGTGATTGCGGATCCCAACATGGGCTTCACGAGTCTCGCGGTTGCGCCTTCGAATCAGAACATCCTCTATGCAGCGGCGTCGTCGATCAACGGAGCTTACGCGAGCGCGTTGTTGGCCGTTTACCAGTCGACGGACGGCGGCGTTACGTGGCAGGCGAGGGTGCGCAATACGGACGCGAATGTGCTGAACACGGTCATGCTCGGGTACGCGATCAACGGGATCTGCTACAGCCCCGCGAGCTTTGGCGGGCAGGCTTGGCACGATAATGCGATCGCTGTCGATCCGCTCGATCCGATGCGCGTGTGGATCGGCGGCGTGGACCTGTTTCGTTCCGACGATGGCGGGGCGAACTGGGGAATCGCGTCCTACTGGTGGGGAACTCCAGGCTCGACGCCGCAGTACGCGCACGCGGATCATCATGCGATGGTGTTCCCGCCCAACTACGACGGAGCGGCCAACCAGACGATGTTCGATCTCAATGACGGCGGCATCTTCCGTACCGACAATGCGCGCGCGCCGGTGTCTACAACCGCTTGTCAGGTGTCCGGCTCGATCGCATGGCGGCTGGCGAGTACGGATCTGATCACGCTGCAGTTCTATCACGGCAGCATTCTTCCCGGCGGCCAAGGATATTTCGGTGGAGCGCAGGATAACGGCACCGTGCTCGGCACGGAGACCGGTGGACCGCTGCAATGGACGTCGATCGTGGGCGGAGATGGCGGGGCGACTGCGATCGATCCGACGAATCCGAATATTATGTATGCGAGCTCGACGAACTCGGCGCTGCTGAAGTCCTTCGATGGCGGCGCTACGTTCTCAAATGCGACGGCGGGAATCAATGAGGCGAATGCCGATTTTTTCCTGATCGGAACCTTTGTGATGGATCCGAATCATTCGACGACTCTATGGACGGGCGGCAATACGATTTGGCGGACGGTCAACGGCGCACAGTCGTGGTTGGCGGCCAGCGCTCCGCTGGTGACCCAGAGCTTCGGATCGTTTGCCGTAGCGCCGGGGAATTCGAACCTCGTTCTGGCGGGATCGAGAACCGGGCAGATTTTTCGGTCCGCAAACGCTCTCTCGACTGGTCCGCGCACGATTTGGCCGATGACGACACCGCGCGTGGGTTGGGTGTCCGCGCTGGTGTTCGATCCGGTGAATCCGGCGACGGTGTATGCCGTTTATAGTTCATTCAACGTCAACGCGGGCGATGCGCACATTTATAAGTCCGTCGATACGGGCATCACGTGGACCGCGTCCGATGGATCGGGTCTTGCGGGATTGCCGGACGCGCCGTACTACACGCTGGCGGTCAATCCGAACCATCCATCGGTTCTGTGGGCGGCGGGAGATTTAGGATTGTTCGTGTCGGAGAACGGCGGGCAGACGTGGGCTCGCGAGGATTCGGGATTTCCGGTCGTTCCGACGGATTACCTCACGATCCAGGCCGATTCGCAGGGCTTGGCTTTATACGCGTTCACGCATGGCCGGGGATTGTGGCGCGCCAGAATCGGAAGCGTTCCGGTCACACAGTAACTAAGAAAGCCGTCCAGCACCGGTGAGGCGCTGGACGGCTTCTGTTGCGATCGGATCAGGCTCGCGGGCTTAGTGCGGGCAGCCCTTGGCCTTCACGATGTTTGCGGGAGCGTCGACGGGATTGGGCGCTCCGGCGGGCATCGCGACGCCCTTCGGAACGATCCAGATCTCGACACGGCGGTTCTTTGCAGCGGCGTCATCGGCCGCGATCTCATCGGCCTTGCGTTCATCGGACTTCGCACGGCTCGAGGTGCCGCAGAATCCGGAACGGAAGTCGGAGGTTTGGGTGGTGCCGGCGTAGGATACCTTGATGCGGCTCAGATCGGCCTTGCCGCAGACTCCAGTACCGGCAGTGAGGACAGCGGCGGCGTTGTAGACGCGTTCGCGGTCGAGATGGGTCGGACGGCCCTTGGCGCCCCTGGTGGATTCGTTTTCATCGGTGTGGCCGACGAACACGACTTCGACGTCAGGGTTGTTGTTCATGAGAGCCTGCAACTCGTCGAGCAGAATGCGCTTGGCGCAATTGTTGACGCGTGAGCTGCCCTTGCCGTAGATCAGATCGTCGAGGCGCATGGCCTTCGCATCCTTAGTGATGATGATCTGAATCGGCGTTGCCGTCACAGAGCGTCCACACTTGTCGGATACGGTCAAGGTTATGGTCGCGGTGCGCGTCTCGGACTTGAAGACGTTCGCCGCATCGAATTCGACACTCGAGGAATCGAAGGTCACGTTCGGACCGGATCCACGGATGGAGCCGATGTTCGTGCTCCAGGTGTAGGTGATGGGATCGCAACGCGAGGGTCCGGAGGCCTGGGCCGAGAGCGCGTCGGTGTCGCCGAACTTGATATTCCCGTTGGCGGCATTGTCGGTGACGGTGAGCGGCGGCAGTTCATTCACAGTGACGGTCGCCGGAGCGGCATTGGCGGTTTCGTTAGTTGCCGCGGTGTCAGTCGCGCTGGCTTTGACGGTGTGTGCGCCAACGGCCAGATTCGACAGTTGGATCTGAGCGCCGGTCGCACTCTGATCGGAGCCGTCGACGTTCCAGGTGATCTTGTCAGAGGAAGCGTTGGCCGAATCGGTCAACGTCGTGGTGCAGTTGAACACATCGCCGGGGTAGCCGGAGGAAGGGTTACACTGGACGGCGCTCAGTTCGAACGTGCGAGGCGTTGCCACAGGTTTTGCGGGCTCCGGTTGCGGCTCCGGACGAGGCTGAGGCTTCGGCGCGCGCGGACCACCACCAAACGAGAATACGATGCCGGCTGTCATGTCGACGCCGAGGAGCGATCCTTTGGCGGGCATATAGAGGACTCCGGATGGCGTGCTTCCGACGGGAGGCAGACCCCAGGTCGGTTCGCCGCCCCAATATCCGCGGACGTCCATGCGGAGGCCGAGCCTCTCAGTGAATCGCACTTTGACGCCGCCGCCATAATTGAAGGCGGCCTTGTAGTCGGACTTGAAGGGCGCCGAAGGCACTAGCGCTGCCGCGTAGGTCTTGCCTTCACTGGCCGCGGCGAAAATTTCTTCGGTCAGGCCGAAGGTCACAAAGGGACGCACGCGGCTGCCGTTGGGCGTGAAGTGATACACCGGATTGAAACCGATTTTGAAGACGTGCTGCTCGAGATCGACACGAGAGCTGAAGCCCGAGCCGACTGGATTGACCAGGGTCAAATCGGCCAGGGAGGATCCGGAAAAGCTCTGTTCGAGGCTCCAGTGGCTCCAGAGATTTTCAGTGACGTGCATGCCGAACAATTTGGCATTCAGTATTTTCGATTGAAGCGGATCGTCCCGCCTCATAAACAACTGTGCGCCAGCATCGAGATCCACATCGAATTTGGCCGGGCTGAAGTCAGAGTTCTGGGCAGGTGCGAGAGAAATCGCCACTAACGCCAGAAACGCTGTTTTGGACGCTGTGTGTGCCAATGGTTTTGGTAGTTTCATTTTTTTATTCCTTACTTGCTTTTACTTACTTACTTTCCTTCGATCCGCGAGCCGCCGTGTTAGGCGCGGCCGCGGCCCCTACTGTTGTTTGACTTTGATTTTCATCATCAAATACGAACACGCCCCGCGAGGGCGTCAAAGCGATCAGGCGGCCGGCGGGGGACACCGCTAGCCGGAGGATCGAAGACTCATCGAGACCTTGCGTCGAAATCTCATGCCAGGATTCGCCGGAGTCGCTCGAGCGGAAGACCTTTCCATATTGAGCGGCGAATACGGCTTCACCGCCCGCGGCGATGCTGGCGATGGTTCCGGGATCGATGCCTTTGGTGACTAGTTTCCAGGTCGCGCCCGAATCCACTGAGCGGTAAACGCCCTGCGAAGTTGCGGCGACGAGTGCGTTGCCGGTGAGAACCAGGTCGTTGACTTCCGACGGACGGATCGGGAGCGGGATCGTCACCGGAGCCGCGGCGCCCTCCTGATAGTAGAGGAACTCAGACACGGTTTCGACAACGAAATTCCGGCTTCCTGGCGTCGCGAAGATATGCTCGATCGAGCCCATGCCGGGCTGTACAGCCAGTTTCTTCCAAGTCAGGCCGGCGTCCATGCTGTGGAAAGCGGCGGTACCGGAGCCTGCGATCAATTCGCGATCGGACAGCACGGCCATTTGAGTGGCCGGAACAGCGGTGGGGGTCAGGCGCTTCCAGGCAGTCCCTTGGTCGTTGGAACGGAAGATCGAGCCAGCGCCGAGGGCGTAGACCGACGAGTTGAATGTCGTCACCGCAATGTGGCGGCCGCGCAGGACGGGCGGGAAATCCATCTTGTGCCAGGCGTGATGGCCCTTATGAAACCCGTCCGCGGCGATGCGCCATGCCTGCAAATCCTGGGCGCCGGTCACGTATAAAGAATGACCGTCGACAGCGACATCGTTCAAGCGATGATCCGCAAAGCCGTCGAGCGCTTCGGTGATCGTCTCGCCGCCATCGACGCTGCGAAGCATGCCGTTGTCTTGGGTGGCGAGGAAGATCTTGCGCGGATCGGCGGGCGAAATCGCAATCGACTTCACGATGTGCGGAGAGGTCTTTTTCCACACATGGCCGCCGTCGCTGGACTTCCAGAGTCCGTCGCGCGTTCCTGAAAAAATGATGTTGGGATTCGAGGGATCCTGCGCGACTGAATACGTCCGGTAACCGGCGCCGGTGATGCCGAGCATCTTCGTCCACTGCGCGGCACTGTTCTCGCTTCTATAGATGCCGCTGCAGGCGCCAATGAAGAGTTGATGCGGCTGCTTGGGATTGACGATCAGGGAGAGAATATCGGAGTCGTCGAGCATCCCGTGATGGATCGAGTGCCACGTGGCGCCGCCGTCATCCGTCTTCCACGGCAAGTGCGGCGTGCCGGCATAAATGATGTGATCGTCACCCGGATCGAACGCGAGCGACATCACCGGCTGCAGTTCTTTATTCTCGATTGGTGAGATGCTCGACCACGTCTCTCCACCGTCGCGGCTCAGGTGAACGCCGTCGCGGGCGCCGGCCGCCATGATTGCGGGATCCTTCGGAAATAATGCAAAGGAAAATACACTTTCGCCGCTGAGGCCTTTGACATGAATCCAAGTCAGGCCGCCATCTGAAGTGTGATAGATACCCTGGACGCGGGTATTGCCTGATGATACAGCGATCCAAATTTCCTTCGAGTTCGAGGGATTGATGACCAGCGCGTGAGCGGACGCTCCCTGTTGAGCGGGGAAACGAATGAGCGTCCAATCCTGGCCTTCGTTATCGGAACGATAAAGGAAGGAATTTTTAGTAAGAGTGTAGACTCGGGTTGGTTGCGATGGATCGACGGCAACCACCTCGGCGCCACCGCCGAAGGGTCCGATCGGACGCCACACGGGTTCCTGCGCGGCGGCCGCCCCCCAAAGACTGGCACCACCGGCGAGCGTGGCGATCAAAACGTTCCACGGAAAACAAGCCAACGAGCCGCCCCTGCTGCGGGCCCATCTACCGTTACACATGGTCTTATCATAGCGCGGCAAATCAGTCACCTGAACTTTCCGGTGACCACCCCCGCCCTAGAAGATCACCTCTAAACCTTCTATCTAACGCTGCATCGCGAGCTTCATTTTGTGCACCAGGCGGGTGGCCAAAGTGCGGCGGCCGGAATCGGAGAGAATGCCCGTCGCCCAAGGGGCGCGGTCACCGGCCTCATCGGCCCAGAGGATCGTCTTGCCGGATTTGTCGACCATCGTCAACGTTCCGGCTGAATTGCGGTCGAGGCCCATATATTTCAAAGTCCCCCAACCCACGCCGCCTTTATCGTTCTTTGTAACAGCCACGATAACGGCGTCGGCCATATCCCGATCGAGCACGACATTCATTTCGCCTTTGAATTGGCGGGTGATTTGAATGCGAAGATCCTGATCGAAGTTCGTGTCCATCTTTTCGATAAACACGCGTCTCACCGAGCGCAAACCGGACTCAGTGGCGGCGCCGCGGGCCGGAACCGAAGGAGAACCGGCGAACATGGGAATCGCCAGGATGGGGAGGAGTACAAACAAAGCACGCTTCATGGTGGCCTCTCTCGATGTTCAGAGATAGCGCGGATCGAGACCGCACCTCATCAATGAGTGTACCCTAATTCAAGAACAAAACAACCTTAAAATGTTTTAGGGTTTACGTCAGGATCGGTAGAGTCCCCGTGATTTGAATCCCGAAGCCTTCGAGTCCGACGGCGCGGCGGGGACGGTCGGTGAGCAGGCGGATGGTCGAGAGTCCGAGGTCGCAGAGGATCTGCGCTCCGATACCGACTTCGTGCTGCAGCGAGCTCTGACTCATCTTCGAAGCGGCGCCTCGGCTGCAGGGCATGAGCTTCGCATCGAGCGTGCCGGCATTGGCGATTTGCAGGCCGGGGCTCGAGTGATGGAGGTACAC
>DASXZC010000568.1:0-24374 GCA_036502165.1 Bryobacteraceae bacterium
TTGAAGCAGACCGCTCCCGACCTGATCGTCAAGAGCATCCGCAAGGTGCACGCCGGTGAAATCTGGCTCGATTCGCACACGACTGCCGCGGTGATGCGCCAGTTCTCGACCGCCGCCGATCTGGCCGCGGCCGGAGGGAACGGCAAAGGCCGCGAACGTTCGCCGCTCTCGACCCGCGAGCGCGAAATCGTCGCCCTTGTCGCCCAAGGCTACAAGAACAAGGAAATGGCCGAAAAGATGTTCATCAGCGAGCAGACGGTCAAGAACCATTTGCACAACATCTTCGACAAGCTCGGCGTGTCCGA
Organism: Bryobacteraceae bacterium; assembly: GCA_036502165.1. GTDB lineage: Bacteria > Acidobacteriota > Terriglobia > Bryobacterales > Bryobacteraceae > F-183. Next base: position 306 of record DASXZC010000568.1, read on the forward strand.
TCGTCTCGAACTGGCGCTCTACGCCATTCATAAGGGCCTCCATCTGAACGGCGACCGCTAAACGCCAGGAGTTCTCCCCTCCTGTTCGCAAAAACCCGGCCGGAATCTCCTCACGCGAGGAGCGTTCCGGCCGGGTTTTGAATTTTCCGAGAGACTCTACGCAACTCTACTTCGCCGTACGCTGATATGCTCGAATCGGTGCACACAAAGCTGGCCCTTCTTGCGTTCGCGCTTTCCGTATCTCACGCCCGCGCGCAACCAATCGAGCAGCCGCGCCTCGAGTTCGACATCGCATCGATCAAGCCATCGAATTCGAACATGGGAGGACAGAGGTTCCGAAACACTCCCGGAGCGCTCGAAGTGATCAACATGCAGCCGTCGGTGATGATCTGGAACGCCTATAATTTAAGCCTCGAAGGGCAACTCACAGGAGTGCCTTCGTGGGCGGACAATGACATCTTTGATATCGAAGCGAAGGCGGAAGAAGATCCGAGTCTCGGTCCCGCCGAGGCGAAGGCGCGAAACGTGCTGCGGCTCCAGTCGCTGCTGATGAGCCGTTTCCAGCTTCGGGCTCATTGGGAGACCAGGACCATGCAGGGCTCTGTTCTGTCGGTTGCGAAAGGCGGTTCGAAACTGAAGCCATCCGCGACAGGAACAGACTATCGGACGAGGCAAGGTTCGGGAGATCTGCTTTGCCAGCGTTGCTCGCTGCCGATCTTCGTACACTTTCTGTCCAACTATTTGAAAGTGCCGGTGCGAGATGACTCTGGCATCGATGGCCTCTTCGACATCAACATTTCGTTTGCGCCGATCGAGACCTTTGACGGCGATCCCAAAAGCGAGCGCCCGGCGCTGGCTACCGTCTTACAGGATCGGCTTGGCCTTAAGTTGGAATCGAAGAAGATCACCATCCAGGTGCTGGTGGTCGACCACATCGAACGTCCTACCAGCAACTAGACAAAGGGCCGCGTCCTTTCTACAGGACGCGGCCCAGGTTTTTGTTTGCCTCTTACGACTACGCGGTACGCATCATCTCGGACTTGTCGCCCTTGGTGAGCGCCGCCTGCGCCGCTGCCAACCGCGCGATCGGCACACGATATGGCGAGCACGAAACGTAGTTCATCCCCACCATGTAGCAGAATTCGACCGAACTCGGCTCGCCGCCGTGCTCGCCGCAAATGCCGATCTCGAGGTCGGGATTCGTTTGACGTCCCAATTTGATCGCCAGTTGGACCAGCTTGCCGACGCCGCCGCGATCGAGCACCGCGAACGGATCCGCCGAGAATACTTTGATCTCCTCATAGTGCTTCGAGAACTTCGTATAGTCGTCGCGTGACAACCCCATCGTCGTCTGCGTCAGATCGTTGGTGCCGAAGCTGAAGAATTCGGCTTCCTTCGCGATCTCATCCGCCGTAATCGCCGCGCGCGGAATCTCGATCATCGTGCCCACGTAATATTTGAAGTCGGGCATGCCGGCCTTGCCGAATACTTCTTCGGCGATGGCCACCACGATCTTCTTCTGATTCTCGAGTTCCTTCACGCTTCCGACGAGCGGAATCATGACTTCGGGGATGACCTTCTTGCCCTTCTTCGCGACCTGCACGGCCGCTTCGAAAATGGCGCGCGCCTGCATCTCGGTGATCTCCGGATAGGTGATGCCGAGGCGGCAACCGCGGTGGCCAAGCATAGGGTTGAATTCGTGCAGTTCTTCGACGCGATGCAGCAGCGCGGGCAGATCTTTTTTGAGATCCTTCACCGCGATCTTGTACTCTTCCGCCATCCGCTTCTTTTCTTTGATGTCGACGTACGGCAGCTTCGCAATGTCGACCATCAAGTTCTCGCGTCTCGGCAGGAACTCATGCAGCGGAGGATCGATCGTGCGGATCACGACCGGGAATCCATCCATGGCGAGGAACAAGCCCGCGAAATCCTTGCGCTGCAGCGGCAGGAGCTTCGCGAGCGCCTTGCGCCGAGTCTTCTCGTCGCGCGCCAGGATCATCTGCTGCATGTGCTCGATGCGATCCTCGGCGAAGAACATGTGCTCAGTGCGGCACAGTCCGATGCCTTCGGCCCCGAACGCCCGCGCGGCTTTCGCGTCGCGAGGAATGTCGGCATTGGCGCGGACTCCGAAGCTGCCGCGGAACTCATCCGCCCACTTCATGAGCTTGCCGAAGAACGAAGAATTCGGATCGGGCTCGTTCGTTTGCGCCTGTCCCAGGTACACGGCCGCAGTGGTGCCGTCGATCGAAATGAAGTCGCCTTCCTTCACCGTGACGAGTTTCTCGCCCACAGTGACGGTGAACGATTTCGCCTTCTCGCTGATGTTCAGCTTGCCGGCGCCGACGATACAGGGCCGGCCCATGCCGCGAGCGACGACCGCCGCGTGGCTCGACTTGCCGCCGACCGCCGTGAGAATTCCCTTCGCAACGTCCATGCCGTGAATGTCATCGGGCGTGGTCTCTTTGCGGACCAGAATCACCGGCCCCTTCTTCGAGAGTTCGACCGCGTCGTCCGCCGAGAACGCCGCCATGCCGACCGCCGCACCGGGCGATGCCGCGATGCCTTCAGTGACTTTGGTCAGCTTCTTCAACGAAGGAATATCGAAGATCGGATGCAGCAACTGGTCGAGCTGATTGGGCGCGACGCGCTGCACGGCTTCTTCTTTCGAGATGAGGCCTTCCTCAACCATCTCGACCGCCGCGCGAACTGCCGCCATGCCCGTACGCTTGCCGTTGCGGGTCTGCAGCATGTAGAGCTTGCCGTTCTCAATGGTGAACTCGAAGTCCTGGATGTCACGCGCGCTCTTCTCGAGCTTGGTCGTGATGTCGATCAATTCGGCGTACGCCTCAGGCATCTGCTGTTCGAGATGCGTAATCGGCTCCGGAGTGCGGATGCCGGCGACGACGTCCTCCCCTTGGGCGTTCAACAGGTACTCGCCGTAGAGCACGCGTTCGCCGGTCGCAGGGTCGCGCGTGAAGCCGACGCCTGTGCCGGATCCTTCGCCCATGTTGCCGAACACCATCGCTTGCACGTTCGCAGCCGTGCCGATTTCGTCCGGGATCTTTTCCATCTTGCGATAGTAGTTGGCCTTGGGATTCCACCAGCTTTTGAACACCGCGTTGCGCGCCAGCTCGAGCTGTTCGAGCGGATCCTGCGGGAACGGCTTCTTGGTGGCCTTCTGCACGATCTTCTTGTATTCGGCGATGATCGCCTGCAAATCCTCAGCCGTAAGGTCGGTGTCGAGCTTCGTCTTGCGCTTGTGCTTCTGCGTGTCGAAGGCGTGATCGAACAGCTCCATGTCGATGTCGAGCGCGACTTCGCCGAACATCTGGATGAACCGCCGGTAGCAGTCATAAGCGAAGCGCGGATTGCCGGTCTTCTTCGCCAGCCCTTCCACGGACTGATCGTTCATGCCCAGGTTGAGAATCGTGTTCATCATGCCCGGCATCGAGAACTTCGCGCCGGACCGCACGCTCAACAGCAGCGGATCGCTCGCGTCGCCGAGCTTCTTGCCCATCATCTCTTCGAGTTTGCGCAGCGCCGCGACACATTCGTCGTTGATCTCGGCCGGCACCGTACCGCCATTCTCAAAGAAAATCGTGCAAACTTCCGTTGAAATGGTGAATCCTGGAGGAACCGGCACCTGGGCACGGCACATGGATGCGAGGCCCGCGCCTTTGCCTCCGAGGATGTCTTTCATCTTTCCATCTCCATCAGCGGTCCCGCCGCCGAAGGAGTAAACGTACTTCTTCATCAATGCTCCTTACGATTCTAAAAAAACAACAAGGCGCGGGCGGCACAACGTGGTTGCTGCCCGATCCTCTGAAAATAGGGTTACTGCGTCACGATCTCCGAAAAATCCGCGATCGTTGAGAACTCGACCAGCAGGCTGCCGAGCAGGTTCAACCGGTTAGCCCGCACCGCTTCATCCGGCGCATTGACCAACACTTTGTCGAAAAATTGATCCACTTGCGGACGAATCGACGCGATCGCCTCGAGCGCATTCTGATAATCGTCCGACCCGGCTTGATCGCGCAGCGTCTGAAAACGGTCGTACAGCTCGCGCTCAGCGCCCGGCTCGAGCAACGTTTCCTGCACCGGACCCGGCGCTACGCCGGCCGAGTGTGCTCCGCTTTGCTTCAAAATATTTTGGATGCGTTTGAATGCAGCCGCGAGCGGCAGGAAATTCTCGGTCGGACGCACGGCCTGCACCGCTTCGAGCCGCGCCGCGACGTCCACCAGATCATCCGCGCCGGCCTTCAAAACCGCGCTCACTTCGTCGTACTGGAATCCGCGGACTTCCTTGAAATAATGCCGCACACGCTCGAGCATGAACTCGCGCAGCGCCTCGTTGCCGCCGAACAGTGTCGGCATCGGAAGCTTCATCTCGCCTTCGACGAGAATCTTGACGACGCCCTGCGCCGCGCGCCGCAATGCGAAAGGATCCTTCGAGCCCGACGGCGTCAATCCGATTTCGAAATAACCACGCAGGGTATCGAGCTTATCGGCTACGGCGAGGATGCGCCCCTCGTGCGTCGAAGGAATCGAATCCTCCATGCTGAGCGGCTTGTAGTGTTCATAAATCGCGCGCCAGACGGGCTCGGGCTCGCCTTGCGCCCGCGCGTAAAGTCCACCGACGATCCCCTGCAGATCCGTGAATTCTTTGACCATCTCGGTCGTCAAGTCGGTCTTCGCGAGCAGCGCCGCGCGTTCTGCATGCTTGCCGCCGCCAAGTTCCTGCACCAGGTCGACGACGCGGAACGTCTTCTCGAGATACGTGCCGAGCTTGGCCTGGAACGTCACTTTGTCGAGGTCTGGCACACGGTCGACGAGCTTCTTGTGCTGATCGTTCTGATAGAAGAATCGCGCGTCATTGAAGCGCGCCCGCAGCACGCGCTCGTTGCCCTTGCGCACCAGTCCATCGGGATCCTTCGCTGTGTTCATCACCGCGACGAACGCAGGCGCGAGGTTGCCGTGGCCGTCCTCGACCGAGAAATATTTCTGATGGTGCCGCATCACCGTGACTAGCACTTCTTCGGGAAGCTCGAGGAACTGTTGGTCGAATTCGCCCGCAATCGCCGCCGGATATTCAGTGATGTAGACGAGCGTATCGAGCAATCCCGGATCGGGCTTGATATGCACGCCTAGTTTCTTGATCTCGGCGCGGATCTTCGCCCGCCGCTCCGACGCCATCACGAGAACGGAGTTCTTCTTGAGCGCCTCCCGGTAGTTCGCGATCGTCACCGTGATCGTGCTCGACCCAAGCTTGCGATGGCCGCGCGAGATGTTGCCGGACTTCACGCCGGCCAACTCGAACTCGACCACTTGCTCGCCGAGCAGCGCCACCAGCCAGCGGATCGGACGTATGAACCGGAAGCCGTTCTTGCCGGTCCAATACATCGTCTTCGGAAAGTAGATCTTCGAAATGACGCCCGGCAATGCGGCCGCGAATATGTCTTTCGTCTCGCGCCCTTTGACCGCCTTGACGACGCTATAGTATTCGCCCTTGCCGGATTTCAGGATCTTCAGCGCGGTGTGATCGACGCCCATCTTCTTGGCGAATCCGTTCACCGCGCCCGGCACCGCGGACTTCGGCGGACCCATGATCACTTCTTCGCTGTCGGCCTGGCGCTCTTTGAGATCTTCTGCGTACAAGACCAGGCGCCGCGGAGTCGCGTCGGTCCACACCACTTGCCCGCCGAGATTATTTTCGACGATGACCTTCTCGAAGAGCTCCTGCAGATTCTTGAGCGCGGGAACGATCATCCAATCCGGAATCTCTTCGCAACCGATTTCGAGCAGGAATGGCACAGGCATATTACGCCGCGGCCTCCTGCCCCGAGAGATTCTGTTGATCGATCCAGATTCCCGCCACCGCGACCGCGAGCTTGCGCACGCGCGCAATCATCCCGGCGCGTTCATTGACGCTGATCGCTCCACGCGCGTCGAGCAGGTTGAACAGATTCGAACACTTCAACACCTGCTCGTAAGCCGGTAAAGTCGGGAACCGGCGCTTCGGCTCATAGGTTTTATATAAGTCGATCAGCCGCTGACACTCGCCTTCATAGAGAGCGAATGCCTTCCACAACATCTCGACATCGGCGACTTCGAAGTTATAAACAGACGACTGCACTTCATCCGCGAGCCGTACATCCGAATACTTGAATCCCGGCGTCCAGACGATGTCGTACACGCTGTCGACGCCTTGCAGAAACGCCGTGAGCCGCTCGAGTCCGTATGTGATTTCCGCCGGAACCAATTCGAGATCGACGCCGCCACACTGCTGGAAATAGGTGAACTGCGAGATCTCGAGTCCGTCGAGCGTCACTTGCCATCCGATGCCCCAGGCGCCGAGCGTCGGTGCTTCCCAGTTGTCCTCTTCGAACTTGATGTCGTGCTTGGTGAGATCGATGCCAATGGCTTCGAGGCTGCCGAGATACTGCTCGAGCACGTCATCGGGCGTGGGCTTCAAAATGACTTGGAGTTGTTGGTGCTTATAGAGCCGATTCGGATTTTCGCCATAGCGGCCATCGGCGGGCCGGCGTGAAGGCTGCACATACGCAACACGGTATGGCTTGGGCCCGAGCACGCGCAGGAACGTCTCGGGACACATCGTGCCCGCGCCGACTTCGATGTCGTAAGGTTCCTGAATGATCGCGCCGCGTTCGGCCCAGTAGTTCTTGAGTTTGAACAGCGTCTGTTGAAACGAATCCATTTGGCTTCAGGGAATGGCGATGAGAGCTTGCCTATCGGAGGTAAGCCTTCGTTCTATTCTCGCATTGAATCGGGGCCGCGTTCAGCAGGGCCGCTCGCGCCGCGTGATACCCTCGATACCACATGAGCTTGCCCAGATCCTGCTTCGCAATTCTAATTCTATCCGCCGGCTTAGTGTCCGCCAACGCCGCGGACGCTTTCTACGTCGGCACTTGGAAGATCGTGAGCGCGACTCCCGCGCCGTGGGCCGACGCTGAGCGCAAGCCCGACCTCGACGAAGGCAAGGCGCTCAACGGCCAGACCGTGATCATCGGAGCGAAGAAAATTGAAGGACCTCACCAGGTCGCCTGCGCAGATCCCAAATACAAAGTGAAGATTTATCCCGTCAACATGCTGTTCCAGGGACAGTTTGAAGAAATGAAGAGCCGCGACAAGTCGGTCGACGTGTCGAAAGCCGCTGCCCGCGCCGGCTTCAAGAATGGAACCAAATGGACGACGCTCGAGACCGGTTGCGAGACCGAAGTCGATTTTCATTTCATCGATTCGACGACGGCCGCGTTCGGATTGAACAACGTCATCTACACGCTCAAGAAGCAATAGGCGCGCGTTTAGAATCCGTATGGCGATTTGAGCCTTGCTTCTTTAAGCGCCGATCCAAACCATTCCAGTTGACTGAGCATCGTCTTCGCCGCTGCCGCGCAGCCCTCCGGATCTCGCGGTGCGGTCGATTCGAATTGCGTCCACACATCGTGGAAGCTGACGGAATCGCGCACTCTGATGGCGTGCAATTCGGCGAATACCTGCCGCAATTGCTCGACTGCGCGGAGGCCGCCTGATCGTCCTCCATAGGAAACGAAGCCGATCGGCTTGGCCTTCCAGCCGCGCGAGGTCCAGTCGATCGCGTTTTTCAACGGCGCCGGAAAGCTGTGGTTGTATTCCGGCACAACGACGACAAACGCGTCGGCCGCTGCAAGCCGCCGCCCGAACGCGGCAACTTCCGCGGGAGGCGTGTCGCTGAGTTCCTCCGGCAATCGCGCCTCGGCGATGTCGATGACGTCCACGTGCAGATCGCTGTGTTGACGGGCGCGATCCGCAAACCAGTTCGCGACGACCGGCGCACGCCGTCCTTTTCGCGTGCTGCCAATGATGACGGCCAGGTGCAATGGCATTCTTATCCCTTCTTCTCCGTCAGACTCGCGACCAGCCGATAGCGTTTGAATCCGTTCGAAACGACGCCCGGAAAATTGCGCACGTCGAGCCATTTCGGGCCGCGGCCGACGGTGCCTTGTCCGGATCGCTCGATCGCCTCGCGATGCGCCGCTTCGCTCGTCCACTCGGCATAGTTGAGGACGCGCGTGCCGTCGACGCTCAGATGGAAGTAGCCGGAAATGCCGCCCTCTGGCAGCGCGGGCTCGGCTTCGAGAGCTTCGAATACAGTGTCGACCCACTTGCGCTGGCGCTGTTCATCGGGTCCATCGAATTCCACAGAGACGAACACGATGCATCCCGGAACGAGCCCGTTCGCGGATTCACGCCGATTGCCACGGTACAGCCTATACCGCACCCCAGGCTTACGTGTGATGCCTGGCACGGCTCGATCGACCTCCGCCGTAAGAGACTTCAGCCGCGTCTGCGCGAACTGGTCGAACGCCTCATCGCTCGCCCATTGCGCGTAGTTCAAAACAGTCGTGCCATCGAGGCTCGCATACAAGCTCGATTGCAACAGTCCGCGCGGCCAGGGCGCGTTCCGTGCGGCCGCGACAAGAGAATCGATCATGGCCTGCTGACGCTCGGGAGTGGCGACGATCGACTCGCTGACTCCGGCGAACGCCATGTCCGTGCGCCGCGGATCGGGGAACGTGCGCCCCGCCTGAGTCGAACGAAAGTCCTCGGCGTGAGCCAACGTCCAATCGCGGAACGTGTACTTCGACGCCGGAGTCGTCGCCGCAGGGCCGTTTGCGTTCGCCCATGTCGCGAGCAGCAGATCGACGACTTGCGGCGGCACCAGCGCAGGCTGTTCGACGCGAATGCACCCGGACGGAGGAATGTCCACTTGACTCCGGACTGCCGGATCGCGCGCTCGATTTCCGAGTGCGTTCGCGCGATCCAATTGGTCTGTTCCTCCACATCCCCGCGGATGGCGGAGGATGACAGGAAGACGACGCGGCGCGTACGAGCGGCGATCGTTTCGACCAATCCAGGCGCGGGCAGTCCGCGGCACAGGAGGAACACCGCGTCGGCGTCCTCTTTGAGCTCCGCAGGGTCGCCTTGGATCACTTCCACTTCCGGTGGGAATCCGGTGCCCTCCGGCAGTTGCCGGGTCACAGCGCGAACGTGCGCGCCCGCGGCGAGGAGTCCGGTGACGACGTGGCGGCCGACATTGCCGGTCGCGCCGGTGACGAGAATTGTGCTGGGCATAAGCTACTGAAGCCATACTACAAGTTAAAGTGAACTTGAAGTCAAGGATTAATCGTGATAATTCTGAAGACATGGCCACCCTGATCACGATCAGCGAAGTCGCGCGCCGCAGCGGAGTCGCTGCCTCGGCATTGCGATTCTACGAGGACAAGGGATTGATCCAATCCGAACGCGCCGGTTCGGGCCATCGGCGCTATCCGCGAGCGGTGCTGCGGCTGGTCGCGTTCATCGTGTTCGCCCAGCGCATCGGACTCTCGCTCGAGGAAATCGGCGCCGAGCTCGCGAAGCTCCCGCGCGGGCGCGTCCCCGAGGGTTCCGATTGGGCGAAGCTGTCCGCCACTTGGTCGAGACGTATCGATGCGCGCATCGCCGAGCTCGAGCGTCTGCGCGCCGGCCTGACCGGCTGCATCGGCTGCGGATGCCTCTCGATGGAGCGTTGCAAGCTCGCCAATCCCGGCGATCGCGCGGCGCGGATGGGCGCGGGCCCGCGGTATTGGATCACTGGTATGAGCCGCAGTGCGACGTAGCGGCGCAACGTCACGAACCGAGCGCGCGGTATCCCGACAACTTCACGCCCGCTTCATCCAAAGCTCGCCTGACCTCGGGCGCCACCAACGCAGCCAGCTCTTGCGCGCGGCTCTCTTTCAATCGCGTCCGCGTGGCGCGTAGCTCATCCGTGCAATGCCCCGGATGGACCATGAACTCCGTCGATCCTTCCGGGAGAGCGCGGATCAACTCGACCACTTGGCGTGCGCCGAAACGTCCGGTGATCGAAAATCCTGCGAAGTAATCCGTCGACCGGCAGCCGTTCTCACGCAAGACCCGCTCGAGCCGTGGACGCACGATTCCAAACGCGCTCGATACCAGCCGCTTCGATAGAGGCATGCCGCCGGACTCCATTGGAAAGTCGAAAGGACGCCGGATCCATCGGATCCCGAACTCACGAGACAGGCGCGCCACTGCGTCGAGGACCGGCGGAAACAGGTGCGTATGCTTGTGCGTGTCCATATGCACGGGCCGCAATCCGGCATCCACGATTCGCTGGATCTGCGCCTTCAACTCGGCATACGGATCGATCCGCCGCAACACGATCGTCCGCAGCAGTTCTCTCACAGTCACTGGAAATGGGCGCCCGGTGACTAGCGACGAACCGCCGACCAGCACGAGATGACATCCGACATCGAGAGTCGGCGTCTCTCGCGCCAGGACGATTGCGTCATCGAACGCCGCGCCATTCGCCATCAGCGTAGTCGCCGTCAGGATCCCGCTCGTGTGCGCCTCGATGATCCCCGAGTTCACGTCGCGCGTGAATCCGAAGTCGTCGGCGTTGACCAGCAGTGTCTTCAACGTGGATTAGAACAGCTTCAACTGGATGCGCAGGAACTTCTTCGGATTCGACCGGAAATCCTTCATTAAGCCGTGCATTTCGCGCGTCGCGCCATTCAGGTTGTCGTAGAGCTGCTGATTGACCAGCAACTGCCCGATCGTGCCTTGACCCGAATTGACTTTGTCGAGCATCACATTCAGCTTGTTGATAGTCAGCACGATTTTGTCGTGCAGCTCATCGCTCTTCAACAGCTTGCCCGCGGTGCCTTCACCCTTGTCGAGACCGGCCAGCAGTTTGCGAACGTCCTTGATCGCGGCATGCGTTTCGTCGTAAACCGCCGGATCTTTCAGCAGTTTGCCGGCCGTCCCTTTGCCTTCCTGCAAGCCTTGCATGAGCGAGTCGAGCCGGGCGATCGAACCGCGCACATCGCCGTAGAGCTTGTCGTCGTGCAGCAGTTTGCCCATCGTTCCTTCGCCGGAATTGAGCTGCTTCACCATGGAATCGACTTCGTTGGTGATCGACATGACCTTGTCGTACAGCTCTTCATCGACGAGCAATTTGCCGATCGAGCCCTTGCCGACTTCGACCGTCGCGACGATCGCGTCGACTCGCTTGAGGATCCCCTTCAACGATTCGAGCAGCGAATATCCCTGCTGCACAACATCGTCGAATTCGCGCGTATCGAGGCTCGCGAGTTCGCTGCCCGAACGAACGACGTCCTTGGCCGTTCCTTTTTTGATGTTGATATATTTCGCGCCGAGCACGTTCTCGGCGCCGATCGACACGATGGAATCGACGGGAATCGAATCGAACCATTTCGACGCGACCTGCATATCGATGCGGACGATGCGCCTCGGCTGCGTCAATCCGGAAAGCGAGATCTTCTCGACCTTGCCGACGAGAATACCGTTGAGGCGTACCGGCGACCCTTCGGTCATCGCCGCCGAATCGTCCATATAGGTGACCAGGCTTCCCTTCGTCTGGAACAGCGTGGTCTCACCCGTCAGCAAAAATACCAGCACGGCCAGGATGATCAGCGCGGCCAGCGCCATGATGCCGACTTTTAATCTCGCCCAGGAGGCCTTGTTCTGGATCGCCATCTTATTTAGTTATCGTCTCACGAACTTGTGCAGGTACGGGTCGGCCGAATTCTCGAGCTCCGACTGCGAGCCTTCAAAAACCAGCTTTCCATCACGCATCACCATGAAAATTGTCTTGTGCCCCACGCGTGTATGATCGTCTGGAACCAGGTGGCCGCCGCTCTCCCCGTTCGGCCCGATGCGGGGATCGAATCGGAAATTCGCCATCAACTGCCCATCCTGATAGCGGTGCGTCACAATCACCGTCGACGTGTTCCGCGTATCGCGTTCCTTCGCAACCAACGCCATGATCGTGTTCGCGGTGATCGGATCGAGGCCCGCCGTCGGCGAATCGTAGAGCACGAGCGGCGGCTCCGTCACGGTCGCGCGCGCGATTCCCACGCGGCGCCGCATGCCGCCTGATAATTCGCTGGGATATTTTTCGATCGTGTGGCCGAGTTCGACGAACTTCAAGGACTCGAGCACACGTGCCTCAACATCAGTGATCTGCTGCCGCGTCGGGGAACTGATGCGGCTCAACAGAGGATACGCGACGTTCTCCTCGACCGTCTGGGAGTCGAACAGCGCGCCCTCCTGAAACAGCATTCCCACGCGAGCCCGGATCTGGAACAGCCGTTCTTCGCTCAAGTTCGTAATGTCGTCGCCGAACAGCCAGACGCGGCCCGAGGCGGGCCGCACCAATCCGAGGGCGGTCTTCAACAGCACGGTCTTGCCCGATCCCGCCGCGCCCAGAATCACTCGGCATTCACCGGGCAATACGACGAAGCTCACGTCTTCGACTACGGGCCCCGCATCGAAATCGACAGTCACACTATCGAACTGCAGGATGGGCTGGACACCGTTATTCATTCCGTGCAGGTTGACCTAATTGGGAACGCTCGTAAAAATCTGCGTGACCACCACATCGACGACAAACACCCAGACCGAAGCGACGACCACGGCCTGCGTAGTCGCGAGTCCGACGCCTTGCGTTCCTCCCGTCGTGCGCATGCCCTGGAAACATCCGACCAGCGAAATCAGAAAGGAAAACAGAAATGGCTTGACGAGGCCTTGCGCGATATCCAGAAATCCAAGCGCCTTATAAGCGGTCGACCAATATTGAGCGCTGGTGGTCAGGTGCAGCATCACGCTCGCCGTTAGCCATCCGCCGGTGATGCCGACGTAATCGGAAATGATGGTCAACAGCGGCAATACGAAGGCCGCGGCCAGCATCCGGGGAGTGACCAATTTCTGCAATGGATCGGTTCCGAGCGCGCGCATCGCGTCGATCTGCTCGGTCACTTTCATGGATCCCAATTCGGAAGCGATCCCCGATGCCACGCGACCTGCGACGAGCAGCGCGGTCAGCACGGGTCCTAATTCGCGCACCAGTGTGATCGCGACGATCTGCCCGACTTGGCCTGTTGCGCCATATTGCGACAACGCCTTCGCCATCTGCAGCGCCATGACGACTCCGCTGAAGGTGCCGACCAGCAATACGATCGGCAGGCTACCGACGCCGATCTGATCCATTTGATTGGCGACGTCGTCAGCGTAGTGCGGCTTGCGGAACAGGTTCGCCATCGCCTTGCCGGCGAGTATGACGAAATCCTGCAGGTCCGATATGGGTGCTTTAAGAAAGTCGAACAAGCGGCGTTAAGTTCCTTCAGGCACGCGCGCGCTGGTCGCGGCCGCCCACGTTCCACCATGTTCGCATACTTGAATTAGTGCCCGGATTTACGAATTTCCGCGAGCGTTCTGCGTAGCAAAGGGAGCATGGCGCGGTCTTTGTCGGTATTGAGAGCTTCCTTGATTTCGATCAGTTTTTCGAGTTTGAGGACGCGGACGAGGAGGCCTTCGCCCAGTTCGAGTATGTCGCTGTGTGGGAGGAGATCCTCGTAAGTGAGGTTGTCGCCGATCGTGCACAGCAGATCAATTGGCCCCAGGGTCGTCGTCAAGTTGATGTGGCCGCGCCCGGCTAAATGGCTCTCGTTAGGCCGCAGGCGCCGGTGCGGCTGGATGCGAAAAATCGCATCGATTGACTCGAGAACCGGTAGTAACCGGCCGATGTTCAGCGTGTCGCGAGCGTGGACGAAGTCGACGTCAAACGTATTGACTGGCACTCCTCGGGCAACCGCCGATAGACCTCCCACAAGAATGAAATCCACGCCAGCCCTCGCGAAAATGCGCAGCGCGGCCTCAAAGTCGTGCGTCATCCCTAGCGGCCACTCGATGCGCCAAGCGCCTCAGCGTTTCGTTCCTGAAAGCGGATGATCGAATTCACGCGCTCCTCCAACACCCGCAAACGCTCAGCGGGCGTCAACGACAACATCCAACGAATGAGTGTCAAATCCACGCCGTCTTCGCTATAGTCGGTCAGCCGCTCGGGATCTTCTTCCATAGTTCAAGAGTATCGCAGCCGATACACTGTACTTGATGATGAGATTGGCCCCCGTTTTCCTGCTCGCCACCGTCGTGGCTACCTTCGCTCAAGTCGACCAGATCACCGGCGAACGCATACGCGCCCACGTCAAGTTCCTCGCGAGCGACCTGCTCGAAGGACGCGGCGTCGGAGTTCGCGGCGGTGAACTGGCAACCGAATATATTGCATCTCAATTCGCGATCGCAGGACTCAAGCCCGCCGGCGACAACGGCACCTTCTATCAGAAAGTTCCTCTCGTCGGCTCCCAACCCGATTCCGCCGTCACGCTCACCGCGGATATCAAAGGTCAACCCGTCTCATTCCGCTGGCTTGCGGACCTCGCCGGCGGCAGCTATTTACAGCAGCCCAACGCGGATTTTGAAGGCGACGCCGTGTTCGTCGGACACGGCATCAGCGCTCCCGAGTTCAATTGGGATGATTACAAAGACGTCGACGTGCGAGGGAAAGTCGTCGTGTTGTTTACGAACGAACCTCCCAGCGACAATCCCCGATTCTTCGGCGGCAAGGCGCTCACCTACTACGGCCGCTGGACTTATAAATATGAACAGGCGGCTCGCAAGGGCGCCGTCGCCTGCCTGATCATTCACACGACCGGTACCGCCGGTTATGGATGGCCCGTCGTCGTGGGCTTCAGCAACGAAGATATGCAAGTGAAGCTCGCGCCCGGCGAAGCCGCGCTCCACCTCGCCGGCTGGGTGCAGGAGAAAGCCGCCGAATCCATTGCTCAATCGATCGGCAAGACCGTGCCGGAACTGCTCGCGATGGCGAACAAGCCTGGGTTCCGCGCGGTTCCGTTACCGATCCATTTTAAGGGTCACGTACCCATGAAGATCCGGCAGATTGAAACTGCGAATATCGCCGGAATTGTACCCGGCAGCGATCCGCAAGGACGCACCGAGGCTGTCGTCTTCAGCGCCCATTGGGATCATCTGGGCATCGCCCAGCCCGTCGATGGCGACAGCATTTATAACGGCGCGGTCGACAACGCGACCGGCTGCGCGATGATCATCGAAATGGCTCGTGCCTGGGCTGGACTCGAACGTAAACCGCGCCGCACCGCCATTTTCCTCGCGGTCGCCGCCGAAGAATCCGACCTGCGCGGATCCGAATATTATGGAGCGCACCCCTTCATCCCCGCCGGCAAGACGATCCTCGATTTGAACTTCGACAGCTTCTATCCATTCGGCCGCATGAAGGACGTCACGGTGAACGGAGCCGAGCGCACCACCCTCTGGCCCACCGTGCAGGAAGTCGCGCGCCGCTTCAATCTCAAGATCGAAGGCGATCCGCATCCGGAGCAGGGCAGTTACTACCGCTCCGATCATTTTTCATTCGCACGCGTCGGTATTCCCGCGTTCTCGATCGAAGGCGGCTCGCATTATTACGGCAAGCCTGACGATTTTGAAACGAAGGTGTTTGAAGAATACAACGACAAGCACTATCATCAGCCCTCGGATGAATACAAAGAGGACTGGGACATGGCCGGCATCGAACAGATGGCTCGCTTCGGATTCACGCTCGGGCAAACGGTCGCGAATCAATCCGGGGTGAGCAGTTGGGTGAGAGGTGACGAGTTCCTACCGGCTCGCGTGAAGAGCCTCAATCACTAACCGACCAGCGCCTCGAGTACTTCGTGTACGAACGCATTCACCGCCGGTTGCTGTGCGACCGCGACGAAAAACATCGCCAGCGCCGCGCCCGTTGTGCACACGAGCAGGGCGGGGAACTTGCGCACCCCGACTTTCTTGGGCTCGAGCAGCCGCTCCACGCGCAGCCGCAGATCACTTTCGTCTGCAACCAGCAACGACGCATGCGGCGTAACAACTGCGCACGGCGGCAATTTCAATCGAGCGACTGATACCAACGCTGATGCGAGTGCGACCGACTTCGCCGAATCGCCACCTGTCGATTGATCGTCCGCGGCCCATTCCGTAAAGCGTGCCCACGCCCCGCGTAACTTGCGGCTGCTTCCATCGATCGGCGCGCATTGCAGCACCAATCGCTTGTAGTTGTCGCCTGAATTCGAGTGCGCCCGCTCATGCTCCAAAGCGGCGTCCATCTGATCGCGAGTCAACAAGCCCATTACTTCGCGTGACACTACGACGCGCGATTTGAAGAGTCCCACGAGCGCCATTGCCGGCGAAGTCTGGCGGATGATCGACACGTCATTGGACTCCTGTTCCGCGCCCATCAGCAGCGTACGCAAGCGCCGTTCCGATCGAAGCACGCTGATCGTCGTGCGCATCACTGGGATCAAATAGGAAAGCACCGCCAGCGCCGCCAGTCCCAGGCAGAGGAAGCCCATTTCCTCATCGCCTTCCACTTCTTCGAGCCGCAGATAACTGGGGACGCACAGGAACCCGGCGACGAAAACGCCCAACAATCCCGGCAGCCAACGCATCGCCAGCATGACCGCGGCTGCGCGAGCCGGATCGAATCGTTCAGCCCAGGCGATCAGCTTCGAGGCGAATAGACGCAGGACCAGACCCGCGACGAGTTGCACTGCGAACGCCGACGCGAGCGAGAGCAAACACAATCGCCATAGATACGGAGTCATCATTCTTGCTTCCTCCGCTGCTGTTCCATCTCTAATCGCTTCTCACGAATTTTCTCTTCGAGCTCGTCGAGCAGGGCCGCGTCGTATTGTCCGACCGCATCGACCAGGCACGAGAACAGCATCTCGCCCGACTCGCGGATCAGAAATCCATCGACGAATGCGCTCGCCGTGCGGCGTTCCATCTCGAGCCTCGAAAATCGCGGCTGATAATGGAAAGCCCGTTCGACTTGCCGGCGCTCGAGGACGCCCTTCTTAAACAGCCGGTCGAGCGTCGTCATCACCGTCGTATACGCGAGCGGCCGTTCGAGCTTCTTCGCGACATCCTGCACACTCGCTTCACCGAGGATCCACAAGGATTCGACCACAGCTTGCTCGAGCGGACCCAGTTCCGCAAAGGCCGGCACCGGTTTGTTTCTCCAAGGTCTGTTCATAACCGCGTGGATCTCAGTCTAGCGCAACTCGATCGCCGCTTTCGCCGCCGCGCGACCCATCTGCACACAATCGGGAAGTCCGATGCCTTGATATCCGTTGCCTGCGAGTAACAATCCGGGCAGCGCTTTCAACCTCGATTGGATCTCCTCGTTCCGCTTGGCGTGGCCGACCGTGTACTGCGCCATCGAACGCGGCCAACGCGAGATCGAGCAGAAGTCCGGTTCGACGGAAATGCCGAGCAGTGCTTTCAACTCGACCATGGCCAACTCGCGAAGTGAAGCGTCTGATTCGTCGAGGACCGCCGCATCACCAGCGCCGCCGAAGAAACAGCGGATCACTTGCCAGCCATCCGCCACGCGATTCGAGAACTTGTTCGCGACGAAAGTGCATGCGAGCAGACGCTTGCGTTCCTTGCGCGGCACGAGCAGTCCGAATCCGACCAGCTTCTTGGGCAAGCGCGAAGTCTTGAAGCCGATGTTCACGGTCGCCGATGAACTGTAGTCGATCGCGGCGAGCTTCGCCGTCAACTCCGGATCCACGCCCGCGAGAACCTCGGCTGCACGGTAGGCAGGCCCCGTGAGGATCACGCTCCGCGCATTCGTCCACGCGCCGTTGATGCGCACACGATATCCGTTCGCAGCACGCTCCACAGTCTCGACAGTCGACTGTAAACGCATCGACGCAGCCGCCGGTGCAAGCTTGTCGACGAGCGATCCGAGGCCCGTCTTCAAAGTGCGGAACAGCGACCCAGTGGAAGGAGCCGCCGCCGCCTTCGCCGCGAGCGCGCCTCGCGTGAGGCTTCCATACTTCGCTTCCATTTCCGCAAATCGCGGCAGCACGGATTGGACGCTTAGCCGCGCGGGATCCCCGCCATAGACTCCCGACAACATCGGCTCCGCCAGATAGTCGAGCGTCTCGTCCCCATAATGATCGCGGATGAATTCGGCCACCGAACGATCCGGCAACGGCGACTCAGGAGGCTTGCGGAAATACTCGAGGCCCATGCGGACCTTGGTGCCCCAACTGAGCAGGCCCGACAGCGCCAGCGGAATAATTTTGGTCGGCACGACCATCATCACTCCTTCAGGCAAGGGGATCAGTTGGCCGTGCTTGCGGATATACGTGACGCGACGATCGTCGTTCGAGCCGATGACGTCGTCCTCGAGCCCGATCTCACGAATCAGCTCGAAAGCAGCAGGCTTTTGCGCGATGAAACTGTCGGGGCCGCACTCGAGTAAGTTGCCCTCGATGCGTTCGCTGCGGATGACTCCGCCGAGCCGGGAACTGCTCTCGACCAGCAGATGCTCGGTCTTGTTTTGACGCAGATCGTAAGCGGCGGCGAGTCCGGAGATGCCGCCGCCCGCGATGATCACTCGCACGTTACGGCCTGAAATTGCGGACGATGTCCACGACGGCCTTGACGTGGTCGACACTCGTCTCGGGATAAATGCCGTGCCCAAGATTGAAGATGTGCCCGGGCCGCGTGCCCGTGCGCTTCAGCAACTCATGCACTCGTACCTTCAACTCCGGAAGCGGAGCCAGCAACATCGCCGGATCGAGGTTCCCCTGGATCGCCGAGCGATAGCTGATGTCCATCCACGCCTGGTCGATATTGATGCGCCAATCGACGCCCAGCACGTCGCCACCGGCCGCATGGAGCTCGCGGAAGAATCCAGCCGTGCCTGTTCCGAAGTGGATGACCGGCACTCCGCTCGTGCGGATCCGCTCGATCAACGCGCGCGAATACTGCTGCACGTAGCGGACGTAATCATCGGAGCCCAGCGTTCCGACCCAGCTATCGAACACCTGGATCGCGCGCGCTCCGTTCGCCGTCTGCATCAGCGCGAACGAGCCGAGCACGTCGACCAGCTTGCCCATCAGCCGCCGCCACAGCGTCTCGTCCTTGTACATCATCTGCTTGGTCTTCAGATAATTTTTGGACGGGCCGCCTTCGATCATGTAGCTCGCCAAAGTGAACGGCGCGCCCACGAAGCCGATCACCGGGCAGCGTCCGGCGAGTTCCTTCACTACCAGTTGGATCGACTCGCCGACATAGCCCAAATCGTCCGTGTTCGAGATCGAGAGCGAATCGATGTCCGAGCTGTTGCGGATCGGATTGTCGATGCGCGGACCCTCGCCGCCTATGAATTCGAGCTTCAATCCCATGGGCTCCACGGGTAGCAGCAGATCCGCGAAGATGATCGCAGCGTCGACATCGAGAATCTCGACCGGCTGCATCGTCACCTGCGCCGCCAGATCCGGCCGCTTGCAGATTTCGAGGATGCCGGCCTTGGCGCGGATATCCCGGTACTGCTTCATGTACCGCCCGGCCTGGCGCATAAACCACACCGGCCGAACATCTGTCGGGCGGCGCTTGCAGGCATCAAGGAAGCGGCTATTCATCGGAGCCACACGCATGGTTCTCTCTCTCCCCGGGTGGCCACGAAGGGTCCCCGTGCAGGCTGATCGTCCTCGCACACATAGGCGCGAAAGCCTTTTGGTAAATGATTCTCGGCCCATTCGCGGCCTTGAATGTAAACTGGTTTCGTCCACGCTTCCGAATCGATCGTGCGTGGCGTAATGACGGAAACTTGGATCATTCCCTGCGACGGAAAGCCCGTCCGCGGATCCATGATGTGGCTGTAAAGCTTGCCTTCCGCCAGGAAGAATTTTTCGTAGTTGCCGGATGTCGACATCGACTCGTCGTGCAACAACACTTCGGTCACGACCTTCGACCCGTCATGCGGATCGCGGATCTGCGCGCGCCACCCCGGCTCGCCCGGCGGCGTTCCCAGCGCATAAATACTCGAACGCGCCGCGGAAATGAGCGCCGATTTCACACCGTATTTTTTCAGGATGTCGATCATCCGATCGACTGCGTAGCCCTTGCCGATTCCACCCGGATCGATGTTCATCCCCGATCGCAAGAACCGCACCGTGTGCGCCTTCGCGTCCAGTTGGATGTACTGATATCCAATATGTCCCAGCGCCGTGCGGACCTCCGCGCGGTGCGGTAAGTGTCCCGATCCCTTATAAAATCCCCACACTTTCATCAGCGGACCGACCGTGATATCGAACGCGCCTTCGCTCGCCTTGCTGTAATCGACGCAGGCGGCGATCAGGTCGAACATCTCTTCGCTGACCTTCACCGGCTGGTTCGACGCGTCGCGATTGATCTCGCTCCACTCGCTCGTGGGCACGTAGTTGGACATCGCCTGATCGAGGCGCCGGGCTTCTTCAGCGGCTGCTTCGGTCGCGGAGCGCAGCACTTCTGTATCGGTTCCGTATGCGACGATCGAGAACGTTCCGCCCATCGCGGGCACGCTCGTCTCGACGCGCATCATCTGGCTCGATGCGGCGGTAGTCGGCGCGCCTTGCACGGCAAACAGGAGGGCCAGGAAAATACCGGCGCGGCGGCGGACGAAGCTCATTGACCGGAGTCTTTCTCGTGCGTGGAAGAAGAAGATGCCGCCGCCTGCTGCCCGTCGCGCGGACGCCCCCGCTTGATGCGGCGGAACAAAAAGTCGAGCCGGCTGCCGTTTTCCGGCAACCCTTCGGCGTCGAATCGCATTTCCGGAATCCGGAACATGTGCAGCCTGATGTTCAACTCTCTCTTGAAAAAGCTTCGGGCGTGCTCGAGTGCTTCGAGCGCTTCCTTCTGCTTCGCCTCTCCCCCAGGGACCGATAAGCGGACCTGGGCTTTTTTTCCATCCGGACTCAGGACGACTTCGATCACTTCGATATCCTGAACCCGCGGATCGGACATCTCGTATCCGATCATTTCGTTCAGCTCCTCGCGGAGCGCCTCGGAGATACGTTGCGCACGATGACCCACCATGGTTGCGACCTCTCCTTTCTCACGCCAGCCACTCCACCCCGGACGCCGTCAGCGCGCCGCCCAGGAAATTCTCAGCTTCCTTCTCGACCGCGTTCAACAACTGCTCCGCGTACTCGCGATCGCTTGCCACCGCGACGATCGCGATCACCGCATGCTGCCACAAATCCTGCGATCCGATCTCCGCCACCGACACGTTGAACTTGTGGCGCAGCCGGTCTTTCAGGCCGCGCACGACGTGCCGCTTGTCCTTGAGCGAATGGGCATCCTCGATCCGAAGTTCCAGAGTCAAGGCTCCAATGGACGCCGCTGGCATACGCGTTAGACAAATACTTCGGGCGCGACCCGCTCGGTCGCAAACGCCTCGATGATGTCCCCCGGCTTGATGTCATTGAAATTCTGAATCGCGATGCCGCACTCGAATCCGCTCTTCACTTCGCTGGCATCGTTCTTGAATCGTTTCAGGGTATCGACCTTGCCCGTGTGGATCACGACGTTATCGCGCAGCAGCCTGATATCGCTGTCCCGCTTGATGAATCCGTCGTTCACGTAGCAGCCCGCCACCGTACCCACCTTCGTGATGCGGAACACGTCACGCACCTCGGCACGGCCCTGATAAACCTCTTTGTAGACCGGCTCGAGCATGCCTGTCATGGCGCGCTTGATCTCGTCGGTCAGGTTGTAAATGATCGTATGCAGGCGGATGTCGACCTTTTCCTGCTCAGCGATCGCCACTGCCTTGCGCTCCGGCCGGACATTGAATCCGACCACGATCGCTTCGGAAGTCGTCGCCAGCAGGACGTCGCTCTCCGTGATTGCGCCGACGCCAGCGCGCAGGACGCGCAGACGAACTTTGTCGCTCGACAGCTTCTGCAACGTGTCCGTCAGCACTTCGGCCGTACCGCCCACGTCGGTCTTCAGAATGATGTTCAATTCCTTGATGTCGCCTTCACGCAGTTTGTCGTGAAGGGTCTCGAGCGTGACGCGTTTCGATTTCGCGAGTGTCGCTTCCCGTTGCCGGGTTTCGCGGAACATCACGATCTGCTTGGCCTTCGCCGTGTCGGTGACTACCTGGAAGCCGTCGCCGACCTCGGGCAGGGAATCGAGCCCCAGCACTTCGACTGGCATCGAAGGATCGGCCGATCGCACGCCGACGCCCTGATCGTTGAACATGGCGCGGATCTTTCCGAACACGCTGCCGCAGATCACGAAGTCGCCGATGTTGAGCGTGCCGTTTCGTACGAGCACAGTCGCCACCGGGCCGCGTCCCTTGTCGAGGTTCGCTTCGAGCACGTTGCCCGTCGCCGGCCTCGCCGGATTCGCCCGCAAATTCTGCATTTCCGCCACCAGCAGGATCATCTCGAGCAAGAGGTCGAGATTCTGCTTGGCTTTGGCCGATACGGGGACCATGACGGTGTCGCCGCCCCAGTCTTCCGCCAGCAGGCCGCGATCGGCGAGCTGTTGCTTGATCCGCTCCGGCTGGGCATCCGGCTTGTCGATCTTATTGATGGCGACAATGATCGGAACCCCAGCGGCTTTTGCGTGATCGATCGCTTCGAGCGTCTGCGGCATGACGCCGTCGTCCGCCGCAACGACCAGAATGACGATATCCGTAACCTTCGCGCCACGGGCGCGCATACGTGTGAACGCCTCGTGACCGGGCGTGTCGATGAAGGCAATCAGGTTGCCCTTGTAGTCGATGCGGTACGCGCCGATGTGCTGCGTAATGCCGCCGGCTTCGCGTGCCGCGACGTTCGCTTCGCGAATCGCATCGAGCAGCGAAGTCTTACCGTGGTCGACGTGACCCATGATGGTGACGACGGGCGGACGCTTCTCGCGATCCGCGTCGATTTCCACCGTGTCGATGAACTGCGTCGATTCTTCTTCGTAGCTGACCTGTGTCGTGACGGAGCCGAAGTCGCGCGCCAGTTCCTCGGCCAGTTTGGCGTCGAGGGTCTGGTTGATGGTCGCGAAAATTTTCTTGCTCACGAGACGCTTGATGACGTCCGCGGCTTTCACGCCCATCTTTTCCGAAAGCTCTTTTACCGTGATGCCTTCGGAAATCGTGATCTCTTTGTTGGCCGCCTGGATGGTCTGCTCCTGACGCCTTGGATACGGCGTGCGAAGCTTTCCTTCCTCAATCTCGGCGCGGGTTCGCGCACGGCTCGCCGGCTTGGTCTGATGACGGCGCTGCTGCTCAGTCGGCGGCGGCGCGGCGGTCTCAGGACGCAGCGGCGATGTCGGATGCTGCGGACGTCCACGGCGGAATGCTCCTGGACCTCCCGGACCCCCTGGCCCGCCAGGACCTCCCGGTCCCGGTGCGCCCGGAATTCCCGGACCACGCATCGTCGGCTGGCCCGGACGAATCGGGCCGCGATAAATCGGTTGCCCCGGCGCCGGTCCCTGCGGACGCGTCGGGAATCCGGGCCGCGGAATCGGGGGCGCCGGTTGTCCCGGACCTCCTCGCGGAGCGGGCTGTTGTTGCTGCTGCAGCCGCGCGACTAAATCAGGACGCGGCGGAACTACCGGACGCGTCGCCGGTTGTCCAGCGAGCGGACGCGCAGGTGCCGCAGTCTGCAGCCCTCCTCCTGAAGCGGATGGGCCGCCGGGAGAAGTCGGATGCTGCTGCGGATGTGTACGAAGCTGCGGCTGCGGAATCTGCGGCGCTCCAGGACCATGCGGCCGTGTAGCCGCCGATCCGGGCCTCGGTCCCGCCATCCCTGGTCCCGGAGGAGGAGCCGGAACGCGCGGAGCGCCGGGACGCTGCACAATCGGAGTGCGGGGAGCCGCCGGGCCACCCGTCAAATCCGCCGGCAGCGGCTGCCGCGGACCGGTCAAAATCTGTCCCGGACGAATCGCCGATCCACCGGCAGTCGGAACCGGGCGCGCCAGAATTCCACCGGGCTTCGCCATCGGCGGAGCCACCGGTTTCGCCGGCATGCGCGGCGTCGACTCTTCTGACCCACCAGCCGCGACAGGCGGCACGGGCACCGGTTGCAGAGACGGCGGCAAAACAATCTTCGGCTGAACAGGCGGCGCGGGAGCCGCAGCCGTCGTCGGCGGAGGGGCCGCAGGCGGCGGAGGTTGTGGCGCCGGCTGAGCTGTCACCGTGGGAATCGGGATCGTCGGAGGCGGAGGAGGTCCGATCGGCGGCGCAATCGGGCCATGCCCCGCCAGTGGCGGACGCAAAGGCCGCGACAAAGGCGGAACCAGCGGACCACCGGTCACCGCCGGTGCAGCCGCCTGCGGAGCCGCTTCCGGCTT
>DASXZC010000569.1:0-1598 GCA_036502165.1 Bryobacteraceae bacterium
ACACGAATTGGCGAAGACGCCTCCCACCTCCGGTGCTCCAGCCGGTTTTAAGATAATCGGAAATTGTCTCCAGTGCTTCTTGGAGCTTCTGCGGTGAAACCGATTCCTTCCGCTCTTTCACCCGCCGCATTTCGCGCGCGAACTCATCAAGCGTGGCCTGCTGCTCCTCTTCGCTCGGAAAACGGATGATGGGTGCGTCGTCGGGCATCGTCATCACCATTCCCTGAACCATGAACACACTTTTCCATCCGGCTCGATGGGTGGCAGCAACGTCCGTTTATAGCCGCGTTCCGCGTGAACCAAGATGCAGTGGTGCTTAGGCAGACTGCGGAGCACGTAGGGCTTGATTTTATGCTCCTCCTGTTCGCTGTAGTTGCTCGACGTTCTCCCGTGGGAGAATCCCCAAGTGCGGCGGATGAATTTCTTCTTCCCGAGAAAATCCGCGCTCTCGACCGCGCCCTCCTCGTCGGCGGCTTTGAAGATCATCCGGTTGCGCAGATTCAGCGTGAGGACACGCGCCTTGTCGCGGCCCAGCGGCGGAACAAATGACGTGGAGGACTGCGCGGCAGCGACAATCGTGGCGTGCGCCTCACGAATCACGTCCACACAGTTGTAGTCGCTCACTCGCGACGTTTTGCAGCGGGAGGGGAGACGTTGCCGCATCGTTTGATCGCCTTGAGCAAAGCGGCGCAGTCGTCGAGTGCGGCCTTGGTCAGCAGCATGAGCGGCTGACTGCCGACTACCTCGACCTCACGCGGCAAGGCCAATCCACGGTCGTTGTCGCGCAAACCTGGTCGGAGATTCACAAAGTGAACGATGCGGTGCGGCAGGCGCTGAAATCGGAAAGTCTGATTGCGTCGGCGGAGCAGACGGTGGTCGCTCTGGAACGAATCGACCTGACGGATGCGCAGAAGCGCGACCAGCGATTTTATGACGCGGACTCCGTGCTCGTAATGAACCGGGATGTGGTCGGCTTTCGGCGGGGCGAAACCGCCCGGTTCCTCGGAGTCGGCAAAAACGGGGTGATTGTCGAAACCGATCGCAAAGTCGGCTGTATCGCGGTGAAGCACCTGGATCGCGTGACGGTGTGCCGAAAGCGGGAACTGACGCTCGCTGCTGGCGACCGCCTGCAACTCAAGGCAAATGCCGCCACCGCCGATGGTCGGCGCCTGGCGAATGGCGAGCTTGTCACCGTGCGCGCCATTCGCGCCGATGGTGCAATCGCGCTCGATGACGGCCGCATTGTCCCAAGCGACTATCGGCAGTTCGGGCGCGGCTACGCGGTCACGTCGTATGCCTCGCAAGGCAAGACCGTGGACTACGTGCTGTTCTCCGATTCGATGGTGAAGGCGGCGACTGACGCGAAGCAGTGGTATGTGTCCATTTCGCGCGGGAGAAACGGCATTCGCATTTTCACGAGCGACAAGCATCAGCTTCGTGAAAATGTCGCGCGCACCGGCAATCGCGCGCTGGCGCTTGATCTGGCTGGCCTCGGACGGCTGCCGCGTCAGGTCTTGCGGCAACGCCGCTTTCGCGGTCTGACACGGTTGCGTCAATTGGCCGCCGCATTCCGGTCGCGGGCGGCGGCGTGGATTGCG
>DASXZC010000570.1:0-10910 GCA_036502165.1 Bryobacteraceae bacterium
AGCGGCTGCCCATTGGGTGCCGCTCGATGATATGGAGCGGGGCCCCGGCGCGGCTGCTTCCGATACCGATCGCGTCAAGGATGTTCTGAAGTCCGCGGTGAATCCCGATCATCCCGATACGCCCGTCTATATCCTTCAAAACTCAGGCCTCGAAACCGATTCGATGCTCAGCTATCTGGCGGATTCCTACGTCCTTCAGCAGGACTTGGGCGATCGCTTCCGTGCGCTCGACTGCGTGCCGCGCAGGTACACGGGCTTCTGGCCACGGTACCTTTACCGCTATAATCCCCAGCATGGAATGGCAGCGGGGAATCGGGCGGCGCTTCAACTTTCGGGCGTGCCCACGCGTCCTTAACGTTGAGTTGCCTCAACTTCTTCCCAGACGATCTGAAGCCCGAAGAGCCCAGGCCGGTGTCACGCTGCTCGAAATCATGGTCGTGATGGTCATCGTCGCGATCATGGCGGGCGCGGTGTATCCATCGGTCGCCTCGTCGCTAGACGGGATCCGGCTGTCGAGTTCGGCGGATGAAATCGTCGCCTTTCTGAATGGCGCCGTCGAACGTGCGAATCGGCGCCAGGTCGCGGTCGAGGTGACGATCGACAAAGCCGCGCGGACCATCGTGCTGCATTCGACCGAGCCTGGATTCGAACGGCGTTACGAACTCCCCTCGAACGTGACGCTCGTTGCGATCGAGCCTGAGCTCCCCGGGGGTGCGTCGAATTCCGCCAACGGCGAGGTGCGGCGCTTTTATATTTATCCGGGTGGAACTGCTCCGCGCATCGGCGTCGGCATCGCGAATCATAACGGCGCACTGCGTATGATCCGGATCGATCCGATCACCGGTGCTCCGAAGATCGAACGCGGGCAGGTTGCGCGGGTCGATGAATAGCATGCGCGCCCGTAGGCAGAGCGGATTCACGCTGCTCGAGGTGCTGGTCGCGACCACGATCATGGGCCTCGCGGTCGTCGGATTGGTTTCGCTGTTATCAGGCACGCTCCGCAACGCGGCGCGGCTCACCGATTACGACCGCGCGACCATCCTCGCCAAGCGCAAGATGGATGAACTTCTCGTCGAGCGTCTGATCCCACGCTTCGTTCCCGTGCAAGGAGTCTGGAACGAACAGGCGACCGGATCGATTCCTGTGGCATGGAAAGCGATGGTACGTCCATTCGACGTGCCGCCGGGCTTCGGTCCGGGAACGGCCGTGCTCGATCGCGTGGAACTCACCGTCTATTGGCATGATGGCGCGGAACGCGAACGAACGTTCACGCTCGAGGGGTTCCGCCGCGGAGTGCTCGGGCCGGCCGATGCCGATGCGATGAAAGCGGGGGCGGGGGCAAATCCATGAGGCGGCGGCGATCCTCACAGCGCGGCGTCACCCTCATCGAACTGCTGATCGCGGTTACGCTCATGGCGCTCTTGTCGACGGGCATGCTGATGGCAATCCAATTGGGCTTGTCGACGATGGGAAGAATCAACGACCGCCTATACTCGAACCGCCGCGTGATGAGCGTCAACCGGATCATTGATTCGCAGATCGCCAACATGGTCTTCGCGAAGGCGCAATGCAGTGGCGGCGGCGGTAGCTCGGCTCCTCCTCCTCCCGGCGGAGGAGTGACGTTCTTTCAAGGCGAAGAGCAGACCATGCGGTTCGTGTCGAGCTTCTCGCTCGAGGATGCGGCGCGCGGATATCCGACGATTCTCGAATTCCAGGTGATCCCTGGGGAAAACGAAGGCGTTCGACTGATCGTCAACGAACATATCTACGCCGGGCCGGTGAGTACGGGGAGTTTTTGCCTCGGCATGCGTCCGAGTCCGCTGACCGGGCAGCCGATACCGTTGTTCGTTCCAGTCCAAACAGGATCAAACTCTTTTGTTCTGGCCGACCATCTCGCCGTGTGCCGGATGTCGTATCGCGAGACGCTGCAGGATCCGCCGTTCGAGCGGTGGGTGCCGATGTGGGGCAAGGATATTCTGCCCTCCGCGATACGGATCGAAATGGTTCCACTGCCGACCGCGCAGTTGCGGCTGCCGCTCGTCACTATCGTGGCGCCGGTCCACGTGACGCGGGATCCGAGGATTCAATATGACGCGAATTAGGAACTCGCGGCGCGGCGGGGCTCTGCTTGCGGTCCTATGGCTGTCGGCGGCACTCTCCGCCATCGCGCTCTCTGTCGCAAGTACGGTCCGTACGGAAACGGACCGGACCGCCACGGCGAGCGAAGGACTGCGGGCTTCCTACCTCGCGTCCGGATCGATCGATCGCGCGATTCTATGGATTCAATGGGGCCTGCAGAACTACGTCAATCCTGATAACTCGCCGCGATACTATCGCGCGCCGATGCCGTACCTGCGCTTCAATTATGCGTCTGGCATTGCGGTCGTCGAAGTGATCCCCGAGGGATCGAAAATCAACATCAACTTCGCACCGCCGCAGCAGATCGAAGCCCTGCTGGTCGCGTCGGGGGCGAACCCGATGGATGCCGCGCAAATCACCGCTAATATTCTGGATTGGCGCTCGGGAACGCCGGGTCCGCCGGGGTTGGGCTTTATGAATCCCGATCAGACTTTCCGGCCTCGTCATGCGTCCTTTGAAGAGATTGAAGAAGTACTCCTTGTGAGAGGCATGACGCCCGATTTGTTTTACGGCAGATTCGACCGCGATCCGCAAGGCCGCCTCATCCCCCTGGGCGGCCTGCGGGATGCCATCACGACCTTCGGCAGTCAAGGGAATGAGATCGATGTGAACTCCGCTCCTCCGCTGCTGCTCGCGGCCATTGGAGTTCCGCCTCAATCGATCAATGCGATCATCCAGCAGCGCATGATCGTCCCGTTCCGGAATATGGATCAAATCGCTCCGCTCGTCGCCGGGACTCCGGCCGCGGGCAAGCTGCAGGTTGCAACCGGCGCCCGCTCGACGTGGACGCTGCGTGCGACGGCGCGCATTCGCCTGGCGGACGGACGTTTGAGCGATCTGTCGCGCACCGTCTCGGCGACCATCGCGTTCCTTCCGCAACAACTGGCGCAGACCGAGCCGCCGTTTTCGATCATGCGTTGGCGTGACCAGGCTGCACCGGCGGCGCTTTTGACGTTACCTTTCTAGACAGCGTCACAGATGGCAGACAAGAACACATTTCGGAAATGGCTGTCGATCGGCACCGGTGTCGGCATCGAGATTTCGGGCAAGAACCTGCTGGTCGCGGCAACGAAAGTGCGGCCCGGCGGCATCGATGTCCTGGGCGTCACGACCATCGAGCGGTTCGCGGAACGTCCCGCATCCGAATGGGCGAACGAATATTCGGACTTCCTGAAATCCTGCGCCGGTAAGCATCTTGCGGCGACAGTTGTGCTGCCGCGCTCGGAGATCATCGTTCGCGAGATCGCTCTTCCCGGCGTGAAAGACGAAGACGTCCCTTCGGCGATCAGCTATCAACTCGACTCGCTGCATCCGTATCCGGAAGATGATGTCGTTTTCGATTGGGCGCGTCTCAGTGGACCCGTTGTCGCGGTCGGAATCGCCCGCAAGGATCTGGTCGCGCGGTATACGAATCTGTTCGCGGAAGCCGGCGTGGTCGTCTCGGCATTTTCAGTTTCAGGATCAGTGCTGTACGCGGCCCGGCGAGTATACGATTCGGCTCCGGTTACCGGATTCGCAGCCGGAATGTCGCGCGACGGTCGAGTCGAGATTTACGGCGAAAGCGACGCTCATCCGCTGTTCACCAACGCTTTCGATGCACCTGCTGAGGCCTTCTCCGCACGGGCCGTGGCGATGGCGCTCTCCGAGTTGCGGCTGGTGCCTGAGACCGAGGTCCAAAAGTACGAGCGCATCCTACCGTCGCCGCGGACGATCGATGCCACGATCCCGCTTGGCGACTACGCGCTCGCCTATGCCGCGGCCATCGCGTCGGCGGTTCCCAGGCGTGCCGGACGATTGAATCTGCTGCCGCTCGATCAGCGCCGCGTCAATTCGAAACTCGTCTACATCCCGACGGCGGTGTTGGGATCGGCCGCGTTGCTCTTGCTGCTCGCGAACGTGTTCTATTCGGATATTGAGGACCGGCGGTTCCAGTCGATCCTGCAGGAACAGGTCAAAGATCTGGCGCCCGCATCGAAGAAAGCCGACACGCTCGACCTCGCCACTCGCAATTCGCTTAAGCGCATCCAACTGATCGATCAATACAAGCGGCAGTCGCAGGCCGATCTTGACGCCCTGAACGAACTCACGCGAATCGTCGCTCCGCCGGCTTGGGTCAATACATTCGAGATGAATCGCACGACGGTCACTATCGCGGGAGAAGCGGACCAGGCGGCCGGGATGCTGAAGACGCTCGATCAGTCGCCGCTATTCATGAACTCCGACTTCACGATGCCGCTGGGGCGCGGCGCCGATGGCCGCACAGAATTGTTCCGCATCCGCACGACGCGTGAGATGCCGCCGCAGCCGCCTCTGCTGCAGCAGGCGCAAGCCGCCCGCCCGGGCACAGGAGCCGGACCCGTACGATGACGATCTCCGACCGCGACAAACGAGCGATCAAGATACTCCTCTTCACGGTGGTGCCTGGTCTGATCTGGCTGGTATGGCCGACTTCGGACTCGTCTGTGAAACCGGCTGCACAGGCTGTTTCGAATAGCCGCGAAGGACTCGAGGTCCAGTTGCAGCGCCTGCGGGCCAAAGAAGCGAAGATCCCCGAAAAAGAGGGTCTGCTCAAGGACGTCCAAAGCCAGTTGATCGCCAGGGAAAAAGGACTGATCGTCGCCGACACGCTGCCGCAGGCGCAGGCCATGCTGGTGCAGTCCGTGCGCCAGGTCGCGCGGCAGGAGGGTTTCGATCTGCGCAACGTCACGATCGCCCAGCCGGCCATCTATGGCGGCGAGTACGGGCAAATCGCGGTGCAGGTCACGGCGGAGTGCGGCATCGATCAGGTGACCAATTTCCTGGCGGACATCACGAAACGGCCTGAACTGATCGCCACCGAGGACATGCGGATCAACCTGGGCAATCCGAAGAACAAGACGCTGCAGTTCGCGGTGACTGTGTCGGGCCTGGTTCCGAAACGCCTGGTGCCCGAGAAGCGCCCGGGAGTGTTGTAGAAAACAAATGACCCGCCGCCTGTTTTATCTGAATGCCTTGCTCCTGCTGATTTCAATCGGCCTGGGAACGCGACTGCGCATGCTGTGGTCGGATGCGCGCCAGCGCGAGGACATGGTGCGTCTGAATGGCGAGCGGCGCCTGATCTACAGAGGCTCCGCGCCGGCGCCGCAGGTGCAGGCGGTCAACGCAACCGCCTATTCCGATATCGCGATGCGTACGTTGTTCTCGAAGGATCGCAATCCGACGGTGATCGTCGACGTCGTTCCGCCGGCGCCGGAGCCGCCGGTGCCTCCGTTTCCGAAATCGAATGGTGTCATGATGTTCGGCGGTCCTGATGAAGCCCGCGTGATCCTCACCGAGCACAACGGCGCCGGGCAGAAGATCTACAAATTCGGCGACACTGTGGGCGATTGGGAGATCGTGAAGTTCGACTCGAAGACGATCACCCTCAAGTGGCATGACAAGGAATTCACCAAGGAACTTGCCGATCTGGTGGACAACAATCCGATTGCACCGGTGCAGGCGACGCAGGCCCCCGCGGGCGGAAGCAGCGCCGTTGTGGTCAAAGGGGATTCCGGAGGAGTGCCTCGTCCCGACATCCCTCTCGGCAACGGCACGAAGTCCTGTGCTCCCGGTGACACGTCCCCTAACGGGACGATCGCGGATGGCATGAAGAAGATCGTTGTCGCCAATCCGTTCGGTACCAGTTGCCACTGGGAAGCCGTCCACTAGGGCCCCCGTCCACGGTCCCCTTTCATCGAACTGATACGTTGAAATGGTACTATCATGAACGCAAAGGGGTTCGCATGAACAAAGCCTTAACGGCACTATCTCTTGGTTTTTTATTCTCTTGCGCAGCTTGGTGTCAAGCCACAGCCGGCTTGGGGGCTATCTCAGGAACGGTTCTTGATGCTTCGGGCGCTCCCGTCGCGGGCGCGAAGGTTTTGGTCACCAATTCCTCGCTCGCTCTCACTCGCGAGTTGTCGACCACCAGCGCCGGCACCTTCGCCGCGCCCGCATTGACACCGGAGCGGGGTTACAAAGTCTCAGTCGACAAACAAGGGTTCGCGGGATACACAGCCGAGAATCTGGTCGTACAAGTCGGGCAGGTTCTGAATTTGAATATTACGCTCGCGGTTGGCACGATCACCCAGCATGTGGACGTCACCAGCGAAGCGCCCGCGGTCGATGACGTGAAGACGGAAACATCCGAAGTCGTCGACAACGCGCTCATTAACAATCTGCCCATTAACGGACGCCGCGTCGATTCCTTCGTCGTGCTGACGCCCGCGGTCACCAAGGACGCCGATTTCGGTTTGCTCACCTTCCGCGGCATGGCCGGCGGCAACAGCTTCCTGGTAGACGGCGTCGATACGACGAACCAATATTACAACGAAAACTCCGGCCGCACGCGCCTGGCTTCCCAGATGTCCCAGGACGTTGTGCAGGAGTTCCAGGTCGTCAGCTCAAACTTCTCAGCCGAGTATGGCCGCGCATCCGGTGGCGTCGTCAATACGATCACCAAGAGCGGCACCAACCAGGTGCACGGTACGGCCTATTGGTTCTTCCGCAATCGTTCGCTCGATGCGCGCGACCGCTATGCCGCTATCAATCCGCCGGAAGTGCGTCATCAGACCGGTGGCACG
Source organism: Bryobacteraceae bacterium (assembly GCA_036502165.1). Taxonomy (GTDB): domain Bacteria; phylum Acidobacteriota; class Terriglobia; order Bryobacterales; family Bryobacteraceae; genus F-183. The sequence goes on from DASXZC010000570.1 coordinate 6,741, forward strand.
ATCGGCGGTCCGATCGTCAAAGACAAGCTGTTCGCGTTCTTCGGAACCGAGATCCAACGCCGCCATGATCCGATGGCCGATACGGTAATCAACTCCTCGGTCAACGCGGCTACGCAGACGTGGATCGGTTGCGGAGCGCCCGCCACTCCCGCCCAGTGCAATGCGATCAATAGCGTCCTCCCGCGCCTGTTCGGATTGACGAATCGCCGCGCCGACCAACAGCTCTATTTCCTCAAACTCGACTACCACCTCAACGATCGCAACACGATCAGCGCCAGCTTGAACTATTTGAAATTCTCTTCTCCGAATGGCATCCAGACGGGCGTTTCGAGTACCAGCGGCGCGGCCGTCGGAACCAATGGCGACGACTCCGTTCGCGACCGCATCGGCAAACTCTCCTGGACGTTCGTGCCCACCAGCACGGTCGTCAACGAATTCCGCTTCGGCTGGTTCAAAGATCGCCAGGCCGACGATTTCGATCCGACGCTCCTCGCCGGTTATCCGATTGGAACCGTCAGTCTCAGCGTCGCGGGCCTCAGCACGCTCGGTGGTTACAACGTTCTTCCCCGCGTCAATCCCAGCGAGAACCGCTTCCAGTGGGCCGACAACCTGTCGCTTGTGAAGGGCGCCCATAACTTCAAGTTCGGCGTGGATATCGCGAGGACGGAAGATTACGCCAACAGCTTGACCAACCGTTTTGGATCGTACACGTATTCGAACGTCACGACGTTTGCTCAGGATTTCACCAGCCCCGCCGCGGGCCCCAGCCACTACTCGAACTATGTACAGGTTTTCGGCAATCCGATTGTCGACACCGTGATCAAGGATCTCGGATTCTACGCGCAGGATAGCTGGAAAATCACCAAGCGGTTGACCGCCAACTACGGCCTCCGCTACGAATATTCGATTCTGCCGCAGCCGACCGTGACCAATCCGAACTATCCGGAAACGGGCAAGATTCCCTCCTCCGGCACGAACTTCGCGCCTCGCATCGGACTCGCCTACCGGTTGAATGAAAAGACGGTGCTTCGCGCCGGTTATGGACTGTTCTATGCGCGCTATCAATCCGGCCTGATCAATACGTTCTTTACCAACAACGACGTTTACACGCAGAGCCTCAGCATTACCAATCCTGCTTCCGCCGGCGCGCCGGTGTTCCCGAATACTCTCGCAAGCCCCGCCGGAGCCCTGGCATCGAACCGAAGCATCACGTTCGCGGCGCCGAACCTGCGGAACCCATATACGCAGCAGATCAACGTCGCAGTCGAGCGCGCCTTGACGAGGACGACGAGCCTGACAGCGTCTTACATCCAGAACCGTGGCAAGCGCCTGTATACGGTTCGCGACCTCAACATCGGACCGCTCAGCAGCCAGGATTACGACTTCACGATCCTGAATTCCAGCTTCCAGCCGACCGGGCAGGTCTTCAGCACTCCTGTGTATCTGCTGGCGAATCGCGTCGACAGCCGCTACGGCCATATCAACCAAGTCGAAAACGGCGGCAAGCAATGGTACGACGCCCTCGCGGTGCAGTTGAACAAGCGCTTCTCGAACCACTTCCAAGGCACGCTCGCCTACACCTGGTCTCACGAACTCGACGAGAATCAGGAGTCCGGCTCGAACGCGCTCTTCTTCAGCAGCGGACCGATGGGCCTCTATAACGGCGCGTACAGCAACGACAAAGGCAACGGCAACCTCGACCAGCGCCATCGCCTGGTCGGCACGTTCATCGCGCGTCCGAAATTCTGGAAGAGCGATAGTGCGCTTGCCAAGTACGTCGTCAACGGCTGGGAATTGACAGGCTTGCTCACACTCGCGAGCGGCCGTCCGACGTTCGAGTCGGTGAGCTTCTCTTCGACCACGAACGTCAGCAATCTGCTGGCGTTCACCGGTTCCCTCACCGGACTCGGTGGCGACAACCGCGTGCCGTTCCTGCCCAACAATCCGCTGATGATCGACCCCACCTATCGCTTCGACACGCGCCTCAGCAAGCTGTTTGAGATCCGCGAGAAGATGTCGCTGCAACTGTTGTTCGAAGTCTTCAACCTGACCAACACCGTCGCCAACACTGGCGTCGTTACCTCAGGCTATACGGCTGCGAACAAGGGAACTGCGACCGCTCCGAATTTCGTCATCGCACCCTGCGCGTCCGCCACGGCGACGACGTGCGCGCCAACCACGCCGGGCCTTGGCAATGCGTCCGGCGGATTCCCCGACGGCACCAACGCACGCCGCGCTCAAGTGGGCGTGCGGTTCACGTTCTAACCGAAGAGACTCTCTTCGCTGACACGACGGGAACCTGATCCTTCTCTGGATCGGGTTCCCAATCGTATTTTTGGGCTTGGGAATTGCCATAGAGTAAATACCATGCGATCTCTGTTGCCGATCCTCGCGGCCCTGTCTGCTTTCTCTTTGCTCGCTGCCAATTCGACTGCGGTCGACAACTCCGCCGGCCGCCCCCGCGTGATCGTGCTCAGCGACATTGGCAATGAGCCGGATGACCAGATGTCGCTCGTGCGATTCCTCCTCTACTCGAACGAATTCGAGGTCGAAGGGCTCATCGCGTCGACGTCCACCTGGCAGAAGACCACCGTCCATCCGGAAACGATGCGATCGGTGATCAAGGCATATGGGCAGGTTCGCGCGAATCTTTTGTTGCACGCGAAGGGATGGCCCGCGGCCGAAGAATTGGAATCGCGCGTATTTTCCGGACAGCCCGGCTACGGCCTCGCATCCACCGGCGCGGATCGTATGTCAGAGGGTGCGAGTGCGATTATCAAGGCCGCCGACCGAGACGATCCGCGCCCCCTATGGATCTCCGTCTGGGGAGGCACGAACACGCTCGCACAAGCCCTGTTGCACGTCCGCGCCACGCGCACCGCGGAGCAAACCGCGAAGTTCGTCGACAAGCTGCGCGTCTATTCGATTTCCGATCAGGACGACACCGGATCCTGGATCCGCCGCGAGTTTCCCGCTCTCTACTACATCGTCGAGCCATCGACTCAGTCCGGCGGTGAATACTACTACGCAACGTGGACCGGCATCAGCGGCGACAAATACTATCGCAACTGCGCCGGCGCGAATGCGGCGGTGGTCACGAACGAATGGCTCGACACGAACATCCGCGCGAAAGGGCCGCTCGGCAAAGCGTATCCGAAATTCATGTTCATCATGGAAGGCGACACGCCGTCGTATCTGAACCTCATCGACAACGGCTTGAACGGCTATCGCCGTCCAGATTGGGGCGGCTGGGGTGGCCGCTACGTGTATCGCCAGCCTTATGGAGAAACGCACGCGATCTGGACGCAAGGCGGCGACATGTTCTCGCGTGTCACATCGCAAGACACTGTCATCGGCGCAGACGGCGCGCCGCATATCTCAGATCAGGCAACGATCTGGCGCTGGCGCGACGCTTTCCAAAACGATTTCGCCGCGCGTATGGATTGGACGATCAACGATTTTGCTCACGCGAATCACGCGCCTCTCGTAGACGTGAATGGACAACCAGGCACAGCGCCGATCTTCATCGACGCGCCGATTGGAAAGCCGGTGACGCTCGACGCGAGCGCCACGCGTGATCCGAATGGACACGCGTTGCACTATCAATGGTTCCACTACGAGGAAGCCGGCGGGACTGACACGAACTACTCGGCGGTGACGATCGCCAACGCTAATGCGCCCGCGGCGACAGTGACTCCGACAGCGGTGTGCCGTCCGAGGTGGCTGCCGGGGTTGCCGTGCAGAGGGAACGGGACCGCGCATATCATCCTCGCCGTGACTAACAGCGGAACTCCGCCGTTGACGTCGTACCGGCGGATTGTGCTGACGACGCATCCGTGAGGGCCCAATTAAGGGCAGTTCCGGTACGGGCCATGCAAATGGAATCTGCTAAGCAATTCACAACTGAGGGCGCGGACTCTGCTGTCGGGATGCTCGATCATCTCGCGAGCATAGTCGAGACGCTGGTAGTCGCCGATGGAAAACGGATTGTGATGGAGCGTGGCAATTAGGCGGCCCGTCCCGGTATTCAAAATCCGAGAGGCCTTCTCTTTGAACGGCGTGTCCCCAGAGGCCATCATTCTCGTCAGGCATCCAATTTCGCTCGGGAAATGTTCGGCGAGCACCAGACAGGCGGCATGACGAATTCTTTCGTTATCAAGGCTCGTCAGA
>DASXZC010000571.1:0-1561 GCA_036502165.1 Bryobacteraceae bacterium
CGCCGACTCCCAGAGCGAGCGCCAACAACGCCGCGATCGTATAGCCCGGCTTGTGCCTGAGCGTCCGTAACGCGTACCTGAAGTCGTTGATCATTGACGGATCCTTGGCACTCTAGTAGCCATTTGGCAATCCGCATGCGCCGATCGTGCAAGTCGCTGCAAAACAAGCCGTGCGCTGCGTTCAACGTGCCGTTCTAGCGGAAGCCGCCGCGCCGCCATGTCCGCTTGTGGGACTTGCGTAGTATGAAATCGTCAACTCGCCGAATGAATTTCGACGTAGCGCTTCAGCGCTTCGAGCCGCTTCCGCGTCTCCCGTTGGAAGATCACACAAACGATCGGCCCCAGCAATTTGGGACGTCCCGTGATGTTGAACTTGTAAATCACCCTGCTCCCCGAGCCGACTGCTATGTGCCGGATACTCGCCGCGAACTGCGCGATGAACCAAGGTCCACGCGTCATCCGCACCGCCGCAGCAGAAGGACGATCGAAGCTGATGTAGACGGTCTCCATGCCGAAGCCCGCGACGTTATGGCCGCGCCCGATGCAAAGGGTCCTCACTCCGACCGCAGCCTCATGAGATCCATCGACGATCGACGCATGGCTGAGGAGCGTGTCCCACTCGAGCCGTACATTGTAGTCATGAACAACATCGAAGACCGCCTCGCAAGGTGCCGCGATGTCGACGCTCGATTCGCGGACCAATTGCTACTCGATCGCGCGGAACACGCGGTTCGACACCCAACTGGTAAACCATTGCTGGAGCATCTTCGGCTGCACCCGCACGCTCGCGACCGCGTCACCTAACGTCTGCCCCGAGACCAGCGCAGTGAACAACCGATACGCCGTACGCTCCACTTCGAGACGATACACCGACTGATGCCGGCGGCACACGATGACCCACGAATTCCTGCGGCGCATCAGGTGCCCCGCGGGCTTCTCGTCACGAACCGCCGTCACGTATTCAGACACCGGATATTGGAACTCGCCGCAGCGCAACGCCGGGATCGCCTGCAGCTTAATTGTGTCCCACGCATCGAGCGGCACTCGCGCCACCTGCTCTTCGTTTAAGACAGGCGCCTCTTCTTCATCGAAGACTTCCGTCATGAGCAGCTCGAGCCGCGCGAGGTCGGTAACGAATCCACGGCGCTTGGTGAGACGTTCGAATCCGCCCTCAGCCAGGAACTTGGGCATGTGATCGCCCAGCCGATTCAGCGTATAACTGCGCGACGGATACCGCTGAACGTAAGCGTCGCAGAGTTGATCGAACTGCTCGTTCCCGAGATACCGCTGCAGTTCCGGATAGTCGATCGCGAGGGCCTCCCGCAGCCGCAGCCAATACATCTCGCGGTAGACGTCGAGCCGCTCCTCAGCGGTTAGGGTTTTCGAGGGAAGCACCGGCATCCGCGATGCGGCGATCTGACGCGTAGCTTGCGGCGACGCGATCGCCTCTTCGGCCGATCCGTTATGCCGCACCACCGCCTGCATCCAGCGTTCCGTTTGCTTGAGAGTCGGTGCCACGGCTTCAGGCCGCATACGAAGCCCGGCTCTCGCGGCAATCGCG
>DASXZC010000572.1:0-2734 GCA_036502165.1 Bryobacteraceae bacterium
GGGCCTGCGGAGAACATGCGTTTCGTCAATATCTATCTCGTCTCCTATTTCGTGCTGATCGCTGCCGCACTGGTCGCGCTGTGGTCCGGCGGCGCGCTCGGGCAGGTTCCGTCGGGCTGGACGGTTCTGGCGCTGGTGATCGCGATCGGCTTTGGCGTTCTCCTGGCGGTGACGACCGGTCGACGTGTCGTCCCTGACGAGTAGCCCGCCGCCGGCAGCCGCTCTCCGTCGCACGGTCTCCGCCCGGCGCCCGAATGGCACGTGATGTGTTTCTGACTGGTCGCGTGCCCTCACTGCCCCCCCTGCGTGCCCGTGCGCTGCCGCGAAAGTGTTCCGGCCTGCTCATCTTTTGTCTTTTGTGTAGTGCCCTCGCGGTCGACGCCTGCAAGCAGGGCGAGGGGACTGTCAAAGTCAACAAACTGAGCTTCACCGGGCTGCACGCGGTGAAGGTGTCGGAGTTGCGCGGCGTCCTCGCGACCGCCGCGAGCTCGAAGTTTCCCTGGCGCGCCAAGCACTACTTCAGCCGCACGGATTTCGAAGCGGACCTCAAGCGGATTCCGGCTTTCTACCACGACCGCGGCTATCCGGATGCCAAAGTGCGCTCGTTCGACGTGACACTGAACAACGCTCAGGACGCCGTGAACATCACGCTCGACATCGACGAAGGGCAGCCCGTCATCGTTCAGGCGATTGAGTTCAACGGCTTCGACGCGGTGCCCGCGAAGCATCTGGCCTCGCTGAAACAGCGCATTCCGCTCAAAGTGAACGCGGCGCTCGATCTCGCGCTCGCGCAGGCGACGCGAGAGACGGCGCTCGACGAGTTGAAAGACCACGGGTATCCCTACGCCAGCGTCACCCTGACGAAGCGACAGGGCAACGACGCCCGCTCGCAGATTCTCACGCTCACCGCGACGCCTGGAACGCTTGCGCATTACGGCGCGATCACGATAGAGGGCAATCACAAGGTCAGCAACCACGTCATCGAGCGCCAGCTGCTGTTCCGTCCGGGGAGCCTTTTTCGATTGAGTGAAATTCAGTCGAGCCAGCGGCGTCTGTTCGACCTCCAGACGTTTCACTTCGCCAATATCGTTCCCAACGTGGGGGAAGGCCAGGAACCGGCGGTCGTCCCGATGAAGGTGACGGTCACGGAGAGTAAGCCGCGCCAGGTGAATTTCGGCGTCGGCTATGGCAGCGAGGAAAAGCTGCGCGGCACGATCGACTGGCGCAACGTGAACTTCATGGGGGGCGCGCGCATGCTCGAGCTTCAATCGAAGTATTCGAGTCTGAGCAAGGGCGTCCGGATGAATTTCCGCGAACCGTACGTGTTCAGTCCGCACTACGACGCGCTGTCGAGCATCGAATACTGGCACGACGCCGAGCCGAGCTACACGCTCAACACCGAAGGCGGTCGCGTCGTTTTCGAGCGCGCCGTCGCGCGTCCGGGTCCATACTCCCAGCGCGTCGCGACGACCACGATGTCGATGACGTACACGAACGAATACCAGAATTATCGCGTGTCACAGGAGGCGCTCAGTACTCCGTCATTCACGAAGACGCTGATCTCGCTCGGCCTCAACCCCCTCACGGGAGAAGGGCATGGGGATCTCTCCTCGATCGCCTTCGACACGCAGCGGAGCACGGCAGACAGCACCGTGAACGCGCAGCACGGCTACACGGTGAACCTGCACCTCGAGCAGTCGGGCCGGGAGCTGGGCGGCAGCTTCGAGTTCGTCGAAACCATTCTCGAGGGACGCTATTACCTTCCCCTGCCCGGCGGTGCGGAACTGGCGGTTCGTGCGCGCGGCGGTTCGATCGGTTCGATCGGCGGTCCGAACCTGCAGGTGCCGTTCTTCCGCCGGTACTGGCTTGGCGGGGCCACGAGCCTGCGAGGATGGGGACTCTTCGAAGTTGCTCCGTTGGCCAACGGCCTGCCGATCGGCGGGCATACGGTCTATGAAAACTCGCTCGAAGTGCACGTGCCCATCTGGGGCAATCTCTCGGGCGTGCTGTTCGAAGACGACGGGAATGTGTGGAACAACGCGTGGGCATTCAACCTCGGCGATCTGCGCTATGACGTCGGTCCGGGGCTGCGGTATCAGACACCGATCGGGCCGATTCGCATCGATCTCGGGTACCAGCTGAATCCGATTGCAGGCTTGCTGGTGAACGGCGCGCCTCAAACCCGCCGTTATCGGATTCATTTTTCCATCGGGCAGGCGTTCTGATGCTGCAGCGCCGCGTCTCCCCGGCCAAGAAATACGTCGTCCGCACGCTTCGCATCGTTGCGTTCGTCGGCACGATTGCGATCGGGATCATCGCGCTCGCGCTCATCGCGTCGCAGACGCCGTGGTTCAAGGACTGGCTGCGCGGTTTCGCCGTGCACGAAGCCAATCAGTACGTCAACGGGAACGTGTCGGTCGGCAGTTTGGGCGGCAATCTCTTCTATGGTGTGCAGCTCGGCGACGTCGCGATCGATATGGGAGGCGAACAGGTCGTCGCGATCAAGCAGATCGAGATCAAGTACAGCATCGGCGAACTGATCGCGAGCGGGATGACCGTGCGCGAGATTCGCGTCGATCAGCCGTTCGTGCTGCTCCGGCACACGGCGGCGGGGTGGAACCTGGCGCAGCTCGTCAAGAAGGAGCAGCAGGAAGCCAGCCGTACGGGGCCCTCCAAGCCGCTGTCGCTGCCGAATCTGGAAATCGTCGACGGGCGTGCCGTCATCGACGATCGC
>DASXZC010000573.1:0-3983 GCA_036502165.1 Bryobacteraceae bacterium
CACTCCGCACTTCGAGCAGTCGTTCTCGAATGACGGGGGCAGGACCTGGGAAGTGAACTGGATCACTGATCAGACCAGGATCGAAAGCAAAGACACCGAATGAACGTCCGATGGCTGGTGATCGCGCTGTGGCCCGTGATGGGGCTTGCGCAGCAGCACGATTTCGATTTCGAAACGGGTGCGTGGAAGACGCACCTCAAGCGGCTCGTGCATCCGCTGACGGGGTCGACGACGTGGGTCGAATACAACGGCACAACAGTCGTGCGGACGATTTGGAATGGACGCGCCAATCTTGCGGAGCTCGAGGTGGATGGGGCTGCGGGGCGCATTGAAGCACTGTCGATGCGGCTGTACGATCCGCAGACGCAGCAGTGGAGTCTCCACTTCGCGAGCGGCCGGGGCGGAGGCATGGGTCAACCTACGGTCGGATCGTTCAAGGATGGCCGCGGCGAGTTCTATGATCAGGAAACGTTCGGCGGCCGCGCGATTTGGGTGCGGTTCGTGATCTCCCGAATCACTGCAAATTCCTGCCATTTCGAGCAATCGTTCTCCGATGATGGCGGGAAGACGTGGGAAGTCAACTGGATCGCGGATGATACGCGTTAGCGCCTGGGGACGTTCTTCTCGGCGCCGTAGAACGTCAACAGCGGATGACGCGCGGAGGCGCGAAATTCGTAAGTCGCGGCGGGATCGAGGCCGTTCACTGTAATGGCGTAGACGCCTGTCGATAGGCGATGCACGACGGGTGTCGCGATCCATTCGCCGGTTCGCTCGTTGGCATCCTGGCCGGTGGTGACGCGATATTCGAAGCCGACGTCGAGCGCGGTCGAGTCGCCCATGCGGATCAGATTCGCTTCGAATTCGACGGACGTTCCGATGCGGTGCGCGCGGACCGTTTCGACGACAGGAGGGACGAGCGCGGGCTCGACGGCGGTCAGTTTCAACACCACCGCGTTCGGCCATTTGCGATCATCGTAGAGCCGCTGCGCGCGCATCGCGCGGATGTGCAGGCCGTCCGGCTCCTGCTTCCACGTTGTCTTCGGAACGACGTTCGCTTGATACTCGAGGACCTTATCGTTCTGGCCGAGGACGCTCGCGGTTGTGCGATCCGTCGCGCGAACGGACTTTAATACGATGTCCTTCCATTGGCCATATGGCCAACGCTGCGGCTGCTTGATGAAGACGTAGAGCGCGGTTCCATCTTTCGATTTCGTGAACCAATAGTCGTGCTCGTTCGTGAGGATCCAGGGGCGGACGCCGTAGATCGATTCGCTGTTCACGGACATCCACAAGGCCATTTCGCGGAGGCGATCCTCTTGTTCGATGGGCAGCTCGCCATCGGGCTTGGGTCCGACGTTCAATAGAAAATTGCCGCCTTTTGCGCGGGTTTCGATCAATGTCGAAATGAGCTGGCCACCGGACTTGTAGATTTCGTTGGTCGGTTTGTACGCCCAGTTCGTGCCCATCGTCATGTTCGCTTCCCATGGACCTTCTAGGGGAACGCCGGGAATGTATTGCTCGGGAGTCTCCATCGCTCCGCGCGTGACGACGACGTTCGGTTGAATTTTCCAGGCGGTTTGACGCAGCGCGTCCGCTTCGCCATCGAAGAAGAGGACGTCGATTGGCCCGTAATTGCTCATCAATTCGGTCACCTGCGCCGTGTCATGCGCGAGCAGGCCGGCGTTGGCGCTCGGCTGCACGGCTGGGATGTTGCGCGTAATGGTCTTGCCGTTTTTGTAGAGCCACCAGAAATCGTCGGGGGAAAAATAGAGTCCGGGGGCGATGCCCTGCTCGCGAAATGCGTCGACGATCGCGCCGACGATGTCGCGATGAAAGGGCGTGTGCATGATGTTGAAGTCCGTCGTGTTGGTCGGGAACATGCAGAAGCCCGAGTGGTGCTTCGAGGTGAAGATGACGTACTTGATGCCTGCGATTTTCGCGAGCGCGGCCCAATCCTTGGGATCGAATTTGTGCGGATTGAAGGTGCGCGGGAGGTCGTTGACGAAGCGGCTCAAGTAGTCATCGGACGCCCCGACCATCGAGTGGCTGATGGTGGTTCCGACCTGGCTGTCGAAGCTCCAATGGATGAAGAGGCCGAAGCCGAGGTCGCGAAACCATTCGAGACGCTCGGGGCGATTTTGCGCGGAGAGGATGGCCATCAGCGCGGCGGCAGCGATGAGGATGCGGCGCATGAGTTTCCATTCTCTCAGAGCGGTGGCTGACTCACTTGACTGCGGCAAACCACTCGCGGATGTGAGGAATGATTGCCTCCGCGGCGGCCTCGCCGGCGGCGACCGTTTGCTTTATATGATCGAAGGAATCCCAACCGATGTGATCGACCTTGGGCACGATCACTGCATCCGAATGACGGCGCCATTCCACTTCCATGCGCGCGGACATCAATTGAAAACAGCGATTGACGACGGCCACCAGATTCAGAGGATCGACGCTTTCCGCATCGGCCGGAAGGTACACGGAGACGACGTGCGTCGCGCCCATATCGAACAGCGGCTTCGCGGGAACTTCCATCGCGACCATTCCATCGACCAGCAAGCGGCCGCTCAGTTCGACCGGCTTGAAGAGGCCTGGATACGAGCAACTCGCGCGCACCGGTCCGACGACGTCGCCGAAGTGTTTGTAGATCGCAGGGGCGCCGGTGTGGAGATCGCTCGCCACTACGGCCAATGGAATCCGCATGTCTTCGAAGCGGCAGACCTTCAGGGATTTCTTGAGAAACGGGTCCATGCGCTGGCTGTCGAGGACGCCGAGCCAGTCGACGGTCCAGCGCGCGACGTCGCGAAACTTCATGCTAGTAGCGATTTCTTCGATCTCGTCGGGAGTGCGTCCGCTGGCGTAACAGGATGCGACGACCGAGCCGGCGCTCACTCCGGCGATGGCATAAATAGGAATGTTCGCGGCCTCGAATGCGCGAAGGACTCCGATGTGTGCGACGCCGCGAGCGAATCCTCCGCCCAACGCCAGACCGACTCGGGTCACTCCACCGGCGCCGGCGCGGTTCAAGCTGCGGCCGACGGAGTGGAGCACGTCTTTCCACACCATGTACGATAGGGTATCAGTCCCGTGAAAACTCGAATCCTTTCCCTCACCATCGCATTGGCCCTGATGTCAGTCCCGGCATTTTCTCAACGTGAGATTTCGGGCGCTGTCGAGACGAAGCTCTCGCTCGAACGGCTCGAAGTTCTGGGCAGCGTACTGATGATCGCCGCCCATCCGGACGACGAAAATACGGCTGTTCTGGCTTATTTCTCGCGCGGACGCAAGATGCGCACCGGCTATTTATCGCTGACACGCGGCGAAGGCGGCCAGAATCTGATTGGCCCTGAACAAGGCGACGAACTGGGTGTGATCCGCACGCAGGAGTTGCTCGCGGCGCGGCGTATCGACGGCGCCCAGCAGTTCTTTTCGCGCGCCATCGACTTCGGATTCTCGAAGACCGCAGATGAGACGTTGAAGAAATGGGGACGCGATGACGTGCTCAGCGATATCGTTTGGGTCATCAGAAAGTTCCGTCCCGATGTCGTCATTCTGCGCTTCTCGGGGACGCCGCGCGATGGACATGGGAATCATCAGGCGTCGGCGATCCTCGGTAAAGAGGCGGTCGAAGCGGCGGGGGATCCGGCGCGTTTTCCGGAGCAGTTGAAGTATGGGGTGAAGCCGTTTAAGCCGCATCGCGCGGTGTTCAATTTCTTCGCTTTTACGAAGGAACAGGAGAAAGAAGCGGAGAAGGCGCCAGCCAAAGTGGCGATCGACGTGGGCGCATACAACACGCTGTTGGGTCATTCCTACGGCGAGATCGCGGGCATGAGCCGCAGCATGCATCGCAGCCAAGGCATGGGCTCGGCCGAGCGCAAGGGTTCACAGGTTCAGTACTTCGTCACCATCGCGGGCGACCCCGCGAAGACGGATTTATTCGACGGCATCAACACGACATGGGATCGCGTGGGGGCCGAACAGTTGACGAA
>DASXZC010000574.1:0-29187 GCA_036502165.1 Bryobacteraceae bacterium
TTCGGCTTCCGCGGTGCGGATCGCGGCGCAGCGACTCGCACTAGCCGAGGGCGCACTGCAAAATCCTTCGCCTCGATTCAGATAGAGCACCGTCACCTGATCGCCGCGCGCGGTAAGGCGGGCGATGGTTCCGGCGCAGCCGCACTCGGGGTCGCCGGGGTGTCCGCCGGTGACAACAATCTTGAGCGGGCTCTGCTGTGCGCGGAGAGATACGGCGGCCGTCGAAGCAAGGAACGCGCGGCGTGAAAGAGTCACGGTAAGGATTGTAATCCCTTTCTCCGGCGGCATGAGATCATGGCTTTGGATGGTGTCGCTCAAACAGTGGTGGGCGTTCTTAGCCTTTGGTCATGCCCTGTTTGCGCAGCATGAGATCCCGGCATGGTGCCGCAATCTTCCGCGAGTTGAATACCGGGCCTTGCAGCGAGTTCCGCTTGCCGATGGGTGGTTCGATGTCTATCAGGCTGCTCCCGGAGTCTTCGCGATCTATGAGCCGCACCAGTCGCAAGAGACGATCGGTTATCTCATTACAGGCGACAAGCGGGCGTTGCTGTTTGACACAGGCATGGGAATCGGGGACATCAGACGGGTCACATCGGCGTTGACTCGGCTGCCGATTGCCGTATTGAATTCGCACACGCATCACGATCATGTCGGCGGTAACTGGCAGTTCGAAACGATCTACGCGATGGATACCGACTACACGCGAGCGAATGCGCGTGGCTCGCGTGAGGCGGCGCAAGGGGAAATTGCGGACGGCGAGATTTGCGGCGAATTGCCGAAGGGATTCGATCGTTCTTCATACGCCACGAAGCCTTGGAAGATCACCGCCTACAAGCACGATGGGGATCGAATCGATCTGGGCGGCCGCGTGCTCGAGATCATTGCGACGCCAGGACACACGCCGGATGCGATCGCGCTTTTTGACCGGGCGCGGGGGCTGTTGTTCACTGGCGATACGTATTATCCGGGCGCAATCTGGCTCTACGGACCAGGGACCGACCTCGATGCTTACGCGGCTTCGGTGCGGCGGCTGGCGGCGCTGGCGCCGCAGGTGAAGGTAGTCCTCGGGGCGCACAATGTTCCGATCGCGGCAGCCGCGGTGCTGCCCCGATTGGCCGCTGCCTTCGACGCTGTGCGCGCAGGGAAGGTTCCCGCGGAAGCGGCGGGCACCGGCAAGGTCCTCTACAAAGTCGACGGCTTCTCGTTCCTGATGCGGCGATGAACATCAACGCCATACGTGCTCTGCGGCATCGCAATTTCAGGCTGTTTTTCTGCGGCCAGAGCCTTTCCCTGATCGGCACGTGGATGACGCGCCTCGCGACGAGTTGGCTCGTGTATCGTTTGACTGGATCGTCGCTGCTGTTGGGCGTGATCAGTTTTGCGGGTCAGATTCCCACCTTCATCATGGGTCCGTTCGCAGGCGTTTGGGTGGACCGTTGGGAGCGGCGGCGAGTCCTGCTGGTAACGCAACTGCTCGCGTCGATTCAATCCCTGATGTTGGCTGGATTGACGATTTCCGGGCGCATCAACATTCACGAAGTCGTATGGCTCAGCGTCTTTCAAGGTCTCATCAATGCCTTCGATATGCCGGCGCGGCAGTCATTCCTCGTTCAAATGGTCGAAGGACGCGCGGATTTGAGCAATGCCATCGCACTGAATTCGACGATGGTGAATGGTGCCCGGCTGATCGGTCCGGCACTCGCCGGGCTAATTATCGCGGCCGTCGGAGAAGGGGATTGTTTCCTGATAGACGGCATCAGCTATCTGGCGGTAATCGGCTCGCTGCTGGCGATGAGGATCGAGACGCCGGCGGTCAAGAAGGTCTCATCCAGTATGTTGGTGCAACTCAAAGAAGGTTGGACTTATGTTACTTCATTCGCGCCAATCCGCACAGTTTTGTTATCATTTGCAATCGTCAGCTTTATGGGCATTCCTTATATAGTATTAATGCCCGTGTTTGCGACGAAGATTCTACATGGTGACGCGCATACTCTTGGTTTTCTGATGGGAGCCGCGGGTGTTGGGTCGATTGTTGCCGCAGTGAGTCTGGCGGCTCGCAAATCTGTGCGGGGGCTCTACCGTGTGATTCCGAAAGTAGCGGCTGCTTTTGGCGGGGGACTCATTGCGTTCTCTTTTTCTCGTAATTATTGGCTGTCGCTCGGATTGATGTGTATAACAGGTTTCGGAATGGTTCAATTTTCGGCGTCCAGCAATACAGTTATCCAGACAATCGTGGAAGATGACAAACGCGGACGCGTAATGAGTTATTACATGATGGCGTATATGGGCGCCAGTCCGTTTGGAAGTCTGCTCGCCGGGAGTCTGGCTGCGATCATTGGCGCGCCCGGGACGGTGCTGCTGTGCGGCGTCGGCTGTGTTGCGGGGGCGACGTGGTTTTGGTTCCAACTCCCGAAATTGCGGCCAGTCATCCGGCCGATCTATGAACGGCTGGGGATCATTCCGCTTCCGACCGTCGATGGCGAAAACTGACGTTTAGGCGCTGTGACCAGCGCACTGCATGACTCCCAGGTAAGCGCTCCACGGGCCGGCGGCATCACGATATTGATGCGCCATGATGCGCGAAATTTGATGCAGATGCGTGAGGTCGTGAGCGGCCCAAGTCGCTAGGAGTTGGGACAGCGTTACTGAGCCCAACTTGGGATGCATTCCGCGACGATCGAAATCGCTCTGCTCGAGCGCCAAGCTGCCGAGGTAGTCGAGATTCTGCTTCCTCACAACAGCGAACTCGTCGAGCAGTTGCTCGAGCGATTTGCCTTGGTTCTCCTTCAACTGAGCGAAGCGATCAATCGGATCGAACGGGCGCGTTTCGCCGTGCTCCAGAAGAATCCGCAGACGTGGGATCCAGTCCGTGCGCTCAGTCACGATGAGGTGGCCGAGTACGTCGAAGACACTCCACGTATCCTTGCCCTCATTGTTGCGGACCCAGACGTCGGGAAGTCCGCGCAGTAGGACGTCGAGCATCTTCGGAGTGCGGGCGAGAAGTGC
Source organism: Bryobacteraceae bacterium (assembly GCA_036502165.1). Taxonomy (GTDB): domain Bacteria; phylum Acidobacteriota; class Terriglobia; order Bryobacterales; family Bryobacteraceae; genus F-183. The sequence goes on from DASXZC010000574.1 coordinate 3,007, forward strand.
TGTGGCATCGGGCAAGTTGAAAGTCATGGTTGAAGGAAGGGAAGGACCGCCCTTTAGCGGGCGGTCCTTTGTTGGTCAAGCTGTGACAGGAGGCACGAGCGTCTTCAGATACGAGTGCGCGGTGTGGAATCCGCGCTTGTACTGCTCGGTGAAATTGCCGTCGGGTCCGTAAGCCGGATAGTAGAACGCGTCTTCATTTTCGATGTTCATCGCGCCTTGATATCCGACTTCTTCGAGGACCGAGAAGAAGGCTTTCCAATCCATCGAACCGGCGCCAGGGATGCGGAACCGCCACCAGCGGACGCGATCGACGGGCTCGATGCCGGAGCGTTTCAACACGTGCCAGAGAATCTCGGTGTCCTTCAAGTGGACGTCATAGATCTTGTCGGCGAATTCGCGCGCGGCGGCGATGGGGTCCATGAACTGCCACACCAGATGCGAGGGATCGAATTGCAGTCCGACGTGCGGGGAAGGCCCGAATGCCTTGAACAGAGCCTCCCATCCAAGCGGGCCGGTCGCGATGTTCGGACCGCCGGCATAAGGCTCCCACAGGATGCGCACTTTGTTCTTTTCGCAGGCTGGGAAGTACGCCTCGTTGTAGACTTTGACGACTTCGTCCACTTGCTTCGCGAGCGGCTCGCCTTTGATGGTGCCCGATTGGCCACCGATGTTGGGAATGCCGAGCTTGCCGGCGAGTTCGATGCAAGCGACCGCATACTCATTCTGCGCCTTGCGCTTTGCCGGATCGGGATCGATATGGTTGCCATCGCATGCGAGCGAAGAGACATAGAGACCAGACTGCGTGAGCTTGTCCTTCATGGTGGCGATCTGATTGTCATCGAGCTTCCGCGGATCGGCACGCAGTTGCATGCTCGTGAAACCCTCGGCCTTGATGAAGGCAAGGTTCGCCTCAGAGTAGGAAGCGAGGACGCCGAGCTTCGGCTTCCAATTGGGCGGCGGCGGGCGGCGTTGCCGGGTTTGAGCTTGAGCGAGAAGAGTCGTGGAAGAAGCGGCGAGGAGGGCGCGCCGGGAGAGGTTCATGGACAGGGATACCTTTCTATCGTTGCTTCGAGTAGCAGCGTCCATTTTACAACCTGCAGGGGAAAGCCTACGGGTGATCGGAATGGCCGAGGCCGCGGTCAGGCGCAATGCGGTCGCGAACGAGTTGCTTCAGTTCCTTCATCTCCGGAAATCTGCCTTCGCCGGAGCGCGACCAGATCGTCGCGCCGTCGACGCGGACTTCGAATACGCCGCCGGTGCCGGGTTGCAGCGCGACTTCGCCGATTTCCGATTGGAACGTCGTGAGCAGTTCTTGCGCCATCCACGCCGCGCGCAGCAGCCAGCGGCATTGCGTGCAGTATTCGATCTCGATGCGCGGAGATTTCACGAAGTCAGTTTACCGTTCATGGTCGGTCATGAGCGCAATACGGATGAGTCCGGCGCCTTTGGCGACATCGATCACCGCCGCGACATCTTCGAAGGAGAGATCCTTTTTTGCACGGACGAAAATGACCGGACCATTCTCGCCTCGGCCGAACAGTGAGGTGAGACGGCGGCCGAGGTCACTGAGAGCGAGCGGCTCCTGATTGAGAAGCACTCGCTTGTTTTCTTCAACCGTGATGACGACAGCGGGCGCGTCGGGCTGCGAGGATTTTGAGTTGTCGTCCTTCTGCGGGATGCGCGTGGCCAGGCCGTGAGAATTCGACGGCAGAATCAGGATGAAGATGATCAGCAGAACGAGCAGCACGTCGATCATCGGAGTAACATTGATCTGCGGCGACTGCTTGCCGCCGCCCAGGGACATCGCCATTTGAGTTGCTTGCTCCTTGGCGTTTTGGACACCGGCACCTGCGCGAAGGTTCCGCGCTGTTAGCCTTCGAGCGGCTCGACGTCCACCCATGCGCGCTTGCGCCAGCTTTCCAGCCCTCGTTCGGCGAGTTGCACACCTTTCGCTCCGGCGAGCAATGTCCATGGGAACGGTTCGTTCGCGACGACATGCTTCAGGAACATTTCCCATTGGATCTTGAACGCGTTGTCGAAGGTCGTCTGCTCCGGTACTTTTTGCCAGCCATCGAAGAAGTTGATGGGCTGCTCGACATCCGGATTCCAAACGGGGCGCGGTGTGGCGCCGTGAGGTTGAATCCAGCAGTGGCGCAATCCGACGATCGCGGATCCGCGCGTGCCGTCGACTTGCATGGTGAGCAGATCATCGCGGCGGACGCGGACGGACCAGGACGAATTGAAGTGCGCGATGACTCCGCTCTCGAGCTCGAACGTCGCGTAGGCGGAGTCGTCGGCGGTGCACGTATACGGCTTGCCTTGTTCGTCCCAACGCTGCGGAATGTGGATCGCGCCGAGGCACGAGACGGACTTCACGGCTCCGAAGAGATTGTCGAGAACGTAGCGCCAGTGGCAGAGCATGTCGATGATGATGCCGCCGCCATCCTCTTTGCGATAGTTCCAGCTGGGGCGTTGAGCGGGCACGGTGTCGCCCTCGAATACCCAATAGCCGAACTCGCCGCGCACCGAGAGGATCTTGCCGAAGAATCCAGTTTGCTGCAGAGTTTTGAGTTTGAGCAGGCCGGGGAGCCAGAGTTTATCTTGCACGACGCCGTGCTTGATGCCGGCGGCAACGGCACGGTGATGCAAGTCGAGCGCGACTTCGACCGTGTCCGCCGTGGGCTTTTCACAGTAAACATGCTTGCCGGCGTTGATTGCTTGAATGACCGCGGGGGCGCGGCGATCGGTGGTTTGGGCGTCGAAGTAGACGGTATATTCGGGGTCGGCGATGGCGGCGTTCACATCGGTCGACCATTTCAATCCACCGCATTCCTTCGAGATTTGCTCGAGTTTCGCGGCGTTGCGTCCAACGAGGATGGGGTCGGGCATGATGCGTTCTTCGCCGAGTGCGACTCCGCCTTGCTGCATGATCGCGTAGATCGAGCGGCGCAGGTGCTGGTTGAGGCCCATGCGTCCGGTGACGCCGTTCATGACGATGCCGACTCTGTGGGTGGTTCTCATTGGTTAGGCCTTTCGGTGCATTGTGGATGAGCGCCTTCGGGCAACGGCGGAACGTCCACGCCGGCTTTGGGCAGCGTTCCATCGAGTTCCTGACGCCAATGTGCGACATCGCCGGCTGGGCCGTAACAATAAATCATGCGGCAGGGCGTCGAGCCGATGTTCGTCAGTTGATGGAAAACAGTCGACGGAATGTAGACGGCTTGACCAGCGGAGAGCGTCTGACGTTCTTCGCCGAGACACATTTCGGCGGTGCCTTCGATGATGAAGTAGATCTCCTCTTGCTCCTGATTGTGCCAGGGAACCTGGCCGCCATTGGGCTCGAGCGTCACGTTGCCCATGCTGAAGTTCGATGCTTGAATCGGGCTCGCGCCTCCGATTAGATTTTGCGTGCGGCGTCGCGCCGGATAGGTGCGGCCCGGAATTTGAGCGAGGTCGGCGGTGATCATTTCGTGTGGATTCCGAAGAAGGTCAGATACGGCTTGTTTTCGATTAAGCGCTGCAGGTAGAGGCCGAGTTCGAGAGTGTGATAATCGCCCCACATGCAAGCTTCTCCGCTGGGGACCTTGCGGCCCTTGGGGATTGTGTCCCATCCGTTGGGACGATGGTAAATCGAGTGCAGAAGAATGCCCTGATGATCGGGGTTAGTGCTCAAATAAGGATCGGAAAACAGCGCGCGCGCCACAGTCAGACCGGCTTGCGTATAGCGATCGTTCTTGAGAAACCGGCCGAGGCGCAGTAGGCCTTGGGCGCCGATCGCGGCGGCGGAACTGTCGACGGGCTCGTAGTCGTTGAACGGATCGGAATCGCGCGCGCGCCAGTCGCCGAGTTTGTCGAGATCGGGCGCGCCGGTGTCCCAATAAGGGATGCCGTCGAGCGCCGTGTTGTCGATGTAAAAATCGCAAGTGGCTTCGGCCGCTTTGCGCATAAACGCGGTGTCGGCTTCGCGCGTCGCGAAGAATTCGAGCTGTTCTGCGAATCCGCACATGGCCCACGCAAGGCCGCGGGTCCATGTCGAGAAGGGCGAATATCCTTGTTGCGAGTTAGGGCAGCGATAATTTCCATCGTTCGAATTGAAGATGCTCTCGTGCGCCGTGCGTCCTCGTACATCGTACGAATCAAGTCCTTCGCCGTAGTACACCGAGTACTTCGCCGTCGCTTCGAGATGCGCGATCACACGGTCGAGCATCGAAATTTTGGTGTCGTTCTCGCCCAGCATCGAATGACCGAGGATGTGACTCAGCGCGGGCGCCCGCAACGTCCGGATCGTGTCGACGAAAAGCGAATGAGGACCGTTGAAGGAATAGATGTAGCCAGGCTTCGGGGCCCAGCGTGCGGCTTGCACGGCTCCGGAACATTTCAGGGCAAGAATGTAGTATTGCCGCTGCCATTCATCGTGCGGAATGCGGCCTTCGTCCATTAGGCGGAGCAGGTTGCCGTATGTACTGACGTTGTTGAATCCGTGATCGTGGACGCCTGTGTGCGTGATGTGCGGCGCCATCACGGCGAGAGTGCGCGAGCGCCCGATTTCGAGGAATTCTTCGTCGCCGGTCGCATCGTATTGCAGCAGTGCGGAGCCGAATTGGAAGCCTTGCGTCCACTCCGTCCAACCGCGGCTCGTGTACTTGCCATTCGAGGTGAACACCGGCGATCCGGCGGACGGATTCCAGTCCGCATTCAGTGAGCGGATCTTCGGGGCGGCGTTCGCGAACAGTGCTGCGACGTGCGTGCGGAGTTGATCCGGCGTAAGGGAAGAGTCGATCTTCATGGGAGGGACCCTATGAGCGTAACAAGTTCTCTTTCACGAAAAACTGGCGTCGCGTTTGGCGAGCAGTTCCCTAAGAATCGATCGGTGGCAGCGGCTTTCGTCCTCGCAATAACATCCGACTGAGAAGTTGGCGGTGTGCGAAAACGCGGCCAAAAGGTCCAGAAGATGCGCCGCAGCGGACTCGTTCATTTCCGCGCGAAACTTGCGCTCGAAGGCTGCCCAAGCCTTCGCATCGTCGTGCGCCTGCGCGGATAGCGCTTGTTTCACTAGCTCAGGACTGGGCGAAAGATCGGGCAGCCACACGTCATAATAATCGCGGCTTGCAAAATCTTTTTTGGGAACTCCACGCGGAGGCCTGCGCACAGTACCGATCCGCAGGCCTTCGTGCGCATGCCTCGGGGAGCCGAGCCTTACAATGGTCACCGCCATGTTTATTAGGGTAACTTGACGCCTAAGAGATCGATCGGTTCAATCGACGGCGCCTTTGAAAACAGCTCGGGTGCTTTCGCCATCAGCGCTTGGGCGATGGGGCCTTTCAAGTGCGCCTGGCGTCCGCTCTCGTCGGTAAAGGCGTCGAATACGCCGAAGGTAGATGGGCCCAATTTTAAGGCGAACCACAAAGGCGTGGACGCTTCCTGGTTGGCGAGGGCGAGCCCGGTCTCGAGGAACTTCGCGACATCGGCTTCCTTGCCTGCCTTGGCTTCCAAACGTACGAACAGCGCTAGTTTCAACATTCGTTTCTCCTTGGTTGTCGATCTCTGACTGAACCAGAATAACGTCGAAGCGACAAATCAGCCATTGGCAAGATCGCCAATATTGGTAGCATAGTTGCCATGACGATCCACATCCTCGCGCTCGATGGAGTCTTCGATACCGGACTTGCGACGCTGCTCGATGCGTTCCAAACGGCCAACGAACTGGCGGAGATGTCCGGCTTTACGGGTCTGCGATTCAACGTATCGATCGTTGGCATGCGCAAGAACGTCAAGACATCACAAGGGCTGAGGGTTCCTGTTGTGACCGCGCCCGGGCGCGTGGTGCCGGATTGGGCGATTGTTCCAGCGATTGGATTCAAGATGCCTGGTCCGCTGCAGGCCGCCTTAGCGAGATCCGATGTGAAGGACATTGGCGATGCTCTGCGTTCCTATGCTCAGGGGGGCGCGGCAACCGCGGCGGCGTGCATCGGGACGTTCATCCTCGCCGAGTCCGGGCTGCTCGATCATCGAGCCGCAACGACGACTTGGTGGTTGGCTCCCATGTTCCGGCAAAGATATCCGAACGTGCGGCTCGATGAGTCGAGCATGATTGTACAATCCGGCAAATTCATTACGGCTGGCGCCGCGCTCAGTCACATGGATCTCGCGTTGTGGATCGTCCGGCAGAAGAGTCCGCGCCTCGCGGCATTGACTGCGAAGTATCTGGCGGTCGATTCGAGACCGTCGCAATCGGCATACATTCTGGTCGACCATTTGGCGCATTCCGATCCTTTGGTCGAGCTGTTCGAACGATGGGCGCGATCTGCGTTGACGAAAGGATTCTCTCTCGACGCGGCTGCCGCCGCGACGTCGACGAGCAAGCGGACCCTGGCGCGCCGCATGGAGGACGTAATGGGGAAGTCGCCGCTCTCCTACTTTCAGGACTTGCGCGTCGAACGCGCCGTGCATCTGCTAAAGACGACGGATGAGAGCGTCGAACAGATCGCCTCACGAGTCGGCTATTCGGACGGCGTTACATTGCGGACCCTACTGCGGCGCAGGCTCGGCCACGGTGTAAAGGAGATACGAAGGAGCGCCCAATAAACAGACGAAAATCGTTTTTAATACGGAGGCGCTCGCGGTGTGGCTATAATAGCCCCATGTCTCGATTTGTCACGCTCCGGCTGGCACTGGCGCTCGGAATGGCGGCGGCGCTGTCGATCGGCTATTTCAAGTTGGGCGCGCAGCAGACGCAGCAGGCTCCTCCGCAGTTGACGATCGAACGGGTCAAGGGCGATTTGTTCGTTATTTCCGGGGATGGCGGCAACGTCGGAGTGTTGTTGACGAAGGAAGGCGTGATCCTCATCGACGACAAATTCGCGCGTGATTCAGACGACATTTTGAACAAGGTCAAATCGGTGACGAGCTTGCCGATCCGCTATGTTTTGAACACTCATCACCATGGGGATCATACGGGTGGCAATGAGCGTTTTCTGGCGCAGGCGGAGATCATCGCGCACAAGAATGCACGCGCGAATATGGTGACGCAGAACATGCCGGGGCCGCAGCCGATCACATTTACTGAAGAGGCGTCGGTCTGGTTGGGCGGGCAGGAAGTCAGGATGCGATACTTCGGACGCGGTCACACGAATGGCGATGCGGTCATTTATTTTCCGGCGTTGAAGACCATTCATACGGGGGATTTGTTCACGCGCGGCGCGCCCTTCATCGACTATAAAGGTGGCGGGAGCGCAGTCGATTGGCCGAAGACATTGGATGGCGTGCTCGCGACGTGGGACTTCGACACGGCCATCCCCGGGCACGGCGCGGTGGGGACGCGTGCCGATCTCGAGCAGCATGCTAGGAATATGGCAACCATGCGCGACCGGATGGCGGAGCTGATACGGCAGGGGGTATCACGCGATGCTGTTGGCGACCAGTTGAAGATCGACGATTTCGGATGGAAAATGAGCCCTCTGCTCAAGAGTTCGATGCCCGGTCTTTATGACGAGTTGGCGAGCAAGAAATAGCCAGCCATTATTTGAATAAACCATTTCCGGCCCAAAGTCCGAATGTCACAGCGCACCTCTTTACCGAAGATTTGTATCGCCCTAGGCTTTGCGGATCCCGCTCAGCTTCAGGCCCACGCGCGTCGTGAGGCTGAAGCAGGCGAGCGGTTCCTCGAGTTTCGTTTGGATCATCTGGCGCGTCCGGAGCAGGGCATCCCGCTGATCCGGGATTTTCTGGCTGAATATCCTGATTTAACTCTGCTTGCCACATGCCGGCGTCATCAGAACGGTGGGAAATTCAACGGCAGCATCGAAGAGGAGATCCGGATTCTAGAGGCGGCGGTGGCGGCAGGCGCGAAGGCGGTCGATATCGAAATCGAATCCGCGGAGAACATCGCGGCGCGGCTCGATGGGATCCGCGGCATGGCTTGGTTGATCATTTCGTATCACAATTTCAGCGGCACGCCATCGCTCGAAAATGTTTTACGTCGGATGCAAAAAGTCTCAGGGGACGCATTCAAGATCGTTACGACTGCACGCAAGCCGTCGGACAACCAGCGGGTGTTGTCGCTCGGCAAGGCCAATCCGAAAACGAATTTGATTCTGTTGGCGATGGGTGAAACCGGATTCGCGAGCCGCGTGCTGTCGCCGGCGTATGGAGGACTGTTTTCCTACGCGGCTCCGAACGCGGCGCAAGGCACGGCGAACGGGCAGGTGAGCGCGCGGATGCTGCGCAATCTGTATCGAATCGACAAATTCACCAAGGCGGCGCGCGTGTATGGGGTGATCGCCGATCCCGTGCGGCACTCGGTTTCGCCAGCGGTTCACAATCGCGCATTTCAAGCGCGGCGCATGGATGCGGTGTACTTGCCCTTCCTGGTGAAGCCTCCGCAATTGAAGGATTTCTTCGCGCTGGCGGACAAACTTCCGATCGCGGGATTCAGCGTGACGATCCCGCACAAGCAAAGAATCCTGCGATATCTGGACGTAGTCGATCCGCTGACGCGGCGAATCGGCGCGGTGAATACGGTTTGGAAAAAGGCCGGCAAGTGGCGCGGCGCGAACACCGATACCGATGGCTTGGTGGTGCCGCTGTCGAAGAAATTGAAGCTCGCCAACGCGACCGTGCTTGTGGCCGGCAATGGCGGAGCTGCGCGCGGCGCGGCGTTCGCGTTGTCGGAAGCAGGAGCGAAGATTTCGTTCACGGGACGCAATCTGGATCGGGTCCGCGCGATCGCGAAGACGTGCGATGCGGAACCGCTCTCGCGTGAACAGGCCGAGGCGCGGACGTTCGACGCGCTCGTGCATTGCACTCCGGTGGGAATGTGGCCGCATGTGGATGAGTGCTTCTTCGAGAAGACGATTCCTTCGGACATTGTGTTCGACATGGTCTACAATCCGCTCGAAACCGCGCTGATCAAGCGGGCGCGCGAGCAAGGCAAGGCGGTCGTGCCAGGGCTGCACATGTTCCTCGAACAGGCGGCGAAGCAGTTCGAAATCTGGACCGGCGACTCCGCGCCGCGGGCTGCGATGGAGCGGGCGGCGCTCGAGGCCTTGACACCAGCCTCCGCGGCTTCGGCAAAATAGAGTTTGGGGCCAATGGTTCCCAAAGAACGGAGGCTGCATCCGATGGAACGAATTTCCCGACGCGAATTGCTGGTGGCGGCCGGGGCCGTGTCGGTGGCCGCATCCGCCGCGACGCCGAAGCAGGAAACTCCGTCGTTCTCGGCGAGTGCTTCTCGAGAGGATGACCTCAAAACGGCGCGCGAGATGATGGCGAACGACGCCGAGCAATTGAAAAAAGTGGAGCTTCCGATGGCGGCGGAACCGGCGTTCAGCTTCAAGGCCTGACGCGCGCGGCAGAACAGACATGGCTGACGACGATCTCATTTATTCAACAATCGGCGAGTTGAACGCGAAGCTCAAACGGCGCGAGGTCTCGTGCGTCGAATTGACCAAGGCGTACCTCGACCGGCTGGAATCATTGGGTCCGAAATACAATGCGCTGGCGTTGCCGCTGCGCAAATCGGCGTTGCGGAAAGCCAAATACGTCGATGGCGACATCAAGATCGAACGCTTCCGCGGGCCGCTACAGGGAATTCCATTTGGTGCGAAGGATCTCTTGGCGGTGGCGGGGTACCGCACGACTTGGGGTGCGAAGCCGTACGAGAATCAGGTCTTCAAAGAGGACGCGGCGATCATCCGCAAGCTCGATAAAACGGGCGCGGTACTCATTGGCAAGTTGGCGATGGTCGAGCTTGCGGGCGGCGGTGGATACCGCTATCCTTCCGCTTCGTTGACCGGGCCGGGACTGAATCCGTGGGATCGCGGACGTTGGGCGGGCGGATCTTCGAGCGGCTCTGGCGCGGCCGTGGCGGCGGGCATGGTTGGATTCGCTTTAGGCTCGGAGACATCCGGATCGATCCTGACGCCGAGTGCTTATTGTGGCGTGACGGGACTGCGTCCGACGTATGGATTGGTGAGCCGCGCGGGAGCGATGGCGCTTTCGTGGACGATGGACAAGATCGGTCCGATGTGCCGGTCGGCGGAAGATTGCGCGTTCGTTCTCGAGACGATCGCCGGCGGCGACAGCGCGGATCCCGGGACGGCCGGGAAGAATTTCTACTACTTTCCCGAGTACGTTCGGGATTTAAAGCAAGTTAAAATTGGAATTGCGCCGGTCGATTACGATATGCTTGCGGATCCTTCGACGAAATCAGGATTCGACGCGGCACTGAGCGTCCTCAAGGGGCTGGGATTGCAGACGGTGGTGACCCATTTGCCCGACTTCCCTTATCCGGCCATGGCGGGCACGATCATCAAGGCGGAAGCCTCATCGATCTTCGAGCCGTTGGTAACGAGCGGGAAAGTCGACGAACTCGCGGACCAGCGTCTGGCGCAGGGATTAAAGGCCGGTCTCGAACTTCCGGCGAAAGAATATTTGAAGGCCATGCGGATCCGCGCGCTCGCGCAAGAGGCGTTCCGGCAGTTGTTCGTGGACGTCGATATTCTGGTGGCGCCCACGCGCTACACGGTGGCCTCGAAGATTGGCGATGCACTTGACCGGCCGCCTTCAGCAGCATCGGCCGACCGTCCAAAAGGGATGAGCGGATTGATTCCAGCCGGAAATCTGGCGGGCCTGCCGGCGTTGTCGCTGCCGTGCGGATTCGCCGATGGATTGCCCATCGGCCTGCAACTGGTGAGCCGCGCGTTCAACGAAAACCTATTGCTGCGAATGGGCATCGAATTTCAGGCGCGGACGGATTGGCACAAACGCCGTCCGCCGGTCTGACTCAACGTTTTACTTCACACGGAATTCGTAGGTTCCGGATCCGATCGAAACGATCACCGTGCCATCCGGACCAGGCGTGGATTCGACAGGCTTACCACCTTCAGTAACGTGCGCGTCAGCCTTTGCCGGAAGATAGACCTTCGCCGATGTATTGGCCGGAATTGTCACGCGGTGGACGTACCCATTCGTCGGAGTTACCACCCAATCGCTCACAATTGTTCCGTAAATCGAATCATATTCACCACGGGCCGATTTCATGAAAGCGTCGTGGCGCGGACGAATGACGATCTCTTTGAATCCTGGCGCTCCATTGTCGATGCCGGCAACCGACCGGTACACCCAGGCGACCACCGATCCGAACGCATAGTGATTGAACGAATTCATCGCCGGATCGCCGGAGTCTCCATTCCAGCGCTCCCACCATGTGGTCGCGCCCTTGCTCAGCATGTAACCCCAGCTCGGATACGTTTGGTTGAGCAGCAGCTTGTAAGCGACATCCGGCCGGCCATTCTGAGCGAGCGTGAATAACAGGAACGGCGTGCCCAGGAAGCCGGTGGTCAAGTGTCCACCATGCGCCTGTATGTCCTTGACGAGCGTGTCGAGTGCGGCCGGTCTTTGTTTCGGATCGAGCAAATTCACATACAGCGGCAACAGTTGAGACGTCTGGCTTCCGCTGCCGATGTGAGATCCGCTACTCTTGACGAACTCATGTTCGAAGGCATCACGCAGCTTGCCAAACTCGACGTCGTACTCGGCGGCTTCTGAATCGTGATGGATCGCCGTAGCCATCTGCGACATCATCCGCGCGAGCAGCGCCCAGTACGCAGTGCCGATCAGGTCAGAGGGAGTTTCGCTATTGACTGCGAGCCAATCCGCGAAGTTCGGGCCGACACGCTTGCGGCGGAGCCAATCCGGATTTCCCTCTTCAATGAACTTCATCCACTTGTTCATCGCGGCCCAGTTGCGGTCGATGTAGCTCGTGTCGCCATATTGTTGCCAGGCGGTCCACGGAACGATGACACCGGCATCGCCCCAACCTGGCGCCCCTTCGACTTCGACGCCGAGTCCGATATCGGGAGCGACGTTTGGAAATGCGCCCGCGTTGGTTTGGGCGTCGCGCATGTCGGCCATCCATTTGTGCGTGAAGGATGCGATGTCGAAGTTGTAGGATCCGGTGCGCCAGAACGCGCCCGCGTCGCCGGTCCAACCGAGGCGCTCGTCGCGCTGTGGGCAGTCGGTCGGGACGGTGACGAAGTTGCCGCGCTGGCCCCAGATGCCGATTTTCCACATCCGATTGACCAGTTCGCTCGATGTCGTCAGACGCCCGGTCGGCTCGCCCGAAAGACTGCTGACAACTTCGCCGGTGACGTCCGCGAGCCGCGGCTTGCCCGGATAGCCAGTGACCTCGACATAGCGGAATCCATGGAACGTGAACGTCGGGCGGAAGGTCTCGATGCTTCCCGTTCCTCGCAAAGTGAAATAATCCGTCGCGTCGGCATTGCGCAAATTCTCGCGGTAAATGCTGCCATCGGGATTCAGGATCTCGGCGAACCGCATGCGCACCGTCGTGCCCGCTTTGCCAGTCGCGCTCAGCGCGACCCAGCCCACCATGTTCTGACCCATGTCGAAGATGTGGACGCCGGGCGATTGTTCCTTGACCGAAACAGGCCTGAGCCTCATCACAATACGCGCCGGCGCAGTCATCTGCGCGGAGATGACTCCGGGAGTTCCTTCGGCCTGAACCGCGTTCGCCCATTTGGAGTCATCGAATTTAGTCGCGTTCCAGCCTTGCTGTTCGAGACGAGCATCGTAGACTTCACCCCAATAGATTTCGGAGTGCAGAATCGCCGACTGCGATGCCTTCCATTTGGTATCGGTCACGATCGCATCACGTGAACCGTCCTCGTATTCGATGGCGATCAGCGCATGGAATCGAGTCGGCGGCAGCAGTGAGAAGTGTTGGCCGTTCCATGACATCCCTGAGGCGAACCAGCCATCGCCGAGGATCGCGGCTGCAACGTTCACCGCGCCATACGTGATCAGGCCCGTGACGTCGTAGCTTTGATACGGCACGCGCTTCGCATAATCGACGAAATCGGGAGTGAGGTCGTCGTTGCCGACGCGCGTTCCATTCAAGAAGAATCGGTAGCTGCCAAGCGCGGTCAGATATGCGCGTGCGGACTTGATGCGCTTGCCCTTCGCCGCCGTGAACTCGCGGCGTAGCAAAGCGGCGGGCTGCGGGAATGGGCCTGGGTCGCTTCCGAATCGCTTGTCATCGAGCGTCCCCACCTCTGCGGCGGGCCGCCAGTCGGGCGCCGTGTCGAGCTTGGCTTCCCAATGTCCTCCGGTCGAAGTGGGAATGCGTTCGACCGAGCCATCCGCGTAAGTCAGCTTGATGAGCGCGGCAAACGCCGCCGCGCGTGGACTCTTCGGATCTCCGGCTTCGGGTCCGAAATCAGGACGCGGCGGAACGGTCATGTCGATCTCGACCACGTTCGCGCCCGGCTTCAAAAGTCCCGCGATTTCCTGACGGTCGAATAATCCCCACGCATTCTTTCCACCGGCGGCCGCGCCGTTGACTTTGATTTTGTAATCGCCGCGGGCGGTGGCGAAGATGGCCGCGTTCGATGGCATGCGGGCCAATGTGATCGTCGTTTTGAAATGGATTTTTGTATGCGGAGGAACGGCGAGCGCATCGCCGGCCGGAGTCCAGATCCAGTGGATCTGCGCATGATCAGGAGCGTCATCGGGATTTTGCCAGCGGATCCATTGTGCGGATTGCCAATCTTTCGCAGTGAGAAGTCCGGTCTCAAACCATGCCGGACCGCTAGCGCTTTGGGGCGTATCTTCCGCATCCCATGTCTTGACCGACCAGTAATAGCGCGTCGCCGATGCCATCGCCGGACCGGCGTACACGATACCAGTAGACTCCTCCGACGCCTGCTTGCCGCTGTCCCAAACGTCGGGCGATTTCAATTTGGCCGGGCTCGTCGCGACCACGATTTGATAGGCGGATTGGCGCCAATTCCGCTCGGTATTATCCGCACGCCAGGAAAAGCGCGGCGCCTCTACGTCGATGCCAAGTGGATTCTCGAGATGTTCAGTACGCAGGTGAACAGGCCGGGCTCCGGCGAACGAAGAGAAAAGGGAAAGCGCCACGAGGATCTTCTTGGACATGACAGAGGCGTCCGCTATTGTTTCGCGGATTGCCTCGGCGATGCAAGCGATGGCCAGGGATCGCTCCAACGAGGATCGTGCAGCAGTTCTTCGTCAGTCAAGGACTTCAAGAACTCGATCAAGTCGCTCTTATCGGCGGCGCTCAACGCGCGGGGGCGGATGATGTGCGATTTGTTTGGATGGCTCGTCTTGCCTCCGGCGGCATAGTGATCAACGACGGCTTCGAGCGTCGCGAAGCTTCCGTCGTGCATGTAGGGCGCGGTCACCGCGATGTTCCGCAAAGTCGGCGCGCGGAATTTTCCAACGTCTTCGGGCTTGTGAGTGAACTCGAAGAGTCCGCGATTGGGGGCGGGGTAGGGAGTGGCGGCGGTATTGAAGAATCGCGCTTCGTCGAGATGGTCGTTCTTCTGCCCTTCATAGCGGATCCTCGAGAAATTCCACCCGCCGTGGCAGCGGAAGCATCCGCCGCGTTCGCTCGACGAGAAGACGATCTCGCCGCGTTTCGCGGAATCGGATAGCGCCGACTGATCGCCGCTCCAGCGATAACGGTCGTAAGGAGAGCGCATCGAAATGATCGTCCGTTCGAACGCGGCGATGGCGCGCGTGACGTTCTGGATCGTGTACGGATCATCGCCTTCAAACGCTCGCGGGAACAGACGCTGATACAAAGGATCGCGGCGCAGCGCAGCCAGAAATTCCGGCTCGTGGCCTTTCAATCCAAGCTCGACGGGCGTCTCGCCAAACATCGGCGTCAAAGCTTGTTGTTCGAGTGAATCGAGCGTTGGATCCGCCCAAGTCAGTCCCGCGGCGTAGGCGACGTTCACGAGGCTCATGCTGCTGCGCGGATGGAATGCGCCGGTCGAACCTTTGGCGCGCGGACGACCGTCGGTGAACGCCAACTCCTGGCGATGGCAAGTCGCGCAGGACTCGGTATGGTTCGCCGACAAGCGCTTGTCGTAAAAAAGATACCTTCCCAGTTCGACTTTGGCGGCCGTCATCGGATTCGAGGACGGCACGATAGGACGAGGAAATCCCTTGGGAATGTTCCAATCGAAGTCCGCGGCTGCAGCGGCGCCCAGAGACACGCTCATTAAGAAAACCGCGATGAGCGTACGTGTCTTCATAAGCCGGTTACTTCCTTAGCTGAACGACTTCGATCTTCGTCAGCATGCGGATCGACCGCGCTCCCGGTTTGTCTTTCGGAACGACGAGCCGGAAGCGGCCTTGCGCTCCGAACAGCGGCTTTCCGTTCGCGGTGTCGGCCAGCAGGACTTGGTTGTCGAAGAACGCGGGATCGAGTTCAGCGAGCGAGAACAAGATTTGATATCCGTCCTGCGCCTGTGCGAGTACATAACTCGCAAGCGCCTTTCCACGCAGGTCGCGCCCTTGCGCTGCACCCGCCTTCTGCAGGATGTCATGCAGCCAAACACCTTCGTAGACCATCTCCATGCCGTTGTTATTCGTGGTGACCGATGCCCGCGGCATCTTCGCAAGATCAGCGGCGGTCAACGTCAGCGGCTGCTTGACCGCGCCCAAGATCTCGATTGTTTGTTCCGCCGTCGGAGCTGCGCTGGGTTCCTGAGCACTGAGCGATAGCGCGCTTCCCACGAGAGTCGCCAACAACAGACAGCGTCTTGTATACATGACTTGTCCGCCATTGTAGCTATTTCGGCTTTGCCAGTTCCGGCACCTTCTGCTCGATCTTCTCGACCTTCGGCATCGCCACATGCTGGACGTAAGGATTAGTCGGATTGCGATTGCAGTAGTTCTGGTGATGTTCCTCGGCAGGGTAGAACGTCCCCAACGAGACGACCTGCGTCACGATCGGACCGCGGAAGACTTTCGCCTCGTTGAGCTGTTGGATGTACGCTTGCGCGATCTTCTTCTGCTCGTTATTCGAATAGAAGATCACCGACCGGTATTGTGGACCGATGTCGTTGCCCTGCCGGTTCAACTGCGTCGGATCGTGAGCGACGTCGAAGAACACTTTCAAGATCTGTCCATACGAGATCTTGTGCGGATCATACGTGACCTTCACGGACTCAGCGTGACCGGTTGTGCCCGTGCTGACGATCTCGTAGTGGGCCGATTTCTCGTCGCCGCCGGTATATCCGGAGACCACCTTCTCGACACCTTCGATGTGTTGATAAACAGCCTCGACGCACCAGAAGCATCCGCCGGCGAGGACGGCAGTCTGCGTCTTCTTCGCCGCCACCGGATTCTTGTTGTCGACGACCGGATCGGGGAAAGCCGCCGCCATCAAAGCGGATGCGGCCGTTAGAAAGATAGTTGCAGCGAGCCCGAAGCGTACAGTTCGCATGAACCTATTGTGCAACGCTGCGCGCCGGCTTATACACAACAGTTTCGAGAAACAATCCGGATGCGGGAGCCGTCCACGCGGCGACATCGAGACCCTCGACCGGCGCTCCATTCAGCAGTTCGGCGACCTGCGCTTCGGTGACTTCCCCTTTGCCAACCTTCACCAGAACGCCGACAATGCGGCGGACCATCTTCCACAAGTAATGCGACGCTTCGATGCGGAACAGCAGCAGATGCTCCTCGGTGCCGAGCTCCGCATTGTTGACGACGACGATTGTCGATTCGTCGGGACGCGAAGGATCCGCAGCCGCGAAGGCAGCGAAGTCCTGCCGCCCGGGCAACAACGACGCGGCGCGGGCCATCGCTTTCAAGTCGAGATCCTCTTTGATCCACCAGACGTAGCGCTTCGCGAACGCCGTGCGCCGCGTGGATATCTGATAGAGGTACGTCCGCGAGACCGCGTCGTGGCGCGCGTGAAAAGCAGGCTTCGCTTCCTCGAGATCCAACACCGCGATGTCGGAGGGAAGCGCGTCGTTGATCCGTCGCGCGACGAAGCGCAAGTCACGCATCCCGGCCGGAGCCTTGGGAAGTTTGATGTGCGCGACTTGGGCAAGCGCATGGACGCCAGAGTCGGTCCGGCCGGAGCCCTGCATGTCGACTTTACAGCCGAACGCGGCTTCCACGGCCTTGCGCAATTCGCCTTGCACGGTGCGGGCATTCAACTGCTCCTGCCAGCCGTGGTATTTTGTTCCATCGTACTCGAGGGTAACTTTCCAGGTTTTCATTGCGCCTTGATACTACTGCTGATAGGACTGTTTGCATTATGACGTATCGACTTTTGCTCACCCTGGCGATCGGCGCCGCATTGACGGCCAACGCCCAATCCGTGTCTCTTCTCAAAGACCTGCAGTTCCGCGAAATCGGGCCTGCTGCGATGGGCGGACGGGTTGACGACTACGCAGTCGTCGAGAGCAATCCCAACACTATGTATGTGGGAACCGCCGCCGGTGGCGTCTTCAAGACCGTCAACGGTGGCATCACCTGGGTTCCCGTCTTCGACGATCAGCCGGTCTCCACAATTGGCGACGTGACGGTCTCACAATCGGAACCGGACACGGTCTGGGTCGGAACCGGCGAGGCCAACAATCGCCAGAGTTCGTCGTGGGGAAATGGCGTCTATAAGTCCACCGATGGCGGCAAGACGTGGAAGAACATGGGTCTCAAAGACACACATCATATCGGGCGGATCGTGATTCATCCGACCAATCCTAACATTGTGTATGTCGCCGCGGCGGGGCACTTGTGGGGTCCGAACGAAGAGCGTGGAGTGTTCAAGACCGTCGACGGCGGCGTGACTTGGACGAAGTCGCTCTACATCAATCCCGACACTGGCGTGAACGATATTGCGATGGATCCGATGAATCCGGATACGCTGTACGCGGGCGCATATCAGCGGCGCCGCACGGTATTCGGTTTCAACGGCGGAGGACCGGGCAGCGGTTTGTATCGTTCGACCGACGGCGGGGCGAGCTGGAAAAAACTGACGCAGGGATTGCCGAAGACCGAGATGGGACGCATCGGCGTCGACGTCTACCGGCGCAATTCGAACGTTGTTTACGCTCTGATCGAGAGCACGGAATCGGGCATCTATCGCAGCGATGATTCCGGCGAAACCTGGAAGAAGATGAGCAGCTACGATCCGCGGCCCATGTACTTCAGCCAGGTGCGGGTCGATCCCAACAACGACCAGCGCATCTGGGTTGCTGGCGTGCAGATGGGGTATTCGGAAGATGGCGGTAAAACATTCGTTACCAATCTTGTTTCACGCATCCACGTCGACTTTCATGCCATTTGGATCGATCCGTCGAACTCCAACAACATGATGGTCGGCTGCGATGGCGGCATACACATGACGAGGGATCGCGGAAAGTCATGGGATTCGCGTGAAAACGTCGCGATCGCGCAGTTCTACGAAATCGCGTACGACATGAAGAAGCCGTACAACCTCTGCGGAGGCTTGCAGGACAACAACACCTGGTGCGGACCGAGCGCGACGCTGAATTCGGGCGGCATCCTCAACTCAGATTGGTACACCGTGCAAGGGGGCGATGGATTTTACGCGCAAATCGATCCTGTCGATTCCTACATCGTCTACGCCGAAGCGCAGGACGGCAATGTCGTCCGCCGCGACTTGCGCACGCACGAGGCTAAGGACATTCGTCCGCGCGAGGCCAACGACAAGATGTCGCGCTATCGCTTCCAATGGAACTCGCCGATGCTGATTTCGAAGCACGACCGGAAGACGCTCTACTATGGCGGCAACTACATGTTCAAGTCGACCAATCAAGGCGACGACTGGACGCCGATGGGTCCGGACCTCACGAACAATGCCGATCGGAAGACGTTCGAGATCATGGGCCGCAAGATGGAAGACCGCAAGGTGCTGTCGCGTAATGACGGCGTCGACAACTTTCCGGCCATCACGACGATCAGCGAATCGCCTGTGCGCGCCGGCATTCTGTGGGCCGGTACGGACGACGGCAACCTGCAGGTCAGCCGCGACGGCGAGACATGGAAGAACGTCGTGAACAATGTTCCCGGAGTTCCCAAAGGCACGTACGTGAGCCGCATCGTGGCGTCTGCTTTCGATCCCGGCACCGCGTACGTGACGTTCGACGGGCATCGCTCGAACGACTTCCACGTGTACTTCTTTAAGACCACCGATTACGGCGATCATTGGACCGACATCTCGAATGGATTGCCGAAGGATGGTGGCACGTTGCACGTCATCCGCGAGCATCCGAAGAATAAGGATCTGCTGTTCGCTGGAACAGAATACGGGTTGTTTGTTTCCTTTGATCGCGGCGCGAACTGGCAGGAGTTCAAGAACAATCTGCCGCGCGTGCCGGTGTTCGATATCCAAATCCATCCGCGCGACAACGACCTGATCGTCGCCACTCATGGACGTGCGGTGTGGATCCTCGATTCGATCTCGGCGATCGAGAAGCTGGCCGAGACGAAGGACAAGAACGTCGCCGTGTATCCGGTGCGTCCGGCGATCGAATGGCGTATGGCGCGGCTGCGCGACTTCGATGGGCACGATCATTTCGTGGCGAAGAATCCGCCGCTCGGAGCGATCGTCGACTTTTATTTGAAGTCGAAGCCCGAGCATCCGAAAGACGTAAAGGTGACCGTCGTCGACAAGCAGGGCAAACTCATCCGCACGATCCCCGTGCGCAAGGTCGACGCTGGAGTGAACCGCATTGTTTGGGATCTGCACTACGACCGGCCCGTGCCGCTGACCCCGCAAGAAGAAGAGCAGGTCGCTCGCGCCGAGGCGTCGGGTGGAGGATTCGGTCCACAGCGGAGCGGCCCCGGCGTCGATCCCGGCGAGTACACCGTCGAAGTTGCGGTCGGTTCCGATAAGTCGTCGACGAAGATCGAAGTCGATGAAGATCCGCGCATCGACTGGTTCTCTGCGGCCGACCGCGCTAAGCGGCGCGCGGTGATTGACGAACTGGTCAACATGACGCGGCAGGCGGACGTCCTGCGGAAGAAGTTCACGGCGGTGGATACGCAGTTCACTGCATACGAAACGGCGTGGAACAAACCGGATGCGCCGAAGATGCCGGACACCGTCAAGAAGGCCGCCGCGACTTTGAAAACGAAGTTGAGCGAACTGCGCCCGACGATGGCCCAGCGCGGATTTGGTGGAGGTGGTGGACCTCCCGCGCCACTGTCTGCCGAGGAACTCGCGAAGCCCGAACCTGACTTTGTTTTGCCCGCGATCCCCGGGCGCGTTCAAGGCGCGATCCGCGAGTTGGAGAGTACGTCGACAGCTCCCGACAAGGCCCAACTGCATCAGGTGGAACTAGTCAAAGAAGCGTTGGCGAATGCAACTCAGGCCATCGACCGGCTGCTCTCGGAAGACGTCGCGCGGTTGAACAAGGCGATGAGCGACGCCAAGGTTCCGTATCTGTCGGTGCCAGAGAAATAAAAAGGCCCTCTGAACTTCGATAAAATGAGGACGCTTCCATTCGTTTTGCACCGAGGCCTTATCTAAATGAACTCAGTTATTCGTGCTGGACTGCCCTTGATCGCCGTGCTCTTCGCGCAGACTGCTGCTCAAGCGCAACAGCCCCCCAAGCGACCCGCGCCGCGGGCGGACGACCTTCAGTTCCGCTTCCTCGGACCGGCCGTCGGCAACCGTGTCGCGTCAGTCGTGAGCGTGCCTGGCGATCCTAAAATCATTTACGCGGGAGCGGCTTCCGGCGGAGTCTGGAAGTCCACAGATGCGGGCGCGCACTTCGCGCCGATCTTCGACAACGAACCCGTGCAGGCCATCGGAGCCCTTGCTCTCGCGCCGACGAATCCGAACATCGTCTGGGCCGGAACCGGCGAGGGTTGGGTCATCCGCGACAGCGATTTGATGGGCGATGGAATCTACAAATCGACCGATGCGGGAGCTACGTGGCAACACATGGGACTCAATGAAACCGGGCGCATCGGGCGCATCATCGTGCATCCGAAGAATCCCGATATCGTCTACGCATGCGCTGTCGGTCGCACCAGCGGACCGCAACAGGAACGGGGCGTGTTCCGCACGCGCGACGGCGGCAAGACGTGGGATCGCGTGCTGTTCGTCGACGCCAACACGGGCTGCTCCGGATTGTCGCTCGATCCAAATGATCCTGATACTTTGTTCGCCGGAATGTGGCAGGTCGTGATGCATTCGTGGGCGATGTTCAGCGGCGGACCGTCGAGCGGCGTGTACTCATCGCACGATGGCGGAACGACGTGGGCGCGGATCGAAGGGCATGGACTACCGAAAGCTCCGCTTGGAAAAATCGATGTTGCGGTGGCGCCGTCGAATAGCAAGCGAGTCTACGCATTGATCCAAACAGCGGCGCAAGGCTCGTTGTGGCGCTCCGATGACGGAGGCGTAAACTGGGTCGATCAGAACTGGCAGCGCGAACTCATCGGACGCGCGGGGTATTATCTTCGCCTCGCGATTTCCCCGACCAATGCGGACGAAATATTGGTGGCGAACTCGAGCTTCTGGCAGTCGCTCGACGGCGGAAAATCATTTAAGTCCCAACGCTGGGGAGGCGATACCCACGACATCTGGATCGACCCCAAGAATCCCGACCGCTTCTTCATCTCTGACGATGGCGGCCTGAACTCGACCACGGATCATGGCAAGACGACGACTCGCTTCACGCTTCCGATTGGCCAGATGTATCATGTCGCGGTTGACGACGATGTGCCGTACAACGTCTACAGCAACATGCAGGACGACGGTACGATGCGCGGGCCGATCAACGGGCAGGAGGGCGGCCCGAACGTCCCTGGCCAGGGCGCGAGGGGACGCGGCTTCGGTCGCCGAAGCCAGATTGTGGAATGGGAACACACGCTCGGCGGCTGTGAATCCGGTTTCACTCTGCCTGACCTGACGAACACCGACACCGTTTGGGCGACCTGCTATGGGAACGAAGTGACGCGCTATGACGCGAAGACCAAGCTCGCGCGCTCGGTGAGCCCGTGGCTGCATACGCTCGATTCAGAACCGAGCGTGGCGAAGTATCGCTGCCACTGGAGTCCTCCGCTGGCCATCGATCCGTTCGACCATAACGCCGTCTACTATGGCTGCCAGGTGATCTTCCGGACGACGAATGGCGGCAATACATGGAACGTAATCAGTCCGGATTTATCCACGCAGGATCCTAAAATTATTGTTTCATCCGGAGGAATTGTCGGCGACAATTTAGGACAATTCTACGGGGCGGTCGTCTTTGCCATCGCTCCATCGGAAATTCAAAAAGGATTGATCTGGGCCGGCACCAACGACGGCAAGATCTGGTACACGCGTGACGGAGGCGGCAGGTGGAATGACGTCACGGCGAACATCTCGGGCCTGCCGCCGCTCGGTGTCGTGTCGAAGATTGAACCTTCCCACTTCGACCCGGGCACTGCTTATGTAGCGATGGATTTCCACCTCTCGGACAATCGCGATCCCTGGCTGTACAAGACGGCCGACTTCGGAAAGACCTGGACGAAGATCAGCGGCAATCTGCCCGCTGGCGGAGCAATGACCTATACCAAGGCGATTGCTGAAAATCCCAACCGCAAGGGTATGCTGTTCGCCGGCACGGGCAACGCCATTTACTACACGCTTGACGATGGTGCTGTGTGGAAGCAACTGCACGGCGGACTTCCGGCGTCGGCCGTCACGTGGATCGTGGTGCAGAAGAAGGCGCACGATCTCGTCCTTTCAACGTACGGACGCGGCCTGTGGGTCATGGAGGATATCACGCCGCTCGAGCAAGGATTGATGGAAAACACCATTGAATCGACGCGTTTGGTCACTCCGCGGCCGGCGTGGAGAATGATCAAGAATCCCAAAGCGACGGTCGACTTCACGCTCACCGAGCAGGCAAAGAATCCGATCGAGCTTGAGATCCTCGATGCGAAGGGAACCGTGATTCGCAAGCAGAAGCTCACGACGGGACATCCCGGGCTCAACCGCGTGACGTGGGACATGCATTACGAAGCTCCGCGGCTGGTCGCGTTGCGGACGACGCCGGCGGAGAATCCGCACATCTGGGAGGAACCGCGTTTCGACAAGATGGATACGCGTCCGGTTCTGCATTGGGGAATCGACGAAGCGGAAGTCGGACCGCTCGCTGGGCCAGGCAAATACATGGTGCGGATCATCGTCGACGGTACTCCATACACTGAGCCGCTCGAGATCATGCGTCCGCCGCAGAGTCACGGCAATGACAACGACATCAACGCTGCCGTTTCGCTTCAACTCAAAGTGCGCGACGACATCAGCGCGGTCTCCGACATGACGAATCAGATCGAGTGGATGCGGCATCAACTCGAGACATCCGGGCAGCAATCCAGTGAATTGGCACGTAAAATCGCGGCGATTGATCAGAAATTGCAGGATGTCGAGTACCAGTTAATCACCCACGCGGATGCCATGAGTGACGATAAATACTTCATCGGCGCGAATAAGCTGTATTTGAATTTCGTATGGTTGAACGCCGAGATCGGCACCGGCGGCGGCGATGTCGCGGGGACGGCGGATTATGGTCCGACGGAGACGGCAGTCGGATTGGTGCTCGACCTCGAGCGGCAGTTGGCGAAAGTAAAAGCCGACTATAAGCGCGTCATGGATCGGGATGTGCCGGACTTCAACAAGTCAATCGCGGGCTCGGCCGTGAAGCCGCTGCAAACGACGGGAGCTCCGCCGCCGCCGCCGCGTCCAACCGGGCCGCGATTCTGAAGATCAGTTGGCGTACTCGCCGCGAGCGAGGCGCCGCACGAAGTCGATATCGCCATCGAGGAAGTCGTACTTCGGAAGCTCCATCATGTCCGTCCATTCGATAGTTTCGAAGACGACGTTCACGGGCGATCGTTCGTATTGCGCTACGCGATAGAAAATCAGCAGGATCGGATCCCTGCCAGGATACGAGTGCTCGTACCGGACGATCTCGGCGCCGATCTGCGCGTCGATTTCCAGCTCCTCGCGCAACTCGCGAGCCAAAGCCGCGCGGGGTTCCTCGTTCGGTTCCACCTTGCCGCCGGGGAATTCCCACTTCAGTTCATGACGCGCGCCGCGTTTCCGTTGGCAGACAAGGATTCTCCCCGCTCTCTCGATGACTGCGGCGACAACAATCACGCTTGCATGTTCCTTCAATGGGTGGTGGCGATGCTACGTTTTAGTGTAGCGTCCATGTACAACGCGAAGCTGCTCGAACACTTTCAAAATCCTCGAAATGTCGGCGAATTGGAACCGGCCCCCGGAGTCGTGCGCGTCGAGATGACCAACCCGGCGTGCGGGGACATCATGCGCCTTTCCGCGAGGTTCCGCGATGGAATTGTTGAGGACGTCAAGTACAAAGTCAGAGGATGCACCGCCTCGATCGCGGCAGGGTCCGTGCTTACCGAACTGATGATGGGCGCGCCACGGGCAACGCTCGCGGCCATCCGCGCGTCCGACATCGATGCAGCTCTGGGCGGACTCGAGCCCGCCTCGAAGCACGCCGCGATCCTATGCGTGGACGCTGTCAAGCGGCTGCTCGAAGCGCACCGCGTGTAGCACTCGATCGGTCTTCAGCGATTCTTCGATTGGGCAGACCAATTCCGCTTCACCAAGGCACGCCGCAACGAAATTCTCGATCAGCGGATAGTGGACGTTCGCGAATGGCGGCTTCGCCCCGCCGCTCAGCGGTGTCAAATCAATCGCACCTTCGGTGCCAACGATCCGGAACTGATCGCGCTCGATGCGCGAGTTCCAACGAACGTCGACGATGGCGCGCGGACCGCTCTCGTAGTCGATCAGCACCGTCGCCGAGTCTTCGACGCTGAGCGAATGGACGACGTTCGAAACGAGTCCAGTCGCGCGCCGCGGCGTACCTAACAGGAAGTTCAACGCATCGATGCGATGGCACGCGATGTCATAGAGCGGCCCTGCTCCAGAGAGTTTCGGATCGAGCAGCCAACCGCGATCCGCCGCTGGCAGCCATCCATGACAGTTCGCTTCACCCAGCACAGGCACGCCGATTTCGCCCGCCGCGATGCGCCGTTTAGCATCGAGCAATTGAGGAAAAAAGCGCCGGTAATAAGCGACGCCGTGCAGTTTGCCCGCTTCGACGGCGGCGTCCCGCATGCGCACAGCGGCTCCGAAATCGAGAGCGGCCGGCTTCTCGCACAACACATGCTTCCCGCGTTTCAACGCGGCGATCGTTTGCGCTTCGTGCAACGAAACCGGAGTGGCGATATAAACAGCATCGACGCTTCGGTTTGCGAGGGCGTCGTCGAGATCAGTGTAGATGTGCGCGTCCGGATAGTCACGCGCCTTTGCCGGATCGCGCGTCAGAATCGAATGGAGACGGCTGTGCGGCTCACTGAGGATCGCGGGAATCGCGCGCTTGCGGCTGATGTCGCCGATGCCGATGACGAGCCAATTCACAGCCTTCATCGTGGCCCGTGCACCGTGTCTTTCCAAACCTTGCCGCCCTTCATGACGAAGACGACGCGGCGCACGGCTGTGATATCGCGAATGGGATCGCCATCGACGGCGACCAGATCCGCCTGCATACCCGGAGCGATCGATCCGATTTGCGAGCCGAGCCCGAGCGACTCGGCGGCGAGCGACGTTCCGCTGATGATCGCCTCCATCGCCGGTTGGCCGCCGTCGTGGACGCGATAAATGAACTCCTCGGCGTTACGGCCGTGGGCGCCGGCGACCGCGTCGGTGCCGAGCACGACTTTCACTTTGTGTTGACGCGCCTTGGTGAGAACGGCGGTCGTCAGCGGGATCGAGTCCTTAAGCGCTTTCAAGCCTTCCGGTTGGAAATCGAAATGGGCACGATTGTCGATATAGTTCGATAAGACCAGATAATTCGGATCGAAATACGTGCCGTGCTGAGCCATCAACTCGAGCGTCTCACCGGTGACGAAGTCGCCATGTTCGATCGAAGTGCATCCGGCGAGCACGGCCAACCTCGCCCCGTCGTCTCCGATCGCGTGGACGACTGAGCGCAGGCCTTGGGCCTTCGCTTCGCCACACGCGGCGTTCAGTTGATCCGCAGTGAGGGACGCCTTACCGCCCGAGAGGAGCCCGGTGGTGGCGAAAAGCTTAATCACGTCGGCGCCATCTACCTTCAACTGCCGCACGGCCGCGCGGAGTGCGTTGGCATCTCCAGTCGAATTGTTCAACTGGCGCATCGCCGTGAGGATCCTCGGGCCGGGCAGCGATCCGTGATTGATGCGGTCGCGTATCACGGCGTCAATCGGCGCGCCCAAGCTTTGGATCGTGGTGAATCCGCCTTGTAGAGTCAGCCACGCATTCTCAGCCGTGAACGCCGCGGTCACCGCGGGCGATTCCTTACT
>DASXZC010000575.1:0-10081 GCA_036502165.1 Bryobacteraceae bacterium
GCGGACGAGTCCTGATGCCGGCCGCTGATCAATTTTGGGGCGACCGCGTCGGACGCATCATCGATCCCGCGGGACACGTCTGGAACATCGCCGCCAGAATCTAACGCCGCGAAAGATCGCGGACGTAGATATCCTTGAACCGCATGTTCCCGCGACCGCCCGAATGAAGCTGCAGTGCGATGCCGCCGTCTCCGGCCGCTAAATTCGGTTTCGGATCGGTGAAATCGACCATGATGACGCCATTCAGACGCGCCACATAGCGGTTGCCTTCGACCTTCAATAGATAGTCGTTCCAATCGCTCTGCCGCACGACGGTCTCGTTCTCAGGCGCGGGCCAAACAATCCACTGGCGGCCCACATCGTAAACGCCGCCCGTGTGATGGGTGACCGTGCAATCGATTTCGAATTGCGGACCCTGCGTCACATCCGCCGTGCCGGGCTTGAACTCGGCGCGGAAGAACACGCCGCTGTTGCCGTCGCCTTCGCACTTGAACCGCAGCGACAAATGGAAATCCTTGAAGTTCTTCTCGGTGCGCAAGTAGCCGTAATCCTGCGTGATGCCCTGGCCGTGGATCGTGCCGTCTTCGACCCACCACTTCTCTTTGCCGATCTCGGTCCAGCCGTTCAAATCCTTGCCGTTGAACAGCGCGACCCAATCCTCACCAGGCGGCTTCGGTCTGTGCGCCCGCTGCTGCTGCTGCGCCCATCCGAGTCCCACGCCCAGGATCAATACAACGCCCGTCTTGAAGAAAGTCATCCACCCAACTCCTGTCGAATTGTAGCGGCTATACGATGGGCCCAATCGTCGACCATCGTTTTGTCCGCACCCTCAATCATCACACGAGCTAGCGGCTCGGTTCCGGAGAATCGCACGAGCACGCGTCCCGATCCTGCGAACGCTGCCTCCGCGGCCGAAATCTCATCGCGCACCGCGGGCAGATCCGCGAGCGGCTTACGTTCCTTCACGCGGACGTTCACGAGGATTTGCGGATACACGGTCAGCGCCGCTGTCAGTTCATCGAGCGTCCGCCCGGTCTGCCGGATCACCGAAAGCACTTGCAGCGCGGTTAACATTCCATCGCCGGTCGTCGCGAGCTCGCGGAAAATAATGTGCCCCGACTGCTCGCCGCCGAGCGTCAGATTCCGCTTGATCATCTCGTCGAGCACGTACTTGTCGCCGACATTCGCGCGCACCATTTCGATGCCATGTGCAGTGAACGCCTTCTCGAGGCCGAGGTTCGACATCACCGTCGCGACGACGCCTTTGACCTTCATGTGGATCGCCGTCACGAGCATCACGGCGTCGCCATCGACGAGCTTGCCGGCTCCGGTGACGAACAACGCACGGTCGGCGTCGCCATCGAACGCGATCCCCAGATCGGCCTTCGCGGCGAGCACGCGCTCGCGCAGTCCTTCAAGATGCAGCGATCCGCAATTGAGATTGATGTTGCGCCCATCCGGAGCGTCGCCGATCGCGGTCACTTGCGCGCCCAATTCGCGGAACAGCGTCGGCGCGAGCTTCGATGCGGCGCCGTTCGCGCAATCGATCACCAGGTGCATGCCGTCGAGCCGCTGCTGGATCGTCGACTCGAGGAACGTGATGTACTTGCGGTCGAGCGTCTCATCCGCGACCAGACTCTGCTCAGTCGGAGCCTCGTTCTTCGCGAGCCACGCGAACATGCCGGCCTCGAGCTTGAGCTCCTCGTCATCCGGCATTTTGTAGCCGGAATGGTCGAACACTTTGATGCCGTTATCTTCGAACGGATTGTGCGACGCCGAAATCATGATGCCCGCGGCGTAGTGATCGGTGCGCGCTAGAAACGCCACGCCCGGCGTAGTGACGACTCCCGCGAAATCCGCGTGGACGTCCAACGACTGCAGCCCGGCAGCCACACTGCCCGCGAGCCATGGGCCGCTCTCTCGCGTGTCCATTCCGATGACGACGCCCGGATGCAAATGCTTCGCATGGATCCATTCGGCCAGCGCTACTCCCAGCGCAAACGCGTGCGGCCGGTCAAGAGGTGGATCTCCGGCTTTACCGCGGATTCCATCCGTTCCGAATAATTTTCGACTCATTGCTTGTCTTCTGTCGCTCCCGTCCGCTCGAGTTTCACCTTCACCTGTACCATCGGCGACGACTCAAAGCGAACCTGACTATCCCTGATGTAGCTATGCACCGTCGTCACCAGCAGCCCCTCACACCCGGTCAAATCGACCGAGTCAGTTTCGGCCCAATCGATCAGCGCCACCCTGCTGGCAGGACCGACGATCCGAAGACGGTCGGGTGCCACGGAGGTGTGCGCCACGCTCCATCCATCGGCGGGTTTGCCGCTCAACCGTACACGGACCTCGACGTCCTTTGAGACATGATTGTCGAAGGCCATGCGCAATTGACTCGGAACGGCGCGCAGAAAGGTGACTCCGGCGGGGAGATTGATGTTGGTGCGGCTGATGGTGAACGTTCGCTCGCCGGGCTTGGTGACGTCGGTCAGATCGAGCTGCACCGCGGTGTCCGAAAGGCGCCCGGGAGTCAGGCGGCTGGCCGGTCCGCGGATCTCGAGGAAGATCTTGTCCGGCTGATCGGACGCGATCTCGATTCCCACCGGCAATCCTTTATAGAAGATCGGAACGGCCGCGGACGTCACCAGTTCCGGCTCATTGATGAGGGTCACCCATAAGCCGATGCTGATCGCCACCGATGCCATCTTCCATCCAAAGTTTTCGAAGATCAACCGCCGGAATTTCATAGGACGCGCCTAGAGCGATTCCTCCCGCGGAGTGGGAATCGACCGCGTCTCCGGATCGCGATCGGTTTCGGCCGCACGATATTTTGCGTGCATCGCCAGCCGCTCTTCGACTCGCTCGATGGCGACGTCCCGTTCGATTTCGCCGAACGCCGCGACCGAAATTTGCCCGGTCTCTTCCGACACAATCAACGAGATGCAGTCCGTCTCCTCGGTGACCCCGAGGGCCGCGCGATGCCGGGTTCCCATTTTCGCCATCAGATTCGGATTGGTCGCGAGCGGCAGGAAGCAGGCTGCCGCGGCGATGCGGACGCCTTGTATGATGACTGCCCCATCATGCAGCGGACCACCCGTCTCGAAGATCGCGATCAGCAGGTCCCGAGAGACGGTCGCGTCGAGTGAAACGCCGCTCTCGACGAACGTCCGCAAGCCGATGTCGCGCTCGAGCACGATCAGGGCGCCGGTCTTTCTCGACGATAAATATTGAAGGGCGAGCACCAGTTCGTCGGTGATCTCGCGGCGTTCAAAGCTCGAGCGGAAACCGAGGATCCTGCTGCGGCCGATCCTCGCGAGCAGGCGGCGGATTTCGCTTTGGAACATCACGATCACCGCGAACGCCGTATACGGCCCGAGCGTTTCGAGCACGCGCCGCAACAGATCGAGATGCAACAGGACCGACGCGAAGTAAACGACCGCCAGCATCCACAAACCCGTCAGAATATGCGCGGCACGGCGTCCGCGAATGATCATGAGGAACTGGTAGATCAGGAACGCGACCACCAGGATGTCGGCCGCAACGAGCAACCATCCGCGAAACGTCTGCGGATCTTGTAGCGCACTGAGGCTGAAATCTCTGAATGGGGACATTCGCCTCCGCTAAGCCCTCGCTTTCACTGTCGGAAACGGGAATCGCGCGTCGGCGATCGGCGTTCCCACGACTTCAATACGCTTCAGGTCGGTCGTGCCCACGCCCAACGCCTCGGCGAGTTTCAGGTGATTGTCGCAGCTCTCAAACGGCGCCGTGCCGCGATTGGCCTGCGGATCATAACCCATCACGGCAGTCGCCACGGTGTCTGTCGTCACTGCGTTAGTACCCAACAACAGCACGCCCGGATGCACGGCGTTCAAGCCTCTCACCCACGGACCTTCGCCGCCGGTGACGGTCTCGACGCCATCGATGAATGCGATCTCGACCGGACGCGCCGCATTCAGTTCCGCGACGATTCGCGGCATGCGATATTCCGGAGAACGGCTGGTCGCAGTGTCGAACTCCGCGGGCGATGAGGAACTCGGCTGGCGCTTGCCGTAGTGGCAGACGTCGAGACGCCCCTTGGTCGGACTCTCGTTCGGCTCATGCACTCCGGCGTCGTCGCCGTAGATCGATGCGGGCGTGTTGCCGAAGCAGTTCTTCATCGTCAACGTCACGCCGCAGGTCGCGTGATTTTTGAGCTTCGCCATCGACATGAAGACGTCGGTCTCGGCGAAGGCGCTGTTCAGATCGAACCCAGGATAGATGTATCCCGTGCCTGGAACTTTGAACCGCGCATATTTCTTGTAAGACCCGATTCCATTGGTATTCTCAAGCACCAGATTCTTCGACAACGACTTCAACTGCCGCACGTTCCAACCGGAATCGAGCAGATACTCGTCGAGCGGTCCGGCCGTCCCCCAGGCGCTCTCGACCAAACGGATCCGCCTTGCGCCGGCGCGGTCGAGCACCGCCACCATCGCCATGACGGTCTGCGGATGCGTGTAGTGCGTCAGCCCGGGAGCCTTACCATGAAAACGAATCGACGGCGCGCCAGTCAGATTCAGTTTGATCGTGACGGTCTTGTTCTTCACCAGCCGTTCGACGCCGCCGATCTGATCGAACATGCGCGCGATCACTGGGGTTAAGTCGGTTTGATAATCCGCAACCTTGGCGATGCTCACCGGAGCCGTCGGGGCCTGCTTCGGAACCGCCGCTGCCGCAACCGGACTCACCGCCGCTAATTGGAGTAACTCGCGTCGAGTCATATACCTCTAGTTTACGCGGTTTGCGCGGATTATTCGAACTTCAGCTTATCGAGGCCCTCAGCCGGCTTCGGATATTTTAAATTCATGTCCTCGAGCGTTCGCACGAGCACTTCCGACACGGCAAGATTGCGGAACCACTTCTTGTTCGCGGGAATCACATACCACGGCGCCCACGGCTTCGAACACTTCTCCATCGCCTCTTCGAAAGCCTTCGTGTAATCGTTCCAGAACTTACGCTCTTCGATGTCGGCCGGCGAGAACTTCCAGTTCTTCGCGGAGTCCTCAATGCGCGCCTCAAAGCGCCGCTTTTGTTCGTCGCGGTCGATGTAGAGGAAGAACTTCACGATGTGCACGCCATTCTCGTGCAGCATCTGTTCGAAGTTGTTGATCTGGTCGTAGCGCTTCTTCCAAACATGCGCCGGCACCAGGTTATGCACGCGCACGACGAGGACGTCCTCATAGTGCGAACGGTTAAAGATCCCGATCTCGCCGAACTTCGGAACGGCCTTGTGGACGCGCCACAAATAATCGTGCTGCTTCTCCTCACCGGCCGGCACCTTGAAGCTCGTGACGCTCGCCCCTTGCGGATTGAATCCCGCCATCACATGGCGAACCGTTCCATCCTTGCCCCCCGCGTCGATGCCCTGCAGCACGATCAAAAGCGCGCGACGGTTCTCCGCGTACAGACGATATTGGTTGACGCTGAGCAGGTCGAGGTTCTTCTGAAACTGTTTGGCGGCAGCGGTCTTGCTCCCCCAACCATGCGTACCGGAAGGGTCGATCTTATGCAGCTTCGGCGTCGATCCCGGTTTTACCAACAGTTCCTCAGACAGGTTCTTCATGGTTTCATTTTCCCTGAAATACCGGCTTGCGTTTCTCACCAAATGCGCGGATGGCTTCGCGCGAGTCCTCGGTCGCGAAGCATTGCTTAATGAGAGTGAGCTCGGCTTTCAGTTGAGTGGACAAGTCGACATCGTACGCTTGCAGCAGCAGCCGCTTCGAATGGATGTAAGCAATCGTCGGACCTTGCGCGATCCTCGTCGCGTATGCGAGGGCCGCGTCGCCGAATCCTTCAGCTGGCAATACCGCCGCCGCGAGGCCGATCCGCAGTGCCTCCTCCGCTTTGATGTCGCGCGCAGTGAGGATCAATTCCATCGCTCGCGCGGAGCCGATGATCCTCGGCAGCAGCCACGTCATCCCCGCATCCGGAGACGCCGCGATCCTCGCATACCCGGGAGTCATCACCGCCGCTTCACTGACGATCCGCACGTCCGTCGCGAGGCTCATCGCGAAGCCAGCCCCCGCTGCGGGACCGTTGATCGCGGCAATGACAGGCAAGGGACATCCCCGCATCGCGAGCACCCAACGTCCGACCCATTCGAGATCGTCGATCCTCTCGGCGCGCGATTTGGCTTCACGTAACGAAGCGATCTGCGCCGGATCGAGTTCAAGCCCCGCACAGAATCCACGCCCTGCGCCTGTAATCAGCACGCAGCGAACGGACTCATCCTCGCCCGCCTCTCGCACGGCGACGGGAAGTTCCTGAGCGAGTCCACGATTGACGGCGTTCAGTTTTTCAGGACGATTGAGAGTAATGATCCGCACACCCGCATCGGTTGTGTGGATGAGCAAATGCTCGAACGGTTGAGGCATGCGGACATGCTACCGCATGAAGACTACTTCGCAGCGCCCGATGTTCCTAACACGACACCAGGAACCTTCGCTCCAGTCGTACCAGCCTGCGGCTTCGTGTCCTTCGCGGATGCCTCCGCAGCTTTCGGCGTCGCATGGATCTGATCGAAGTACTTCTCGACGTATTGCTGATAAATCAGCGGAACTTCGTCGCGATTGATCTCGCCGCCCGCTTCTTTATGTGCGGCCGACTCGCTCGAGTACGCGGTCTTCAGTTGCTGCTTGCCGCTCGAGACTTCGATCATCATCTCGCCGGTCACGTCCTTCTGACGCTTGCCGAGGATCTCGCTGATCTTGCCCATCGCACGCGCATTCTCGGCTTCCTGGACGTCCTTATTGCCGTCGCTCTTGCCGATGCCGCTCTTCGCATCCGGGGACGCGGGCTGCTTGCTCTGCTCGCTACCCTTGCCTTGCGCGTTCTCCTGCTTTTGGCCTTGCTGGCCCTGGGCTTGCGCCTGCTGATCCTTCTGCTCGCCTTCGCTGCTTTGCTGCTGGCCCTGCTTATCCTGTTGACCCTTGTCGTCGGACTTCTGTTGTCCCTTGCCCGCCTGCTGCCCTTCCTTCGAATTTTGCGCCTGCTGTTGCTGCTGCTTCTGCTGGCCATCCATCTTGAGCTTGTTCAGCATATTGGCCATGGCGTCTTTCATCTTGTCGAGCAGGCTCGATTGGTCGCCCTTCTGGTCGCCCTTTTTATCCTGCTGCTGATTCTTCGCCTGCGGACTGTTCTTGTCGTTGCTCGAGTTGCCCTGGTCGCCGTTTTCCTTGCCCTTCGAATCGGCGTTCTCTTTGCCCTTCTCGCCTTCCTCGTCGCCTTCTTCCTTGCCTTGGGCCTTGACGTCGACCTTGTCGGTCTTCGCCTTCGATTTGCCATCGGCATTCGAATCGGGATTATTGACTTCCGGCGTATCGACGATGTTCGATGCGTCATTGCCGGGATCGAGGTCGCTCCGCTTGGTCTCGGAGTCGTTCACCTGAACGCTCAGCTTCTCGAGATCGGGATCGAGTGGACGCTTCTTCTGAGTGCGTCCGCCATCGGCTTCGCGATCGGGCGATGGAGTGAAGAAATTGTCGAACGCCATCGCCACCAGCGACGGCTTCGTATCCATACTTTGCGTCACCAGGTACCGGATGCCGAATAGCGTCAACGCGGCGAGCGCCAATCCAGCGGTCCACACCGTAACTTTCGGCCAACGATAGGGCAGGGCAGCGCGGACGTCGGCGGTTGCCGCCACTCCGCTCGCCTGCTTGGCTTGTGCTTCCTTGATCTCGTCCGGAATCGGCTCACTCGCATTCGCGAAGTGGAACGCAGTCGACACAGCATCATATAGATGTAGCCGCGCGTCGATGAGCTGGGCGATCTGGTACTGCGACGGCGCCCGTTTCATCACCGACCACAATCCGTATCCGAAACTGGCGGCGAACAACAGGGCGAGCCAGTACCAGTCAAGGATTTGCGTGCCGACCAGCAACAGCAGGATCGCGCCGGCGAATACTGCCGCCAGCGCCACCGCTAACTGCTCGAACGTCAACTGGAACAACCGCCGCCGGCGGCCTTTGTCAATCAGGGTTTGGAGAGTCGAGTTGATGATAAGTCCAGTATGACACTGGCGCAGGCGAAAATCACTTCAGCACTGACCATGCGAGCCCGTCAGGCTCCGGCCCGGCGTCGATTTTGCCGATGACTTCGAGAGTCTTCGGATTGACCACCGCGACATAATTGTTCCCAGTACAGGCGAGGTACACGCGCGAGCCGTCCGGCTGCATTTGAATCCCCGCGGCATGCGCGTCCGGCAAAATCCGCTTGATCTCTTTGTGACTGGCCGCGTCGATGATCGCCACTCCGCCGCCGCCCAGAGAAGTCACGAACACCCGGCTGCCATCCGGCGTAAACTTCAAACGGTTCGCTCCAGGCACGTTCGCCGCCAGCGTCGCGGTGACTTTCTTCGACGCGAGGTCGATGATGGAAATTGTGCCGTCCTGCGCGTTGGCGGCCCACAATTCCTTGCCGTTCGGAGCCGTATCGAATCCCTCGGCGCCGCGTCCCACCGCGACGATCGTCTGTTCCCAGTTCCCACCCGGAGGCCCCATCGGACCCCTCGGCCCACCACCGCCCGGAGGCGGACCTTGTTTACCGTCTCTGCCTCCGGGAGGAGGTCCCATCGGCGGACGGTTCACCTTCTCAATGATGCTTACCGTCGCAGAACTGACATTCGACGTGAGGATCCGCTTCATGTCGGGCGCCACGATGATCATGTGCGTCCGGTCCTGCCCGGTTCCCATGATCCAGTCGACCACGCCCTTCGCCGGATCGTAGCTGCCGATCGCCTTCGCGCCCTCGGCTGTAAACCAGACCTTTCCGCCCATGAAGTCCAAGCCATGCGGACCTCTCAGCGCGCCCAGGTCGATCGTCTTCGCGCTCTTCTGTCCGACCAGATCGACCACGGTGAGCGTATTGTAAGCTCCGCCGCCGTAATTCGAGATATAGGCGTATTTCCCGTCGCCCGACGCGATCACTTCGTGAGGATCCTGTCCGCTCGGCGCCCGTGCAATCACTTTAAAGGTTGTTGGATCCACAATCGCGAGCGTATGATCGCCCTTCGACAGCACCAGCAGCACCTCGCGCGGAGTGTTTGCGCACCACGCCGCACCGGCCATCAGGAAACCAAGGATTAAACAGGCTCTCATAAAACCTGTTGTATCACACAGGCCCTGCCAGGGTAATTACCGTGGCGCCCCATCCCCCCGCCTCTGCGGGAGCATCGGTGAAGGACCTTACGAAATCCGTCCGCGCTAAAACTGACCTCACAATCTCACGTTGTACGCCGATACCTCTTCCATGGATAATGCGCAGAGCTACCCATCCTCTGGCATGTGCCTCTTCGAGATAGGCCTCGACTACTCCCCTCACATCGCGGGGTGGTACTGAGTGTAGGTCTAGTACGTCTGTAATCTGGATTACAAATGGATCGTCATCTGGCGTGCATTCAGGGCTTGACATGGTACTTCGAGCCGGAAAACCTTAGGCCATTACCCTTAAGGGATAGTGGGTGTCCATCTAACCTTACCTCAATTCGACGCCTAGACCGGATGCAAATGGGAAACTACACCGTATAATCATGGTGTCTAGTTAGTGGCAGTGGAAAACACTCTTTATGGTCTGTCTTTGGTGCGGTAAAAAGGTCGGTTTGGTTCGAGGCATCCTCGACCGGGAGTTCTGCTCCCAGTTGCACAGGCGCCTCGCTTCCAAATCTCCCGACCGCATCGCCAAGGATATCGACGTCACCAGCGACTACGAAGTAAACGAACTCTGGGCCGTCGAGCGGGAAAACAAACGGCAGGTCAAGGGTGGCCACCAGGCTGTGGGAGTGTTTGCCGTTCTCGGCATCATTACTGTGGCCGGTGTCGGCCTTGCTTCGAGCGGTGGGGGATCCGGTGGCGGTGGCGGATCGGTTGGCAAAATCGCGAGCCTGAGTCCGAGCGCGTCCAGCAGTTCCTGGGCTGACTCGGTGCGGGCCGTCTGGAAGACTCATTCACAGGTCACGCTCACGCAGGACTTCAGCCAGGGGATCGGCGACTTCCTCGGCTCGCGTTCGAGCGGCGCCAAGAAGGATTGGTCCCTCGATCCCGAT
>DASXZC010000576.1:0-5299 GCA_036502165.1 Bryobacteraceae bacterium
CAGGAAATTTCTCGGCGAAACCGCAACCCGCATCATCAACGAGGTCAAGGGCGTCAACCGCGTGGTCTATGACGTGACCTCAAAGCCGCCGGGCACGATCGAGTGGGAGTGAGGGGAGCTTTAAATTATAAATAATATCGACATTTTATAACGTCCCGTTGGTGATCGAGTCCGGATGGTTCATACGCACCCAGTGGCGTCGATCCCCGTGGCTCGGCCCGGCGGCGCCACAACACATGGCGGCCCAGACCCGGAGCCTAGGGAGTCGCCTTTGGATGCTGCTCTGCTCGCTACTGCTCGCTAGTGATCAATAGACCGGGGGTGGAGGAATGGGGCGGCCCTCATGGACGGCTGCCACCACGGCGGCGGCGTCCGCCGGCCGATATTCCTCGCCATAGACGGCACCTTTGCGACGGGGCGCCTCCATGACTTGGCATTCCTTGACGCCTCCGAGATCGACCGGCGCGTAGCCAGCATCCGCAATGAGACTAGCAACGATGCGCTTGGCCGCCGGGTCATCGCCACAAATCCACTGCACCACCTTCTCGTCTTTCGGCCGCTCGGCTGCCTTTGCCTGAAAGCCAGCCGTCAGCGTGTTGAAGGACTTGGTATAGACAGCGCCATTGAAACGCGCCGCGTTGAATTCGGCTGCGGTCTGATCTTTCGGCGGCAGGGCGACCGATCCGAACTGGTTCGTGGTGCCAATGACGATCTTGCCGTCGAACGGGCTCGTTTGACGAAGCACCTCGGGGATCGTGTCCCACGGAACCGAAAATACCACGAGCTCGCAGTCGTGTACTGCGTCCTCGGGTGTTCCTGCCGAGGCCGCGGCGCCAAGGTCTCGCGCAAAGGCCTCGAGTTCGGCGAAGTCGCGCGAAAAGCTGAGCACGACCTGATGTTTGCCACTGGCCACGAAACGGCGTGCGCAATTCCCGCCGATGTTGCCCGCTCCAACTATGCCGATGCGCATGATCTTCCTCCCTCAGTCATCGTTGCATGTCCCTCAGCTTGGCCACCTGCGACGATCTGTTCCAGTCTTGATCGGCTCCGGTTCCCAGTTGTGAGGATAGGGAAGCCCGCGTTCCCAAAGATAGAAAGCGAGATCGAGGGAGTTGTCGGCCACGTCGATCCGCACGATCTTGCTATTCCGAATTGTCAATAGCAACGTTTCGACGGACGTTCCTTCGCGGCCAGTAGGCGCAACTCCCAGGAACTCAGCCGAATGTTTCCAATGCAAGTTGAAGGTGACGAAGCCTCGTCCGTCGCCGTTTGAATCGAGGGCGAGATGTTCATCGATGAGATCGATGCGATAGGCGAGCGTGCTGGCGAACGCGTTCGCCCACGTTTTGAGCGGCTTCAGGCCCTCGAATCCCAATTGCGCGGGGCTGTTGGTGAGGACATCCGGAGCGACAATCGCGTCCCAGCGGTCAACCTCAGCACGCTGGAACGCGTCGTACAATTCATAAGTCAGCGACGAATTCGGCATCACGTATCCTTTCATGCGCAAATCGCGCCGCTCTCGACGAATCCGCGTTGATACGCTTTGACTACCATGGTCGATCTTCCGATCGAAATCGCGCCGTCCGCAAGGCGCAACCTTTTCCCTCGATACCCATTTGGTTAACAACGTGGCTTCGGGTGACGTGTTCCTCTCCGTGATGTTCAACGGCTTGAGCAGCCTCGTTGACCGGTCTTTTGGAACTGCCGGTCAGTCGGTGGTCGGAACAGGAAAATCGGCCGAAACCGAGCACATTCCAAAACGCCGAAATTTCCCTTTGAATTCACGAGCCATCGCTCAGAACGATCGAGTGGGAGTGACGGGGAATAAATGGTAGAATAATTATTTCGCGCCACTTCCACCAAGGAGACGAGGATAAAATTATCATGAAGGCAATCGTTGTGACGGATCGGGCTGCGGGAACAGCCGGGATGAAGCTGGTGGAGCGGCCCGAGCCGCAGGCAGCGATAAACGACGTCGTCGTTCAGGTTCATGCGTCGGGATTCGTCCCGACCGAGCTGGAGTGGCCCTCGACCTGGACCGATCGCCTCGACCGTGATCGAACACCGTCGATCCTCGGGCACGAGCTAGCCGGAGTGGTCACCGCTCTCGGCTATGGCACGACGGGACTGTCGCTAGGCCAACGGGTGTTTGGCCTTGCGGACTGGTATCGCGATGGCACCCTGGCGGAGTATGTGGCGATCGAGGCACGCAACCTTGCGCCGCTGCCGGGCGACGTCCACTTCACGGTGGGCGCGAGCCTGCCGATCTCGGGCCTCACCGCGTGGCAGGGACTGTTCCAGCACGGCCGCCTTCAGGCGGGGCAAAGCGTACTCGTGCACGGCGCGGCTGGCGCAGTCGGTTCAATGGTGACGCAGCTCGCACGTGAGGCTGGCGCCTACGTCATCGGCACCGGACGCGCCGCCGACCGTCAGACGGTGCTCGACTTCGGCGCGCAGCAGTTCGTCGACCTCGAGAACGACGCCCTGGAAGACGTCGGCGGAGTCGATCTGGTGTTCGATCTCATCGGTGGCGACATCGGGAAGCGATCCGCAGGCCTGGTTCGAGCCGGAGGAACGCTGGTGTCCATCGTCGGCCCGTCCGAGGCACGGCCCGCCGATGGCCTCGCGGTCGACTTCGTTGTCGAGTCCGATCGGGTCCAATTGAGCGAGATCGTCCAGCGGGTACGGGACGGACGACTGCGGAGGAACATCGGCAACGTCTCGACGCTCGACGATGCCGTCGCTGCCTTAAACCCGACCGAGCGACGCAAGGGAAAGACGATCATCCGCGTTCGTCCGTGAGGACTTGGGGAGGACGGCGAGCGGTTCTGCCTCCTCGCGGATCATCGTCGCTTTTTTGGGCCCACCAACATTTACGATTTACAAACATTCATTTCGGTTAGTGCCCAAACCAGGTATCTCTCGGTAAGCATCCACAGTTTCACGATCTATCGCCGCTCCAGGAGCCCTCGTCCTTCGAAAATCGCAGGCATCGCCTTCTCGATCCGGGCAGTCCGCGTCCCAGACTGCTTCGCCCCGGCGAAGTGAAACAGGTATCCCCTTTGCCGACCCGGTGTCAGCGCCTCGAACGCGCGCTTGAACCGCGGATCGTTGCGGAACTTCCGCTTCAACTCCGCAGGGATGGGAAACTTTGGGGTCTTCGTCTCGACCTTCATTCCGGCCTTCTCGGCCGCCACGGCCTCGCGCACGTAGGCCTTAATGATGGCAGCCTTCGTCGCAATCTCCCTGGCGCTGGTGAACATCATCACCCGCGCTGCCTGAACCCGCCCAAGCTGCACCAGCAGCTTCTTCGGGTCCTTCAGCAGCGCACCTTGAAAGAAGCCCAGCGCGCAATATTCTTTGAAGCCCTGAATGATGACGACGTTTTTTCCATCCATTGTGTAGCAGGGCTTTCCCCACTTGCATTCCTCTCTTAAGTCAAACCCGGACAAGATCCTTTGCAGCTCGGTAATCTCGGCCCGCCACCGCTCTCGATACGCCATCTCCATGCTGCACTTCCGTTGTTGCAAGTTGTCGTGAGGCTAGTGTGGCGGTTCAGAAGTCCGCATCATTGTTGCCGCGGGTTCGTCATGCGGACTTCTGAACCAGAAGCCACACTAGAACAATAAGTTTGCTAGTGTCCTTTCGATTCCGAAGTTCGCAAACGTGGCTCCGCAAGATGATACGAACTTCGGAATCGGGACACTTAGAAGCGCGGACCGCCTCATATGCGATGCTGTATCGACGAGGAGCAGGACGTTTGCGTTCCGCTCTTGACCTGCCGGAAACCGACGACGCGAGCCGGCTGCGTCGAGATTGAGCTTCGATAGGGGCGGGACCGGCGTGACGGAATTTTCCCGGCCGCGCCCACCGGTAACGAGCCCTCGCCGGGCGATTACGTGTCGGCCAGTCGCCGACGTCGCACTGAACAGCTATTTTCCTGCGCCGATATCGGCCATCATCTTGGTATCCCAATAATACGGCCTGACCTCGGTTATGAGACCGTCGCGGAAGCTCCAGAGCTCGAACACCGTGGTGTCGAAGGGCGTGCCTGAGCGCCGTGAGCGACCTTTCATACGCTGCATGGCGGCAAACTGGTCGGCATTCTCGTTGCCCAGGATGAACTGCGTGGTGATCTCGATGTCGCTCCAGGTCGCCGATATTTTTCGCGCCAGCGCCTCGCAGCCTCTCAGTCCCCGATAGACGCCACCGTAAGGCAGCGCGTCCGCTTCCTCGACCAGGAAATCGGGATGCATCAGCTCCGATTGGATCGTTCCATAATGGAAGGCATGGAAGAACCTCTCGAGCTTCTGGCGGTTGGTCTCGTTCGACATAGGTTTGGAGACCCTTGGAAAGATTGCAACGTCAAACCTGAGCAAAGCCTCCGTCGACGAAGAGCTCGGCACCGTTGATGAAGCTGCTATCGTCCGACGCAAGAAAGACGACGAGCCTTGCCACCTCTTCCGGTTTGCCCAAGCGGCCGAGGGGGATGCCTGAGATGAAGCCTGCCCGAACGTGCTGCCATTGCTCCTCATTTTCAGCGATCCCACGCAGGCCCGGTGTCTCGGTCGGACCAGGGCTGATCGCATTGACCCGAATTCGCCGATCTTTGAGATCGAGAATCCAGTTTCGCGCGAAACTTCGGACCGCAGCCTTGGTGGCGCTATAGACGCTGAAGGCCGCTGTTCCCATCGAAGCCGTTGTTGAAGCATTCAGGATGACAGAGCTGCCGTCGCGCAATAACGGCAGCGCTTTTTGCGCGGTAAATAGGACAGCCTTCACGTTCGTGGCGAATGTCTTGTCAAAGTGCTCTTCGGTAATCGACTCCAAGGGCATGGGCTCGCCAATCCCGGCATTCGCGAACAGGATATCGATCTGTCCTTCTTCGGCCCGCACCTTCGCGTAAAGACCGTCGAGATCGGCCAGATTGGAAACGTCCGCGCGTATGCCGATGATGTTCGGACCCAATTCCTTCACCGCCTTGGCGAGCCGTTCCTCGCAGCGGCCGGTTATGAATACGCGCGCGCCTTCCGCCGCACATTGCCTGGCGGACGCGCGGCCGATCCCGCTGGTCCCGCCGGTTATGACTGCTATCTTGCCTTCCAGTTTGCCGGGCATTGTCGCGTCCTGCGGTTTCTTTGTGCCATTCGCGCGCGTTCATTTCTGACGGAGTTGAAGGCAGTGTCCTCCCTCGAGTGTGCGACGAGGCTTGAGAGCGCCCCCCGGCGCCACGGCGTTGACCGTCACGCCCTCGGACGCGAGCCGCGCGGCGCAGCCGCGCGTCAATGCCATCTGCGTC
>DASXZC010000577.1:0-14208 GCA_036502165.1 Bryobacteraceae bacterium
GCCTGCATTCACTTTGCCGTTCGGCCCCACGACCACGCGATGCTCAATGGCCTCGACCGAGCCCTCCACCTCGCCGTCGATGACGAGATCTTCACGCGAATAAATCTGGCCTTTGATCACCACCGACTTGCCGATGGTGGCCGACCCTGCGGTAGTCCGGTACGTGTCAGTTGCATGATGAACGGGTTCTGGGGCGCGCGTGGGAAGTGTTGACATAGGAATTCCTTCACGGGACAGTTCGGATGGAGAGGGCGGAGCGGACGACATCCGCGGTATAAGCGGCTCGTCCTCCTTCTTCCCGCGGTTCCAAAGATTGGCCATTCGATTCTCTTTTCTTCTACCGCAACTTACTACAACGAATTTATCGTACTACGGCGCAAGAGGGCAGGGAACCAGCGGCGGCGGATCCGGCATCGCTTCGAAGGGCGTATCCGCTATATAAATAGTACCCGCCCCCGGGCACATTGCCCGGATCGTCTCGGGCATCCCCTCGACCGCCGTCGTAATGAGCAGCTTGACCTTCCTGTCCATCTCGATAAACTCCGGACACGTCACTCGCGGAGAACCAGGAACGATCCACTCACACAACACCTCACCATCCGAAATGCGGATCTGCTCAAGGCGCCCCTCCGTAACCGCCTCCGGATTATAGAAGGCAACAATGACGCTCTCCCCATCCGGCGCCGGCCGCAATCCATCCGGAAAACCCCGCAGCGATTCCGGCGCCACCACCAGCGACCGCTCAATCACAGTCTCAAGTCCAGCATCGAGCCGATACCGCGTAATCGTCTTCGGAATCGAGTCGATGTCAATGAGCGTCGCCCCACCCGCATCCCGCCTGAGAAACTTCCCATTCGAGCACGTCTGCCGATCCACCACCGTGTGGACTCTCCCGCTCCCCGCATCGAAAAAATAAAGCGCCGCCACCGGCAAATTCAAATGAACGTGCTTAGTCCCAAACAGCACGCCACCCTCGACCGCCAACCCGTCATTGATGATCACAGCTTCATCACGAGTGACCTCGACACCGCCCTCATCTTCAAACTCACCAGTCAAGAGATTGAACAATCGAAGCGCCCGTTCGAGCCCGATCATCACGACGCCCGGCCTCTCCGTTTCCGCGAAAAATCCCGGACGTCCTATCAACGGAAATCGTGTGTTCTTGCCGCTCGCGATCTCCAGAACATTCATGCTGCCGTCGATAGAATCAGAACCATGTTGAATGGCGACCCACCCGGCGCGCAATCCCGCCGCGGGATAATTCCGCAACACCCGCGGCCCCTCCGGAAGGAACCGTAATTCCTCATTCGGAGGCATAAAATAAGGACTCGCGGTGAAAGAAGGTGTATGCAAGAATCGATTCCTATCCCGGTCTGAAACCAGTTGCCCGACAGGATAGCATCGTCAGGCGGAGGGTGGAAAAAATGATTTGCATATGCTCTCATGGTGAGGTTCGCTTTGACGCGATTCTGTGGTACGAGTAGAGTTGAGGACTCGCTGGTTTCGAGCGATCCCAAGAGAGGAACGATAGAGCAATGGTCACTTGCCCGGCGTGTGACGCGGTCCTGGATGTAGAGGAAGAAGAACTGGATGCAGGCGATGAGTTGACCTGCGACGAGTGTGGAGAGACCCTCACGGTCAAAGGTACTGATCCGCTCGAGCTGCACGCGGGCGACGACGCGGAAGAGGATGAAGAAGAGGAAGAAGACTTCGAGGATTTCGACGAAGACGACGAGGAAGAAGAAGAGGAAGAAGAGGACGAGGATTGGTAGCAAGCGGCCTTTTCCTGTTGGCGTCTCTAGCGCTCACCGCTGCCGCGCAGGCTCCAGCCGGCGCTCACGCGGTCCAGCAGGAATACTCGATCGTCGAAGGCACCGTGTTCCGTGAGGACGGCTTTGCTCTAGCCGGCGCTGATGTCTCAATCGAGATGTTGGCTCCCGAGAACGCCAACGAGCCGAAGCACAAGGCAAAGGTTAAAAAGCTGACGGCCACTTCGAGCGCGCGAGGCGAGTTCAGCTTCCGCGTAATTCCCTACGCGAGAAAGTACCGGGTCAAGGTTACGGCCAAAGGATTCAATCCGGGCGAGAAAATCGTCGAAGTCGAGGGCGCCGGCGAGCGGGCCGAAGCAACCTTCAACCTGTCTCCGGAATCGAAACGATAGAGAATGAGACAAACAACGATGATTCGCAAATTGGTGGTTGTACTAATAACGGCGGCCGCGATTTCCCTTTCGCTTTCGGCCCAGGAAGGCATGACGCGCAAGCAGAAGAAGGAAGAGGCCACCAAGCGCACGCTCGAAGGCCTGGTCACCGGCGCGAATGAAGAAGCTG
This sequence comes from Bryobacteraceae bacterium, assembly GCA_036502165.1. Taxonomy (GTDB): domain Bacteria; phylum Acidobacteriota; class Terriglobia; order Bryobacterales; family Bryobacteraceae; genus F-183. Next base: position 2,331 of record DASXZC010000577.1, read on the forward strand.
CCGTCGGCGCCGTCGTGAAGTTGAAGGATTTGAAATCCCTCAGCGTCCGATCCTTCATCACTAAAGACGACGGCATGTATCACTTCTCCGGCCTCAGCATGAACGACGACTACCAGGTCTGGGCGGACTTCACCGGCCTAACCTGCAAGCCTCGCAACTTGAGCGTCTATGATTCGCGCAAGAAGCCGCGCCTCGATCTGAAACTCGAAAAACCCGAAAAGCCGGAGCCGAAATCGTGATCCGTCTCGCGATCCTCACCGCCGCCTGTGCCCTCGCCGCATCGGCGCAAACTCTCACGCCCGTCGATGAAGCCGGATATCAGAAGCTCGTCCAATCGCAAAAAGGATCCGTCCTCGTCGTCGATTTCTGGGCCACCTGGTGCAAGCCCTGCCGCGCCGAGATGCCCCAACTCGCGAAGCTCCACGAGAAGCTCAAAGCCAAAGGACTCCACGTCATCACCATCTCCGCCGACGAGCCCGAAGCCGAAGCCGCCGCCAAAAAATTCCTCAACGATGCCGGAGCCGCCGCTTCGCCCTCCTATATCCGCCGCGCCAACGACGATGATAAGTTCGCCGCCGCCGTCGACCCGAAATGGCAGGGCGCCTTGCCTGCGTTGTTCATCTACGACAAGAATGGAAAGAAGGTCCGATCCTTTGTTGGCGAATCCTCCATGGCCGACATCGAAGCCGCCCTGCAAAAACTGTTGTGAACACCGTGAACATTCTGCTCGAGTCGAAAATCGATGTCTGGGAATTGATCGCCCGCGGCAAGGTGCGTGACATCTACCGCTCCCCCGCTACTGGCGAAGGTCAACTTCTGATCGTCGCCACCGACCGCATCTCCGCCTTCGATTACATCCTCGGCTCCGGCATCCCCGATAAGGGACGCGTGCTGACGCAGATGACTCTCTTCTGGCTCGACTTCTTGAAAGACGTCACGCCCAATCATCTGATCACCGCCAACTTCGCCGATTATCCAGCCGAACTGCAGCCCTATCGCGACCAGCTCGAAGGACGCTCGATGCTCGTCAAGCACGCGCGCATGATCGACGTCGAATGTGTCGCGCGCGGCTACCTGTCAGGCTCCGGATGGAAGGAATACAAGCAGCTCGGCTCCGTCTGCGGCATCCATCTTCCCACCGGATTGCGCGAAAGCGACAAGCTCCCCGAGCCTCTCTTCACCCCCGCGACCAAGGCCGCCAGTGGACACGACGAGAACATTCCGTACGAATTTGTTGTCGACTCCGTCGGCGCCGAACTCGCCCGCCGCCTGCGTGAATTAACGCTCGCCATCTACACCAAAGCCGCCGCCTACGCCGGAACCCGTGGCATCCTGCTCGCGGATACGAAGTTCGAATTCGGCTTCATCGGCGGCGATCAACTCGTCCTCGCCGACGAAGTCCTCACGCCGGATTCCTCCCGTTTCTGGCCCGCCACCAGCTACTCGCCCGGCGGCGCGCAGCCTTCCTTCGACAAGCAATACGTGCGCGACTACCTCGAATCCATTCATTGGAACAAGCAGCCGCCCGCCCCGGCCCTGCCCGCCGACATCGCCGCCCGCACCAGCGAAAAATACAAGGAAGCCTATCGCGCGCTGACGGGGACGGCGCTCGATTGACGGCCGATTTCAACACTCTCGATTGGGTCTTGATTGTAGTCGTCGGACTCTCCACCTTCTTCGGATTCCGCGCCGGCCTCGCCCGCGTCATCATCGGATTGGCAGCCGGAATCGCCGGCATCGTCCTCGGCTTCTGGTTCTATCAAACGCCCGCCTCCTGGCTCTCCGGATACTTCAAATCCGACACCGTCGCCGCCGCCATCGGATTTCTGATCGTCTTCGCAGCCGTCCTCATCGCCGGCGGAATTCTCGCCCGCATCGTCGCCGCCGTGTTCCGCTGGGTGGGCCTCACCTGGCTCGATCGTCTACTCGGCGCAGGCGCCGGCTTCGTCCGCGGAATGCTGATCGCGATCGGCATCATCACTCCGCTACTCGCGTTCGCTCCCGATCCGATGCCGAAATTCCTCGAAGAATCGAAGATTTTGCCCTACGCCATGGCCTTCGGACGCGTCACCGTCTCCGTCGCGCCCGCAAAACTCCACGATCAATTCGTCGCCAAAGCCGAAATGCTGCGCTCGATGTGGAACGGCGAACTTCACAAAGTCCTGCCGCAAGTTGAAAAAGCGGAGGAACCCTCCGCAGGCAAGCCCAAGCCGATTCCCGTGAAGAAGGAATCGTTCTGACTCCGATCGAACTCGTCATCTTCGATCTCGACGGAACTCTCATCGACTCCCGTCAGGACATCGTCGATTCCACCAACGCCACTCGCATCCACCTCGGCATGGATCCCTTGAGCGACCAACTCGTCTCATCCTACGTTGGCAATGGCGCACCCACTCTCATCCGCCGCGCCCTCGGCCCAGGTGCCTCCGACGAACTCATCGCCCGCGGCCTCGAGTACTTCCTTCGTTACTACACCGAACACATGCTCGACAAAACCGCCCTCTATCCCGGCGTCCAGCAAGCGCTCGATGAACTGCAAGCCGCGCACGTGCCGATGGCCGTCCTCACCAACAAACCCACCGCCAACAGCCACGCGATCGTCCAAGGCCTCGCGCTCGCCCCTTATTTCTTCCGCGTCTACGGCGGCGACAGCTTCGCCGTGAAGAAGCCCGATCCCGTCGGAATCAACTCGCTCATGCTCGAAACGAAGTCCACGCCCGCAACGACGCTGATGGTCGGCGATAGCCAGGTGGACATCAAGACCGCCCGCAACGCCGGTGTCCAAGCCTGCGGAGTAACCTTCGGTCTGCAGCCCGAATCCCTCATCACCGAGCCTCCCGACATCCTAATCGGCGACATGCGCGAACTCATCCCGCACGTCCTGAAACACTAGCCGAATCCCGCTTCAAGCGCCACAAAAGCCCGCTCGATCGTCGCCCGCTGCTCCGCGCGAATTCGCTTCAACGATCGCCCCGCCTGCACCTGCTCGACTGCCTGCCTCCACGCATATCCCCACGCCGCCCCCGCCATCGCCGCGATCAGCGGACCCTCCTTCTTCCCCAATCCCGCCGCCACGAGTGCCGTCGCCAATTCAGCCTCGAACTCCTGCCCATGTTGCTGCGCCCGCGCCCGCAGTGACGGCGTCGACATCACTAGCGGCAGGAACCATTTGATCGCCGAAACCGCACCACTCAGCGGATCCCCACGATCGATCAGCTCGATCAGCGCATCGCGCAGAGCCCTCACAATCTTTCCCTTCGGAACCCCTGCCAACGCACCTTTCAAATGCTCCATCATCAGCGGCGACCGGTCGAGCAACAGATCTTCTTTGCACTCAAAATGATTGAACACCGTCGCCTTCGACACCTCCGCTGCCCGTGCCACCTCCTCCACCGAAACCGCATCGAACCCGCGCTCGGCGAACAGCCGCGTAGCCACGTTCGAAATCCGCTCCCGGACTTCCCGCCTCTTCTTCTCCCGCAAACCTTCGGGCTTGTGCATAATGTTAGACTCGGTATAATTATATACTGAGTCTAAGAACACATGAAACGCGCACTCCCCGCCATCGGTCTCTTCTTCCTCGCCCCGCTCGTCTCCGAGTACCTTCTCGGCGACCTCCCAATCACGTTACTCGTCGCCCTCGTCGTCCTCGCGCCCATGTACGGCGGCGGAGCCCTTCTCATCCGCGAAATCGTTCGCCGCACCGGCGGCGGCTATCCTCGGATCCTCACCCTCGCCCTCGCCTACGCGATCTTCGAGGAAGCCTTCACCACGCAGACTCTGTTCAATCCCAACTACCTGCACTTGAATCTGCATCTGCTCGACCACGCCTATCTCCCCGCCCTCGGCATCGGCGCATGGTGGACGATTTTCGTCCTCACCCTGCACACCGTCTGGAGCATCACCGCGTCCATCGCACTTGCGGAATCGCTCGTCCCCGCCCGCTCTACAACGCCCTGGCTCGGCCGCACCGGCCTCGCCATCACCGTCGTGCTCTTCTTATTCGGAGCCGTCGTATCCACGAAAATCACATTCAAACAAGATCCCTTCCTCGGCTCGATCACGCAGCTCGTCTGGTCAGGAATCATCTGCGCAGCCGTAATCGCCGCCGCGTTTCTGCTAGTAAAACCATCAACAAAAACGCCAATCGGCCTCGCTCCGAATCCTTGGATCACAGGCATCGCCGCCCTAGCCGCCGCCTCGATCTTCCTGCTGACTCCCGCCACTTGGGCCTGGGGAGCCGTTGCCATCTACGCAGTCCTCGACATCGCAATGATCGCCCTGATCCATCGCTGGTCACAAGCATCGAATTGGAGCGGAATGCATCTACTCTCGCTCGCCGGCGGAGCCGCCCTCGCCTACGCCTGGCACGGTTTCGCGCAGATGTCAGTTGTTGGAACGACCATGACGATCAAGCTGATTGGCAACGCAATTTTCACCGCGAGCCTGCTCGTTCTGCTCGCGATCGCCGCCCGCCGCAACAATCATTCGTAGCGCAGCGCCACCATCGGATCGACCCTCGTCGCCCGCCGCGCCGGAATCACGCTCGCCGCAAACGCAACCGCCGCCAGAATCGCGACCGCCCCGAAGAATGTAACCAAGTCATACGGCTCGACCTGATACAACTGCGACGCGATCAAACGTCCGCACGATAACGCGACAACGATCCCGCACGCAATACCAGCGAACACCACCACCGATCCCTGCCGCAACACTTGCACGAGCACCTGCGACTGCGCCGCTCCCAACGCCATCCGGATCCCGAACTCCTGCGTCCTCTGCGACACCGCGTAGGAAATCACGCCATACAATCCGAGCCCCGCGAGCACGAGCGCCAGCACGCCAAAGCAAGTCAGCAGCGCGACGACCGTCCTCCGCGTGCCCAAAGATTCATCGATCAAATCCTCCATCGACTTGATGGAAAACAAGGGCTGCGCATGATCCGTATTGACGACTGCCTCCATCATTGTCTTCGACAGCAATGCCGGATTTCCTCGCGTCTTCACCAAAAACGTCATCACCGGTGGCGACGACTGCGCGATCGGCGTGAAGTACGCGCCCTTCGATTCCGACTCCAATTGATCGTGCCGGTTATACGCAACAACGCCCACGATCGTGCACCATCCTCCACCGCGATTGATGCGTCGCCCAATCGGATCCTCGTCCTTGAAATAGACGCTCGCGAGTTTCGTGTCGATGATCGCGACCAGCATCGAACCGGCCCGATCAGCATCGGTGAAATAACGTCCCCGAACCAGCGGAATGCCCATCACCTTGAAATAATCCGGCGACACAAACCGCGACCCTCCATGCGGCGACGGCTCATTCGGAGCCTGCTGCCGGCCCTCAATTTGGAACGAGGCACTCCAGTTATTTCCAGTGAATGGAAGCGGCATCGCCGCCGCCGCCAACTCCACCTGCGGAGAATTCTGCAGCTTCTCAATCACACTCGCCACAAACGCCGCACGCGACTTGTCATCCGCGTATTTCCTCGGCGCCAGCACCGTCAGCCCCGTCAACACCCCCTTCGGATTGATCCCCGGATTGATGTCGCGCACCCGCTCGAGGCTCCTTAGGAACAACCCCGTCCCCGCCAGCAACGTCAACGCCAGCGCGAGTTCGATCATTACCAAAGCCGAACGGAACCTCTGTTTTGCGCCCCCTGCTGTCCCAGAGCGGCCGCCTTCTTTCAAGGATTCATAATGCTGCACGCTCGAGCTCCGCAGCGCCGGCGCGATTCCAAACAACACGCCGCTCCCAATCGCCACCGCCGCGGTAAACAGCATCACACGCCAATCAACCGCGATCGTTTCGATGATCGAATACTGGCTCGGAATCGCAGTCGAAAGGAAGCGCATGCCAAAATATCCCAGCAATAACCCCAGTCCTCCGCCGAGCAGCGAGAGCAGCAAACTCTCCGTCAACAACTGCCGGATCAACTGCCACCGCCCCGCGCCGAGCGCCTGCCGCAGCGCGATTTCTTTCATCTTTCCCGACGCCCGCGCCAGTTGCAGCCCCGCGACATTCGCGCACGCGATCAGCAGCACCAGTCCCGCCGCCGACATCAGCACCATCAACGCGAGCTTCAGCGGACCCGCGATCTGATCGACAAACGGCGTGAGGAACATCCCCCACTGCACCTTGTTATTGCCTTGCCCCTCCCGCTGCACGATCTCGTCAGTGACCTGCGTCATCCGCGCCGACGCCTTTTCGAAACTCACTCCTTCCCGCAGCCGCACGACTCCAAAATATTGTTCGTTATAGCGGTTCTGCGGCGAATAACGATCTACCGCAAGCGCAATCGGAGTCCACAACTCAGCCTGCTGCGGCATCCGGAATCCCCGTGGCATGACACCCAAAATTTCAAACGGCTCCTCGTCGAACATCGCCTTCTTGCCCACGATGTTCGGATCACTTCCAAACAATCTCCGCCACAAATCGTACGACAGAACGACGTAATGATGATTCGCCGGTTGATTCTCTTCCTCAGTAAACGTCCGCCCCAACATCGGACGCGTGCCGAAGACATCGAACCATCGCGGATTCACCGCACCCGTCTTGATCTGCTCCGGCATCGCCCCGCCCGTGAAATTCAGCGGCAGCCCACCCGAGAACCCGACAGCGTCGAAGACATCCGTCATCTTCGCCGCATCCGCGTAATCGGTCGCGGACACACCAATATCGTCTAGGCCTAGCTTGAAATAGTGAACCCGCAGCGCCGCGATCCGGCTCGAATCCCGAATCCCTTCCGGATTGAGCAGCACGCCATTCACCGCGCTAAAAATAGCCGTGTTAGCGCCGATCCCCAACGCCAGCGCCGCGATCGAAATGGCGGCGTAACCAGGATTCTTCCCAAGCGTACGCATTGCGAGTCGAAAATCGGATGCCATAACCGTAAGTACGCTTGTGCCACGTAAACGTTCCTTATCGCTGAATGATATTGAGGCGGCTAAAATGACAGAATGGCCCAACTGCTCTACGCCGGCACCTCGGGATTCGCCTACGATACCTGGAAGCCCGATTTCTACCCGGCGGATCTATCGTCGAAAAAATATCTACACCACTACGCGCAGCGCCTGAATTCCGTCGAAATCAACTACACCTATCACCGCCTGCCCTCGGCCTCGACCCTCGAAGGATGGGTCGAGCAGACCCCGCCCTCATTCGTCTTCGTATTGAAAGCGCACCAGAAGCTGACGCACATTTTCCGCCTCAAGAAGAACGAGTTCACGCAAACATTCTTCAAAGCAATCGATCCCCTCCGCGCCGCCCGCCGCCTCGGAGCAGTGCTCTTCCAACTGCCTCCCAACATGAAATTGGATCTCGAAGTCCTCACCGCGTTCCTCGAGGACTGCCCACCCGAAATCCGTTTGACGTTCGAATTCCGCAACCCGTCTTGGCTTGTAGACCCCGTCCACGAACTCCTCGAAAAGCATGGCGTGGCGTTGTGTCTGGCAGAATCCGAAAAGCTGGTGATCCCCGAACGCATCACTGCCGACTTCGCATATTTCCGCCTACGCAAAGAGAACTACACACCCGAAGACCGCACCGAAATCGCCACCCGCGTCCGCACCCTCCTCGCCACCGGCAAAGACGTCTACGTCTTCTTCAAACACGAAGACACCCCAGCCGGCGCTCTTTATGCAGAGGAGCTTCTCAAACTCAAATGAGGCCCAATGAGATTCGATGACTACAATGTAGTACTATTTCGCAACCAGCCCGACGGCTGGGTCGCCGAGATACCCGCGATCGCCGGCTGCCACGCGTTAATGCCGACAGCCGATCAAGCTCTAGCCGAACTGCGTGAAGTATTTCGGATGATTGTGGAAGAGAATCACGAGCACTAACTCGCGGGCCGGATGAACGGCTTCCAAGGAGGAAGCGGGATCTCGACTTCAGTGAAACTTCCCACTGTTGCCGCGTTGACTGCGGCCGCAATGGAATCAAGACGCGGTCTCACATCCCGCCAATTCGAATTTCCGAGCACAACGATGGCAATGCGCCGGTTCGTCAAATTCTGCTGATAGCGAAGATTCTTGTCGGTCGTGAGCAGAAGCTCAAACCCGGCCTCTTCGGCCAAACCTAGCAACTCGCCGTTAGAAATCTGCTCCCATCCTTGCTGAATCGCCTCGGTGACCTGGTGGCCTGAAAGCGCCCGCACTGTACCGCTTGGCGTGCCGTGGTCAAAGAGAATGCGCATCAGTCGAAGGTGACACACCCACTGGAACTGGAGGCGCATCGAGGCTACGCGCCGCGAATTCAAGAACCGCCTGAACCTGCTCTCGCGTCACGTGAAATTGCTCGATCAGCTCTTCGATATCCGATCCGGCTTCCAGGTTTTCAAATACCGTAGCAACCGGCATGCGAGTGCCTTTAAAAACCCAAGCCCCGCTGCGGCGGCCAGGAACACTTTCGACAGCCGGGCATTGTGACCAGTCTAGACTTGCCATGGCGCGACCTCCTCACCTCCAGGGTAGCGGTAAAAGACACGCCTACGGATTCATCCGCGTCGACTGCCTCGCAATCATCACCCACCCCTGCGGACCCTTCTCCCAGATCTGCATCGCATTCAACTCGATCGTCCGATGCTTCCCCTCGAGAATATCCTTCACCGTGATCGAACCCCGCACCACCGCAAAGCTCCCATACATGAGGAACGTAGTATCGCCGCCGTACTCGAAGCCCTCATACTTCGGCTTCTCGCTCATGACGCTCTCGATGAACGACGCCTTCGTGTCGAGGTGCCCATTCGAATGGCTATAGAGAATTGCGCTGCCCATCAGCCGCTCGAGCGTCCCGCGATCCTTCGTCAGCACGGCCTTCGCGAACTGCTCCATCGCCACGCGCACCAGGTGTTGCGCCTTCGGATCAGCAACCGGCGCCTGGCTCAAAGCGGATGGCGGATTCATCAGCACGAGCACCGCCGCGGCGGTCACGAACGCAAGTCTCTTCATCATGGTCCAACCAGCTTACCGCTGATTGGCCTTCAGAATTTTCTTCCGCAGACGAATCGACTTCGGCGTAATCTCGACCAACTCGTCCTCGCGTATGAACTCGAGCGCCTGCTCGAGATTCAGCAGCTTCGGCGGCACCAGCCGGATCGCTTCATCGGAAGTCGACGCGCGCATATTCGTCAGCTTCTTTTCCTTGACGATATTGACGTTCAAATCAGCATCACGCGCGTTCTCGCCGCAGATCATGCCTTCATAAACTTCAGTGCCCGGCTCGAGAAACAACTCGCCGCGCTCCTGCAGATTGAACATCGCATGACCAGTCGAAACGCCCGCCCGATCCGCCACCAGCGACCCCGTCGGACGCGATGGAATGTCGCCCTGCCACTCGATATACCCGTGGAACAGCGAATTCATAATCGCCGTGCCGCGCGTATCCGTCATCATTTCGCTGCGCAATCCAATCAACCCGCGCGATGGCACCAGGAACTCGAGCCGCACTCGCCCCGACCCATGATTGACCATCTTTTCCATCTTGCCCTTGCGCCTTCCGAGCTTCTCGATCACGACGCCGATGTAGTCCTCCGGACAATCGATCACCAGCATTTCAAGCGGCTCGTGAGTCTTGCCGTGGATTTCCTTCGTAATGATTTCCGGCTTACCAACCGAAAGCTCATAACCCTCGCGCCGCATCATCTCGATGATGATCGCGAGTTGCAGTTCGCCGCGTCCCATCACCTTGAATGCGTCCGGCCCACCGGCCTCTTCGACGCGGATCGAAACATTCGTGAGCAGCTCCCTATCGAGCCGGTCGCGCAAATTCCGCGACGTGACGTACGTGCCCTCGCGCCCCGAAAATGGCGAACTGTTGATCATGAACGTCATCGCGATCGTCGGCTCATCGATCTGAACCCTCGGCAGCGGCTTTGGATTATCGACGCTCGTGACCGTCTCACCGATCGTGATTCCCTCGATCCCTGCGATCGCAAGAATGTCCCCAGGCAGCCCGATCACTTCATCGACTCGCTTCAAGCCTTCGAACGAAAACATCTTCGTGATCTTCGTCTTTTGGAACGATCCATCGAGCTTCGTAATGCCCACTTCGTCGTTGATGTGCAGCGTCCCGTTGAATACGCGCCCGATCGCCAAACGTCCCAGATATTCGCTGTAGTCGAGGTTCGCGACCAGCAACTGCAGCACTTCGTCCTTATCGCCCTTCGGCGGCGGAATGTGCTCGAGCACCGTCTCGAACAGCGGACGCAGGTCCTTCGCCTCGTCCTCCATCTTCATCTTCGCGAGCCCCGCTTTGCCGTTCGTGTACACGACAGGAAAGCCCAACTGATCTTCCGTCGCGTCGAGATCGATGAACAAATCGTAGACTTCGTTCAATACTTCCTGCACGCGCGCGTCCTGGCGATCGATCTTGTTGATCACCACGATCGGAGCCAGATGCGCCTCAAGAGCTTTACTCAACACGTAGCGCGTCTGCGGCAGCGGCCCTTCGCTCGCATCGACCAGCAGCATCACACCGTCGACGATCTTCAATGCGCGTTCGACTTCACCACCGAAATCCGCGTGGCCGGGGGTGTCGACGATATTAATCTTGGCGGCTCCTATGTGGATGCCGGTGATCTTGGCGAGAATCGTAATGCCGCGCTCGCGCTCGAGATCGTTCGAGTCCATGACCCGATCGGCGACGGCTTCGTTTTCGCGAAAAATGCCTGCCTGCTTGAGCATCGCGTCGACAAGAGTCGTCTTGCCGTGGTCGACGTGCGCAATGATAGCGATGTTCCGAATGTTGTTGGAGGTCTGTGACATGCTGTGCTGTAACTAAATTGGGGGAAAAACGGAGAGGAGTCTTTACTATGTTCGCACGCCGGACCGCGAATCTCCTAACTTCAGTCATGTTTACTCGACTGAAACAACTCCCGGATCCGATCGCGGATCGCGACCGCCCGCCTCGGATCCACGCCTCCCGTCGACACCGCGACCTGCACGCCGTGATCGGAAAATCGTGCCGGAACAATAAATCCGCACTCTTCCGCCGCATCCGCTATGTTCGCCGGGATCCCCAATCCCGCCGCCTCGCGCCCGATCTGCGCATTCACCTCGCGCGAATTCGTCGCCGCGAAAACCAGCGCGTATCCAGCGCAATCTCCGGCCAAATATTTGCGTTCGACAACCGTCACCGCCCGCGCCCGTAGCTCATCGAGAACCTCAGGTGCGATGATTGTTACGCGGGCCCCCGCTTCAAGCAGCCCTTTCGTTTTGCGCAGCGCCACCGTGCCGCCGCCCGCGACGAGCACCGGCTTCGCACGCAAATCGAGGAAAATCGGATAGTAGTTCACCACATGCCTACTTTACCTTCGGTCGTGATCGTTGGCCGTCCCAACGTCGGAAAATCGACCTTGTTCAACGCCATACACGGCCAGCGCCGCTCGATCGTCGGAGACGAGCCCGGCATCACCCGCGACCGCATCCGCGGCGAGTGCGAATTTCATGGACGCAAGTACTCCCTCACCGACACCGGCGGCATCATTCCGAACGACGAAGAACTGATCCCCAGCGAGATCCTGCGCCAGGCCCGCACCGCGCTTGAATCCGCCGATCAGATTGTATTTCTCATTGATGGCCGCACCGAAATCACCTCCGCCGATCGCGACCTCGCCCGTATGCTGTTCAAGCTCGGCAAGCCCGTCACGCTCGTGGTGAACAAGGTCGACTCGCCCGCCAACGAAGCTCTCACGCATCAATTTCACAACCTCGGCTTCAAGGAAGTCCTGCCGATTTCAGCCGAACACAAGCTCGGCCTTCACGAACTCCTGGCGCATCTCACCAAAGACTTTCCCAAAACCCCGGAAGCGATCGAAGGCGAAGAAGTCCCCGCCGGTCCCCTTGAAATCAAGATCGCCATCATCGGACGCCCC
>DASXZC010000578.1:0-12751 GCA_036502165.1 Bryobacteraceae bacterium
GTCTCTCGGTCTCGATCAATCTCTTGCGTCCTAGCTTTTTTGCAACCGAGTTGATGCCGATCATTGCCGGAGTCGCCGAGGCTACTGGACTCCTCATAATTGATCCGCAGCAGGATAATCCGGCGCCAGAGGTGCCCAATGTCGCCACTCTGATCGACCGATGGATCACCCAAAACGACCGTGCGGCTCGTGGAATGGCACATCAGCCAGACCAACCGGTTGTCAAACCATACTTGGCACGGGAAGAAGCTATGCGGTGGTGGCCATACACCATGGCCAAAGAGACCTTTCAGAGCAAACTCGGTGAAGATATCTTCGTACCTTCGATCAGGTTTGCTCTCGACTCACGCGGGAGAGTCAGTCAAGCTGTGCTCTGGTCGGCGAACGGAACCGCCCTCGCGCAGATATTCCCACCTTGCGATTACCTGCTCTTGGCATGGAACTTCGATCGTCCCAACCCAACTGTCCTTCCAATTCGATACGACGCGGCTAAACGGCTTCACTCGCTGTTGGAGCCAATTGACGGCCCGATCTCAACCTTAAGGCCCTGCGTCCAGCGAACCAAGCTGCGGCAACCCGGGTCTTCGAGGAGTTGAAGACCTTGCCCGCGGAGAGCTTGACGTTCATCGGCTCAGATGCCTTCGTGGATGTCGAAGTGTGATGTTTCAATACGTGGCAGACGGTTTTCTCAAGCGCCGCTTTTGCGGCCTGCGCGTCCTGAACCGCGGCAGGCCTCTGGGACGCTTTCCGCTGATGCGCCTTCAGCCCGCACCGGTTCGGCAAGATGGCTGGCGTTTTTAACGTGCTGGATTGCCGTGGCAGTGATGATGCTGATTGTCTGTCCGAATGAGAAACCTTCGGCTGGGGGCGTATTAGTGCGTTGGGAATTGGAGTGTCGCGATGCTCACGACGAATCCGTGCCCATGATGTTTTGGCGGGAGAAGGCGGGCATCGAACCCGCGGTCGCTGCTCTTGATCCGGCGATCTGAACTATTGACGTGCATGCTAGCTCTCGGCTGGGTGCATCTCTCCCGCAACGACCATGCCCTTCCCACCGCTTTTTAGAACTGCATTGATTAAAGTGTTGCTCATTGTTCCTTTTCCTTTCGCTGCTCTTGCCTTCGTCGATACCGCCGCCTTCTTGAACATCGCTGCCTTTTTCGTTGCCTTCGGTGCTGCTTCCGCTTTACCGAAGCTGGCGTCCAGGTCAGCCTCAAGATGGGCGTTGATTCTTCCGTTAACCTTCACTGCTACAGGAGAGAACTTCATGCACTCAACCAAGCTAGCCACCACGCTAAGCCAAACCGCCGTCTTGATCAAGCTCGTCTGAAACTTCTATCGTATCGAAGGTCGGGATTCCGGGGAGTTCCGCGCGGCAGTTCCATTCAGAACGTAACGGCGCCGCTCGCGATCGCCACCCTGTAGGCTCATACAGCGTCGCACCGCTCCGCCCCGAATTTCCACCCGGCCCGGACTGTCGCGGCCTAGAAACTTCGGTAGCCCCGCGAACAACGTCAGCCCATGGCCCGCCCCTGCTGGGATGAACCAAGAACTCATACTCATCGGTCAATCTTCCGCCAATGCCAGCGAAGCGGCGGACGCCTGGCCTGAGGCGGCATAGGGGTGTTCAACCGGACGGAGAGCGCGCCGATCCAGAGCCAACTGTGTTACACCTCACTCTGAATAGTGGCCTTCTATTCCTCGAAAAATAGCTGCATTCGCATCACTAAAGTTGGTGCCACTTTGCATCCGCTGGTGTCCAAACCGATGTATTGGGAAATATATGCGCTGGCTAACGCTATACCTCTTCTTCTATCTATGTGCCTTCGCCCAGCCGCTTGGCGGCGACACTTACTCAATTCAAGGAACCATTCGAAATACAGTAACAGGCGAAACGATTCGGAGCGCCCTCGTCATCCTGACGGGCGCTCCGAAAGTACCTAGTAATGACCCGCCTGTCATGAGGATCCTAACCAAATCGATGCTCTCCGGGCCGAACGGAGAATTTCACTTCAATAATCTGCCCGCCGGACGTTATCTATGCGACGCTCAAAAGTTCGATTTCGATTCACAGCCCGCTTCTATAGCTGATTTCGAGCTGCCACAATCGCCGCCTGAACGCGCCATCAACCTTGCCCTCATTCCCTATGGCGTCATACGAGGCACGGTGGTCAACCAATTCGGTGAGCCGCTCGAGTACGTTTTGGTTGTCGTTGAGACGGCCGCCGCTTCTCCTCGTCAAATCGGCAGGCTGAGGACCGACCACCTCGGCCGATTCTCGCTTACGAGAGTCCCGCCGGACCAATACTTTGTGAAGGTGGCCGGACGCGACGGCGGAACGGAAACCGCAATGGGTATCGAAAAGGATCCCTACAGGACCTGGGATAGCTTCGCGCCCGCATACCTCGATGGTTCCCACGAACGAACCTCGGCGCAGCCGATTGAGGTCAACGAGGGCTCCGTGGTCCAGGCCAATTTTCAGGTCGAGCTCCAACCCGCCTTCAGAGTCCGGGGCAAGCTCGAAGGCTTCCGGCAAGGCGAACCGGTCGTGTTCCAGTTGCTGCAAGGGAACGAACGAGCCGAGCCGCAACGCGCGGTCGTCGACGGCGTCACCGGCGACTTCCAACTCGTGGAGGTTCTCGCGGGAACCCATACGTTACGTGCGACGCAGGGAAGGACTCGAGGCGAGACGCCTTTAACCGTCGGCGAAGCGAACACAACCGTTAGTTCCATCGCACTGACCCCGGGCGTGACGATTAACGGCACAAAGAGTGTCATTGGATTTCCCACGGAGAGCCTTAAGGAGGAAGGTGCGCCTCGATGTGAGATCGCTTTGCACGAGTCTCGGCGTCGGGAAGCTGACCCTGGTTCCGGACCGCCGATGCCGGACGAATTCATTTTCCAGGACGTATTTCCAGGCGAGTATCGCGCGGAGCTTTGGTGCACTCGCGGATATCCTATCTCCGCGACATTCGGGGGCGTCGATCTCATGGCCAATCCGATCATCACCGTTACGAGCGGCCCGCAGCCGCCCATTGCCGTCACCACGCAGAGAGGCGGCGGGACTCTGAAAGCCCGTGTCACTGGTGAAGCTGACTCTGAGGGAGCCATGCTCATGCTCGTCCCCTCGTTTCCCACACTCCAGGAACCTTTCCTGAAGTCTCTCTCGGAAAGAGTCGCCGGCATCGTCCTCTTTGAGGATCTTGCGCCCGGTGAATATCGCCTATACGCAATGACGATGCCGGAAAACCCGGCGTATTGGAACGGGTATCCACAGTCGCTCTCAGGCGGGCTCGCAATTCAAATCGAAGACGGCAAGACGAATGAAGTAACCGTCGAGAGGATCTCCCAATGAGAACCATCGTCGCCGCGTTATTGACGACCCTCACCCTTGCAGCGGAAGCTCAGACCTTTCGCGTATCCGGCACGCTGGTCGATTCCGAAACTCGCCAGCCCCTCGCCCGGGCACAAATCAAGCTCATCGAGGAATCGCGAGAGTGGAACGTCATCACCGCCGTGGACGGCGGCTTTTCGTTCGATGTGCCGCAGGGCAAGTATCAGCTCGAAGCATCCCATCATGAGTGGGGAGATGTTTATGGAGAGCCGGTGCCCGGCAATAGATCGGGAGTGGCCGTCGTCACCGGACCGGATCACAATACCACACAGCTTTTATTCCGTTTTCGCAGAGCAGCCGCGTTTCACGGAAAGATTGTGGACGAGCGCGGCGAGCCCCTGCCATCCGCAACGATAGAATTGTTTCAACAAACAATCACACGCGGGAGGAAACACCTCGAATCCCTGAGCCACGCGGAGTCCAATGACTTTGGCGAATACAGCTATTCGCGGCTCTCCGCCGGCACATACTATCTAGCCGCGACCGGCATGCCTTGGTACCAGCGGGACTTGGTCAGGGTCGGCACAACGGAAGACTCGGGGGTCCGGAACGTTCCCTACGGCATGATCTATTTTCCAGGTTCGTCCAATCCCGGCGGCGCAACCGCGGTAGTACTTCGGCCGGGCGCCGAGTTCGAGGCTGATTTCGTGCTCCGTTCCGCTTCCGGAGCCAACCTCCATCTCCGATTCCCCGAGTCAATGGACGGCGGATATAAGATGTACGCCCACGGACCTATGAACGCCGAGACCCTCGTTCGCACCTGCATTTACAACTGCTCGGGTGTTCCGGCCGTCGCTCCCGGGAACTATGTGCTGTACTTCTCCAACCCAATGGGTGCTGCTCGAATACCTGTCAGTATCAACGGCGATGGAGACGTTCCGATCGAGGTCGCGCTGAAGCCGGTCCCTTCGCTCGCGGGTAAGGTCGTGTTTAGCAGTCAGACGCAGCGGCCTCCATCCCCGCTCTTCGTCAACATTGAGGATCAGCATTCCGGCAAAATGACGACGCTCATGATTCACGCGGATGGTACGTTCTCGTGGCCCGGCGCGGCGATCGGACAAGTGCGGCTGCACCTCTCCGGGTCCGATGGATTTTTCACCGAGCGCATGTCCGTTGAAGGAGCCATCGTAACGAATGGCATCATCGATCTCTCCGGCGGATCGAACGCGAAGGTCGAAATTCTTGCGAGCGGCGAGACCGGAACACTCAACGGCTTCATCAAAAATGAGGAACTTCCCGCCCCCGGTGCATTGGTCGTCCTCGCGCCCAGCAACGGGACCAGCGATCCGGATCGCTATTTCGCGACCCACGCGTCCACCGACGGCAGTTACACATTCACCAATGTTCCCGCTGGCGAATATGTGCTGTTCACCGTCGCCAATTCCGATTTCGAATACGCGAGCCCGCAAGCCGTACGTCCCTATCTCGCCACCGGAAAACACGTTCGGATTAATGGCCGCCTCCAATGATTCACCGTCTCGGCTCATACCGCGTCGCCACCACCCCAGACCCGAACTCCACCCGGCTCACGAACTGCAGGTCCACAAACTTCGATAGCCCCGCGAACAACGTCGGCCCACGCCCCGCCAGCCTGGGATGCACCACGAACTCGTACTCATCGATCAATCCCAGTTCCGCCAATGCCAACGGGAGCTTCACGCCTCCCACGAACAATCCTTTGCCCGGCTCCTGCTTGAGTCGCTGAACGGCCGCCGCCAGATCCCCACGCAGAAGCTCCGCGTTCCAGTCGACCTTATCCAGGCTGCTCGAAACAACATACTTCTTCGCCGCGTCGATCGTCCGCGCGAAGAGTTCCAACGACTCCGGCCTCGCCTCCGTGCCGCCGGGCGGCCGGAACGCCGACTCCATCATGGTGTAAGTCACCCGCCCAAAGAGGAGGGCATCGGCGCGCTCGAGATTCTCAACCGCATGACGATGCAATTCCTCGTCCGCGGACATCGCACGATGATCGCAGCACCCGTCCAGCGTGACGTTGATGGAATATCGAAGAGGTCGCATGAAGTAAGTCTAAATCGAAATCGCCGGCACTGCTTTACAAAAATCCCACGAGGTAGTACAGTTGCCCAATGAAAACCCTCGCTTTCCTCGTGCCCTGTGCCCTCCTCCTCGCCCAAGCGCCTCCTGCGTCCATCGCCGGTCATCCGGACTGGCCCAAGGCCAACCCCAACGACGTCAAATCCATCGACGCCATCGTCGCCGCCACCTACGACGTCATCTCCGGACCGAAAGGCACGCCGCGCGACTGGAATCGCTTCCGTTCTTTGTTCGTACCGGATGGCCGCCTCGCGCCGACAGTAGCGTCGCCGGATGGTCACGCCGATGTTCGGGTCCTGTCAGTCGACCAATACGCCGAGCGCGCCTCCGGCAATTTCCAGAAGAATGGATTTTTCGAGCGCGGAATCTCCCAGAAGGTCGAGAGTTTCGGCAACATCGTCCATGTCTTCACGACCTACGAATCGCGCCACAGCCCCGATGATCCGACGCCGTTCACCCGCGGCAT
Source organism: Bryobacteraceae bacterium (assembly GCA_036502165.1). Lineage (GTDB taxonomy): Bacteria > Acidobacteriota > Terriglobia > Bryobacterales > Bryobacteraceae > F-183. The sequence goes on from DASXZC010000578.1 coordinate 5,916, forward strand.
CAACAGCTTTCAGTTGCTGAAGGACGGCGACCGGTACTGGGTTGTCTCGATCTATTGGGACAGCGAACGGCCCGGCAGCACGATTCCCGCAAAGTACTTGCCGTAGGAATTTCGGCGAACGAATCGCAGCACGCGCGCGTATCTCCGGTATGGCTTTCCAGGAAATCCGCCACACCTACCGGATGCTCGCCAAAAATCCAGGCTTCACCGCGATCGCCGCCCTCTCGCTGGCCCTCGGAATCGGAGCCAACAGCGCCATCTTCAGCCTCGCCGACGCACTTCTGCTGCGGCCGCTCGCCGTCCGCGATCCCGGCTCCGTCGTCACTCTCACCACCAACACGCCCGACAATCCGTACGGCGGCGTGTCCTACCCGAACTACCGCGACATACGCGCCGCCGCCCAGTCCTTCGACGGCATGGTCGCCTATAAATTCGGCACCTGGGGAGTCGCCACCTCCGCCAAAGACGTCGCTCAAATGCGGATGGGCATGTTCGTCAGCGACAACTTCTTCGACGTTCTCGGAGTCGCCCCCAAACTTGGCCGCAGCTTTCGCCCCGATGAGGGGCAAGTCCCCGGACGCGACGCCGTCCTCGTCCTCGGCCACGATTATTGGAGGGATCAATTCGCTTCCGACCCGTCCATAGTCGGCAAGACCCTCCGTCTCAACGGGATCGATTTCACCGTCATCGGCATCGCGCCCGAAGAGTTCAAAGGGATGGATCAATACATCCGCCCCGCCCTCTTCGTCCCCGTCATGATGAAGCAGCGCCTCGATGGCGCCAAGGAAAGTCCGCTCGAAAAACGCGGCGATCACGACTTCTCGATCAAGGCGCGGCTCAAGTCCGGCGCGTCGCTTTCCACCGCCAGAGCCGAAATGACGACGATCTGGACCAACCTCCAACGCCAATATCTCAACGAAAATCGCGGCCGCAACGCAACCGTCATGACCGAGATCGAATCGCGCTACCAGGTGGATCCCTATGACGCGATCCTGGTGACGTTCCTCATGGGACTCGTCATGCTGGTGCTGATCATCGCCTGTGCCAATGTCGCGAACCTGCTGCTCGCGCGCGCTCAATCGCGCACCCGTGAAATCGCCATCCGCCTCGCCATCGGCTCGAGCCGCCTGCGCCTGCTCCGCCAGCTTCTTCTCGAAAGCCTGACCCTCGCCATGATCGGCGGCGCCTTCGGCTTAATTTTCGCCTACGCGGGCATCCGGTTCCTCCACCGGATTCAGGTGCCAACCGACCTGCCCATCGTGATCGACCCCGTGCTCGACGGCCGCGTGCTCCTGTTCAGCTTCGTTGCCGCATTGCTCAGCGCCCTCTTCTTCGGACTCGCGCCCGCCCTCCAAAGCCTCAAAGCCGAACTCGTTCCCGCGTTGAAAGCAGCCGACCGCGGATCGACCGCGCGCGGCCGCACCATCGGACGCAACGTCCTCGTCGTCGGACAAGTCGCGCTCTCAATGGCTCTCCTCGTCGCCACCGGAGTCCTGATCGACGCCGTACGCAAGACCCTCTCTCTCGACCCCGGCTTCCGCACCGATCACTTGCTGATCATGGAATTCGACACCTCGCTCGTCCGCTACACCGACGATCAAACCCGCGATTTCTATCGGAACCTCAAGCAGCGCGCCGAAGCGCTCAATGGTGTGAAATCGGTGACGCTTACGTCCTATGTTCCCCTCTCACCGAACGGCAACGGTAAGAACGTGATCCCCGAGGGCTATCAATTTCCCAAGGGCCGCGATTCAGTATCGGTGGCCGATTCAGTAGTCGACGACCATTACTTCGACACCATGCGGACCTTGATCGTCCGCGGCCGCGGATTCACCGCCGACGACCGCCTCGGCTCCCGCCGCGTCGCCGTGATCAATGCGGAATTCGCCAAAAACTACTGGCCCGGCCAGGATCCCATCGGCAAACGCTTCCGCCTGAACGACAGCAAAGGACCCTGGGTCGAAATCGTCGGCCTGACCAAAACCAACAAGTACTTCTTCTTCGCCGAGCCCGCGACCGAGTACATGTATCTTCCCTTCGCCCAGGAACCAACGCCCTCTCTGAGCCTCATCGTCGAGACGTACGGCGACCCTTCCGCCATCGCCACTCCGCTGCGCGAAGTTGTGCGCTCGATCGACGCGAACCAGCCGATTTTCAATGTGCGTACGTTCGCGCACTTATACGAACAGCGCGCCACCTCAGTAGCGATGACGCTGACGCAACTAGTCGCAGCGATGGGCCTGGTCGGCCTGACGCTCGCGCTCGTCGGCCTATACGGTCTAATCGCCTATTCAGTGAGCCGCCGCACCCAGGAAATCGGAATCCGCATGGCCATCGGAGCCAACCGCGCCGACGTCCTTCGAATGGTCCTTCGCCAAGGCCTGAGCCTGGTCATCACCGGAGTCCTCGTAGGCAGCATCATCAGCTTCGGAGTGGTCCGCATGCTCTCCATCGGATTAGCGGGCATTGGCGCGCCGAGTCCGATGTCGTATGCGCTGGTTCCATTCGCGCTATTACTGATCACCACCGCCGCGTGCTACATCCCCGCGCGCCGTGCGGCCCAGATCGATCCTATCCGGGCTCTCCGCTACGAGTAGCCATGCCTGGAATCTCAGCCGTCCCGCCATCCTTGTTCGATGCGTTCTTTGATAACATCAAATTGAGTGCATATTTAGTGCGGGAGGCTATCATGCTCGACATCAGCAAAGACATCCATTCGCTCAGCGACTTCAAACGCAATACCAGCGAGTTCCTGGAACAGATGCGTGGAAGCGGACATCCGGTCGTTCTAACGATCAACGGCAAGGCCGAACTCGTAGTTCAGGATGCCCGGTCATATCAGAAGCTGCTGGATCGCGTGGACGAGTTCGAGGCGCTCGAAGGCATCAAGCGCGGGCTGGCAGACGTGGAGGCCGGCCGTGTAACGCCGCTGAGAAGCTTTGAAAAAGAGTTCCGGGAAAAACGTGGCCTATCAAGTCGTTCTCGCTGAGACGGCCAAAGCCGACGCGAATCAGATCTACGATTGGGTGGTCGAGCGAGCCCCGATCAGAGGGCCCGAGTGGTTCGAGGAACTCGTCGACTGCCTATATTCTCTCGAACAACTTCCCTATCGGTGTCCCCTGGCCCGCGAAGCGGCTAAAGCGAAACGGGAGATCCGTTGCCTTCTCTTCGGGAATCGGAAACACGCCTATCGGATTCTCTATGAAATAGATGAACCGAGGCAGACGGTTTGGATCTTGCACATACGCCACGGAGCACTTCGAGACCTCGCTTCCAATCAATTAAGCCATCCGCACCCGGCGTGACCTCTCAGCCGCAGTGCCAAAGCCGCTGCGCCTCGGTACTTCGATTTCGTCGGTCCGCGGCCTGCGTATCAACTTCCAGTTCTATTGGCTTCGAGTCACATTCCCACCCCAATCCCCCACCTCCCATCGAAGAGCAAATCAGCAAATTGCAAGGAAGGAGGATCCAACAAATGAAAATCAAAACCAACATCAAGGCAGGCCCGACCGCAGTCGAGGTGCACCACTAGTCACTGTGCACCGCCAGCCCGGACGGAAGAAGAAAGAAGTCTCCTTCCGTCCGTCCCACTCGCTTTTCAACTCTTGACCATACCCAGCAGGATCTTCCGCAGATCCTTGTACCCGCCGATCGACGTAGTGATCTTCAGCCGCCTCCGGCCGTCTCTGAATTCGACCACCATCCAATAAGTCGTGCTGCCACGCGTCGTCCGCGATCTCTCCCCGATCTTCGAAACCTCGCCCCATATGGCCGTAATCCAGTCCAACTCGCCACGTCCCCTCGCATAAGAAATGCCGGTCGATTCGACACGGACCGTCAACACAGACCTGCCCACGAAATATACGGCAATCGACGCGATCGCTACTCCCGCCAGCAGGAAACTGTAGATGATGTGAACAAAGGTGGAACTCAAAAACCCGTCCGCCACCGCAAATCCCGCCATCAGGCTCGACATGAATGCGGACAGGCCGAACAGACACAGCCACATGGTCCACTCCGCGATCGGATCCGGATAAAACGTCTGCGGCAACCCCGAGCCTCGAACCGGCAACGCCGCCACCCGAGCCCGCTTTTCCTGCACCAATATGAATATCCATCCGATCGAGTGCAGCACGATCCCGATCGGCAATCCCGCCGACAACGCGAACACGAACCGCCCCACCGAAAGCAGGAAGTTGCCTCGATAAGTCGTTACTTCCCGGACCACAAAACGCCCCTGATCATCCATCTGGTATCCGCCAGAATGAATCCTCGGATGCTTCCCTTCAAACGCAGGAACCTCGGGAAAACTCACGTAAATGGTGCTGTGCGCCCCATTCGCCGAATCGCTCGGAGCCTCCCATTGCACCTGAGCATTCATCGCCGCTCCCGTCGAGGTGATCTGCCTCCGATTCTCGCTCCACGTCACTTTCTTGGGAGTGACCTCCACCTTCGACGACACAATCCGCACCGGCCCGTCCGTAGGAAAAGTGATGTGTTCCTGCAGCAACGCCACACTGTTCGGAGACACCCTGTACGTGTGCGTACTATCGGCGTCGACCGTAAATTCGAACGTCCAATTCTCGTTCACCGTCGAACCCGCCAGCACCACCGAGCGAGTCACAAACTGCAGCAAAGAGAACGTATACGTGACGACCAACACAGCCACGGCGAGAGTCGCTAAATACCTGGCAATCATCGGCGCTCTTCACCATATCATGTTGCGCCGCGGCCCTTTTGCAAGCCGGCCGCGAATCTGCGATCCTTCTGACCATAGCGTGTCACGACTCATACTCTCCCTGATCGCCGCCACCGCCGTCTGCACAGCCTGCACGTACTTCTACCCCAGCGTCCCCACCGGCCCCAATTTCGAAGTGGAAGTCAAAAACACCGGCCGCCCCGTGCCAGGACTTCGCCTGGAACTCCGCGGCGGCGCCACTCGGACCGTTGTGGAAACCAATAAGAACGGCCTCGCCCAATTCCACAGCATCCCTCCCGGACCCTACCAACTCACCGCCGACCACGACGCCGGAATGGCGTCCGGCACCATGGTTGAAGTAAAACCCCACGGACCGCCCAACGTTACCCTGCACCTGACGTGGCCCGGTGCGACGACAATTAGAGTTCGTTCCTTGCAAGGCACCCTGCACGGCCCCGGCTATCAGCCCGGTCAACCCCAACCCGGATTCCAACTGGATCTTTTGGATGCCCTGTCCGAGCGTCTATTGAAAACCGTGCACACCGGTGACAACGGCGAATTCGTCATCGCAGACGTCGCACCCGGCCTATATTTCCTGAGCCTAAAACCTTCAAATCTGACCGGCGGGCCCGGGGAATCGATCACCGGCAGCATCGTAGTCGCCGTCGATCCCGCCGCAACCACCGATCATTTGGAAACCGACCTCGGATGGACAAGCTGCGGCCTATGGTACGCGGATCGCAATCAATGTCCGCAGCAACAGCCCGATCTGAACCTGACGCAACTCTCCGGTCAAGTAATGGACATCGCCGGCGCCCCCATATCCGGCGCGACGATTCTTCTACTGAAAGACGGTCAGACCCCAGTCGAACAGCTCAAGAGCGACACCTCAGGCAAATTCGAATCAACGCACATCCTCGCCGCCGGATTTTATGAACTAGTCATCCGCAGCGCCGGATTCACGCCTCTCAAAAGAACCGTCCACGCGGAATCAACATCGCATCACCCATTCATAACCGTGCATCTCGGTGTAGCCGATACTTGCAGCGCCGCCGAGATTCATTAGTCTTCGCTTAACTCTTAATCCGACCACATCCAAAAACACCGTTCACAGAATCTTTTCCGCTCCCATCCCACACACCCGTCAACACTTCCCCATTTGTTCAAGCGCTAACACTTGCCCACCCATGCTAGCCTCTTGCTCGGAATGGCGACCGCAAATCGATTCACCCTCGGCCAAATCATATCAACGCAAGCGCCGCACCCTTCCAAGGAGCACAACCATGAGAACGACCACGACGACGACCCCGCCGCGGACTACCAACAAATTCTCGCGCTCATCTACACCGCCCTACGCCCATTCCCCGAAGCCCAACAAGCCGTCGAACGCGTTCTCTCCGCCGAGTTTCTGGGCAGCAGCCGCGGCAGCAACAACAACAACCAAACCAAATAGCGAGCAACACGACCGGCGAGACCTCCTACGCACCGCCCTCGCCACCCTCTCGCCCCTCTTCTTCGCCCGCGAATTCCTACACTTCCGCCCCGACCCCGGAGGACAACAGGACGTCCTCGAACGCGCCCCCTCCCACCGCCGCATCGCCCTCAACTGCAATCGCCAATGGGGAAAATCGACCACCGCCGCGATCCTCGCCGTCCACCGCCTCTACACCCACCCCGGAGCCACCATCCTCATCATCGCCCCCGCCGGCCGCCAATCCGGAGAAACTCTCCGCAAAGTCGCCTCCTTCCTCAGCGTCCTCAATGTGCGCACCCGCCGCGACGGCGTCAATCCATCTTCTCTAGTGCTCCCCAACGGCTCTCGCATCGTCAGCCTCCCCGCCGTCGACGCCACCACTCGCGGATTCTCGGCAATCTCAATGCTCATCATCGACGAAGCCTCCCGCGTCCCCGATCGCGTCTACCTCGCCCTACGCCCCGCCCTCGCCGTCTCTCGCGGAGATCTCATTCTGATCAGCTCCCCCAACGGCCGCCGCGGATTCTTCTATCGCGAAATGTCCGGAATGCAGGACTCCGCCGCCTCCTCCCCGCCCGCCGAACCTTGGCTCCGCCACACCGGCCCGGTCACCGAATGCCTGCACCGCATCCCCGCCGAATTTCTAAAGGAGGAACAAGCCCG
>DASXZC010000579.1:0-4582 GCA_036502165.1 Bryobacteraceae bacterium
CGCGGGCGCCGGCGATCTCGACATCGTCACCATCTGTGCGCTGTTAATCGTGGCGTCCATTCTCGGAGACCAATGCGGATACTTCCTCGGCAATCGCGCCGGAGTGACTATTTTTGACCGCCCCGACTCTCGGTTCTTCAAGCGCCAATTCATCACTGACACCGAAGCCTTCTACCGCAAGCACGGTGGCAAGACGCTGATCTATGCGAAGTTTGTCCCGATCATCCGGACGTTTGCGCCGTTCATGGCGGGCGTCGGGAAGATGCCATATCTGCGGTTCCTCCGCTTCAATGTCGTTGGCGGATTGTTGTGGGTGATTGCGGTCGTGATCGCGGGATTCTATCTCGGCCAGTTCGCGCTCGTGCGCCGGCATTTCGAGAAGGTCGTGCTGCTTGTCGTCCTGATCTCGGTGCTGCCCATCATCATGCAATTGTTGAAGAGCCGGATGGCCGCGCCAACTCCGGCTGAGTGATACGATCAAAGGCGATGAAGCGTCGCGACCTCTTCAAAATGACGGGTGCGCTGGCGGCAGTCGTGCCAGGCGCGGCGGCCGTAACTGCGGCTCCGGAAATTCCGTGGAAGCCGCAAGTACTGAACGCGCATCAGAACGAGACGATCATCGTCATCAGCGATTTGATCATCCCTGAGACGGATACGCCCGGTGCGAAAGCGGCGAACGTCAATCGTTACATCGATCTGTTCCTGTCCGTCACGCCCGCCGATCAGACCGAGAATTTGATTGGCGGTCTCGGATGGCTCGACCGTTATACAAACCAGCAGCACGGCCACGCGTTCACCTCCTGCTCGAAGGATCAGCAGATCGCCATACTCGAAGCGCTCGCGGCGAATCAGCAACCGGGGCTCGAAACCGGTCATGCATTCTTCGACACGATCAAGGGAATCACGACGCGGTTCTACTACAACACCGCCATCGGATTCCGCGAATTGAACAAGGGCGGCCGCATGCCTTCGACGTTCGGTTGCGCCCACGGCGGACACGCCTGACCGGCCCCGGATGGCGTCTCCGCTGCGGAAGGAACTCGGGCTGTGGGACGTCGTATTCTTCACGCTGGCTGGAACCATCGGCACACGATGGCTGTCGGCGGCGGCCAATGCCGGACCTAACTCGATCACACTGTGGATCCTCGCCGCGGCGTTGTTCCTGATCCCGTCCGCATTCGCGATCGCGGCGCTGTCGCGCAAATATCCTGAGCAGGGCGGGCTCTATATCTGGACCAAGCGCGATTTTGGCGATTGGGCGGGATTCCTGTGCTTCTGGTTGTATTGGGTCTCGATCGCGTTGTGGTTTCCGAACGCCGTGATGTCGTACTCGAGCATGGCCGTCTACGCGCTCGGACCCGGATTCACACATCTCGCGGATGATCGCGTCTACGTCGTCACGGCATCGCTGATCATGGTGTGGCTCGCGCTGGGGAGCCATCTAATTGGCCTGCGTTATGGGAAGTGGACGCAGGTGTTCGGAGGCATCGGCAGCTACGCGCTTGGGCTCGTATTGATCGTGGCGGCGTTCCTCGTATACGCGAAGCGAGGGTCGGCGACTCCGATGCGGCTCGAGCCGCACTGGAACTGGGCGACCATCAATTTCTGGTCGCAGATCGCGTACGCGCTGACCGGACTCGAACTGGCGCCGATGCTCGGTTCGGAGATTCGCGACGCCGGCGATGTGCTTCCGAAATCGGCGTGGATCAGCGCATTTGGCGCAGCCGGATATTATGCGGCGGCAACCGCTGCGCTGCTGGTCGTGTTGCCGCCGGCGCAGATCGATCCGCTATTTGGATTGGCGGAGGGCGGACGTACCGCCGGAGTGACGCTCGGATTCGGATGGCTGGGACCGATGGCGGCGGTGATGATTCTGATGGGCGCGGTGGGACAGTTCGGCGCGCTCGGCGCGGCGGCATCGCGGCTGCCATTCGTCGTCGGCGCGGACCGCTACTTTCCCAAGCCGTTCGCGAAGCTGCATCCGGTGTGGGGAACGCCGTACTGGTCGATCCTGCTGTTGGCCCTGATCGCGAGTTTCTTTCTGATTCTCGTGCAGGCGGGCGAGACTTTGCGGGCCGCGTACCAGTTGCTCGTCGACTTGATGGTGCTGACGACTTTCATCCCGTTTGGCTTCATTTTCCTGAGCGCCTGGAAGTGCGGCCGCCGTGTCAGTGCGGTGCTCGGGTTGAGCGTCTCGGCGCTCGCTATGATCTGTTCGCTGGTGCCAACCGCGGATGTAAAAAATGTCTGGCTGTTCGAGACGAAGTTGCTCGGCGGAACGGTGCTGTTGATCGGCTCGGCGTGGTGGATGTTCCGTAGGGCTCGGCTGACGCGGGTGGCCGCGGAATGACGTATCCGGATTCAGTGAAGTTCCTCTATTCGCTTGGCAACGAGATCAAGAGCGTCAAGCTGGGTCTCGAGCCGGTGCGCGAATTGCTGCGGGAGTTGGGGAATCCGCAGGACCGTTTGCGCATCGTTCATGCGGCGGGGACCAACGGCAAGGGATCGACGTGCGCGATGATCGAGGCCGGCTTGCGCGCGGCGGGTTATCGTACGGGCCTGTACACTTCGCCGCATTTGATCGAGCCCACCGAGCGGATCCAGATCGACGGCATTGCAGTCAGCGCGGACGAGTTCAGGCAGGCGTTTGAGAACGTCCACGTCGCGGCCGGACGGCTAGAGGCGAGCGGTGTGATCGAGCATCATCCGACCTACTTCGAGACGGTCACTGCGATCGCGTTTGTATTGTTCGACGAGAAGAAGGTCGATGTGCTGGTCTGCGAAACCGGCCTCGGAGGGCGGCTCGACGCGACCAATGTCGTGCATCCGGAGCTTTGCGTCATCACGGCCATCGATTTCGATCACGAGCAGTACCTCGGCAATACGATCGAGAAGATCGCCAGTGAGAAAGCCGGAATCATCAAGCCGGGCGTGCCTATCGTGTGCGCGAGGCAACGCGAGGACGCGCGCGCGGTAATTGAGAATCAGGCGCGGTTGGTTGGTGCGAAGTTCATCGACACCGGCGAATGGCAGATCCGCGATTTGAAATTGACGCCGAGAGGATGTCGATATGAGGCAACGGGCAATCCGAATCTGTTGGTAGAGTGTCCACTCCCCGGCGAGCACCAGGTAGACAATTCGCTGGCCGCCGCTGTAGCGCTGGCGCAACTCGGTGTGGGTCCTGCAGGGATCAAGCGAACGCAGTGGCCAGGGCGGCTCGAGTTATTGTCGAAGAATCCGGAAATCGTCGCTGATGGCGCGCACAATCCCGCGGGCGCGCGAGCGCTTGCGGCCTACATCGACCGATTCTATGCGGGACGTCCGGTTTGGATGATCTACGGGACCATGCGCGACAAGGCAATCGAGGAAATCGCTGGAGTGCTGTTTCCCCGTGCGGCACACATCCTGGTGACCGCGCCCGAGACACAGCGGGCATTGCGTCCCGAGTCGATGCGCGAGGCCTTTCCCGACCAGCAGATTGAAGTTGCGGATGATCTCGTCGAGGCACTCGCGATCGCGAAGCGCGAACTTCCGCCCGATGGCGTCATCTTCATCACAGGCTCGCTGTACCTCGTCGGCGAGGCCCGGCGGCTATTAGCGCCGCGGCATACTGGGGAATGACGCTATGAAGAGTTACCGTAAAGAACTGTGGTTCGAAGTCAAGGGACGCCGCGCGTTCGTCAACATCACGCCCGATGTGGAGCGGTGCCTCAAAGAATCGGGGATCCGCGAGGGATTGGCGCTCGTCAACGCCATGCACATCACCGCGTCGGTATTCATCAACGATGATGAACGAGGCTTGCATCAGGATTACGACAAGTGGCTCGAGAAGCTCGCTCCGCATGCCCCGACTGAGCAGTACTTACACAATCGCACCGGCGAAGACAACGCCGACGCGCATATGAAGCGGCAGGTGATGGGACGTGAAGTGGTGGTCGCGATCACGAATGGCGAACTCGACTTCGGCCCATGGGAACAGATCTTCTACGGTGAATTCGATGGTAACCGCAAGAAACGCGCGCTCGTGAAGATGATCGGCGACTAATTGATACGGTCTAGCTGGGGCACTGGCCAACCCAGTCATTGACGCCGTTCAACCGATTCTTGAAGGTTCCCGGATCAATATATTGTCCGTCGGCATCGAAACCGCCGAGCCGGTTCCAAGGGTTCATGATGTGGATCTGGTTCTGTTTCGAGTTCACGCCGCAGACCACGACGATGTGAGCGCTGGGTCGCGAGAAGGCGCACCAAACCGGACCATAATTCTGTAGTAGCTGGGCGAACCCTTGGAAGTCGTCGGCGAGCGTGGAGATGAATCCGCCGCGGAAGCCGGTCAAGCGCAAGGCGCGTCCGACTTTACGAAAATCCTCGACTGGAAGGCCATTCTTGTAATAGTCGTCGTAGTCGAAGCCCGCTTTCACGATCGTGTCTCTAATCTCAGTTATGGGCCGCTGCTTGAACGCAAAGAGCATCTCGTAGCACGCGTACCAGCAGGTTTCGGCAGTGGTTTGTCCGTAGCCTGATCCGTCGAGCTTAGTGTCGAATATAATGTCGTCTGCCATATCGTCTACGCTCCTAGTGT
>DASXZC010000580.1:0-14796 GCA_036502165.1 Bryobacteraceae bacterium
TCTCTCTCGGATTTGTTCCCGGCAGCGTAGCCGATTCGGCCATTCGGCACCGGTTCGACCAGTACTTTTAGTCTAGAACGAAAGCCTTACTTGAGTTATCGGCTGTCGACGAAAAAAGTTGAGGTTGGTCTTGCATATCGATAGAACCAATTTGCGCCGATGATTGTAGTGGTCTATGTGATCAACCGATCAATTAGATACGCGCTTGCTGCGCGTTGTACACTCAGGGTAACTCCCCCATGAAGCGGTTGTTGGCTTTCTGCCTGTTTTTTGCTGTCTCTACCTTTGGCTTCGTTCAGGAAGCCAAGCCCTTGCGCGTCCTCTTCATCGGCAATAGCTATACGTACTACAACAACTTGCCTGAGCTGGTGGCTGGACTCGCCGCGGCTAGCGGCGTCAAAATCGAGACACACATGGTCGCCCATGGCGGAGCGACACTCGGACAAACCTGGGACATCGATGACGTCTTCCAGGTCTTGCACGATGGCAAGTGGGATTATGTCGTTCTCCAGGAACACAGCCAATTGGGCACCCGCTATGTCGACGGCGTTCAGGAATTGAACGATCCGGGACATTTCTGGGAGACGATCCGGATGTACGAAGCCGAAATCCGCAAGGTGCATGCGAAGACGGTGCTGTTTTTAACCTGGGCCCGGAAGTCGGATCCAAGCCAGCAGCCGGCTCTGAACTATGCCTACATGACGATCGCGCAGGAGCTGGGGTTGACCGTCGCGCCGGTAGGGATGGCGTGGGCTCGCGCCAGAGAGGCCGAACCTTATATGGCGCTGCACGTGGCCGATGGATCGCATCCTAGTCCGACTGGTTCGTATCTCGCGGCGTGCGTGCTCGCGGACACAATTCTCGGGCGGCGGCTGACCGGGCTGCCCGCGCGGATCGTCGGGCATCCGATGAACAACCGGCTGGATCAACTCGACTTCGCTCACACAGCCGACCTCGTGAATTTGCCACCGGAGCGCGCAGAATGGCTGCAGCGCGTCGGCGGCGAGGCCTGGCAACGCGTGGCTGAGGCCGGTGGATGGATCGTGACGCCGAAGCCGGCTCCGTTGGCACTTTCGCGCTTGTCGCTGCCGCCGGGTCATAAGCCTGCGCAAAAGGAACTGTCCGGTGTGTGGAAGGGCAGGATGAGTTTCTACACTTGGCCGTCGATGATGGAGTTGAAGCTGAGCGCTCCCGATCCTGATCATTGCGTGGGCGAGTGGATCGTCACGTCAACAGACGGCGAACGGAAGCTGGCCGGTCCGATCGACTCCTGCAAGCTCACTGACACGGGCATCGCGTTCCTCGTGCGTGACTATCGCGGACTGGCAATGTCCGAATCGTATTGGGCTCACTATACGGGCGACTCGCTGGTCGGATGGGTCGAGTATCGCGGGCTGACGAAATCCGCGCACATGTCGGGCTCGTGGGAACTGCACAAAGAGCACTAACGGAGCTGGCAGAAGGCCGCCTCGCCACCGGTGCGTTCGCTGCGTATGCTGACGGTCGGACGTCCTTGCGGCGCGTGATAAATCGAGTGATATCCGGGGCCGAAGGCGTTGCGGAGGGATCCGCCGGAGAAGGAGATCCGCTGGGTTGCGGGATCGAAGGAGTAGCGGCCCGGCCGTCCATCGGAGCCTGTGTATTGCCCCGCGGATCGGATGGTGAAGTTGAGCAGCATCCGCGCCTGGCCGTTCGACCAGCACTGATAGGATCCTTCGGCGACTGCGCCGCCGCCGTTCGCGGATTGTTGTTGTCCGGCTGGCGACGCTGACGAGATCATACGGCCGCCTGGAGCGGACGTTCCCGGCAGCGTTTGAAGAGGGATCGACGAGACGCCCGCGGCAGGGTTCGGCTTGCAGACCTTGTCGCGCAGATCGGGAGTCATTTTGCCTTGCGCATCCCATCCGCCGAACGGATCGGGCTCAAGCGTGTAGACCTCGTCCACAATCTTCGCGACACAGGTATTGCCGTAGTAGCGGTTACGCGGATAACCGGGCTCATAATCGCGCAGAGTGACGGAGACGCGGAACGGATAGGTGCGTCCGCTGGGAGTTCCGGCTTGCACTTGCTGGAACAGGACGTTGCGTTCCGAAACTCCGTCGGGACGCAATTTCTGCCACTTCTTTTCGAGCGCCTGCTGGGCGGTCGCGGCGTTAGGTGCTTGCGCGAAAATCAGGCTGCCGGTCGCGGCGGCGATTAGAGTGAACAGAACGCGGTGATTCATGAGCACCCAACAAGGCGTAGCAGGGGAGCGGCGGCCCTCATCGAAAATCGCGCGGGCTTAGATGGATTTTGCGAACGCGTCGAGAAAGAACTGCGTGTTCTCAGGCGTCGCGAGGGGACCCATGAGTCCGATGCGGAAGATCTTTCCGGCGAGCGGACCGAAGCCGGCGCCGATTTCAATGCCGTACTCCGCCATCAGCTGCTTGCGAACCTTGGCATCGTCGACGCCGGCGGGAACTCGAACGGTGTTCAAGTGCGGGATCCGATGGCCCGCCGCGACGTGCATGGAGACGCCCATGTATTCGAGTCCGCGAACGAAAGCTTCGTGACTCGCGAGATGGCGAGCCCAGCGTGCCTCGACGCCCTCCTCACTGATTAGCGCGAGCCCTTCGCGCAGGGCGTAGAAGTTCGAGATGGGAGCGGTGTGATGATACTTGTGCGCAGGTCCATAGTAGTCGACGATCATGGCGAGATCGAGGTACCAAACGATGTTGGGCTTTGGGCGCGCGTGCAAGCGTTCGACGGCGCGAGGGGAGACGGTGAAGGGCGAGAGTCCGGGAGGGCAACTGAGTCCTTTTTGGGTACAACTATAGGCGATGTCGATGCCGGTTTCGTCGACGGCGACCTTCGTTCCGCCGAGAGTGGTGACGCAATCGGCGATGACTAGGGCGCCGACTTCGTGGGCTGCATCGCAAATGGCCTTGCCCGTTTGCAGGACGCCGGTTGAAGTTTCGCCATGCACGAAGGCGACGGTTTGCGGACGTTCTTTGAGAATGAACTCACGCGCCTCATCATCGGTGGCGGCTTCGCCCCACGGCTTATCGAGGCGGACGACGTTCGCGCCATGGCGGCGGCCCATTTCGCAGAGGCGCTCGCCGAAGAATCCGCCGACGATGACAGCGAACTTCGAACCGGGTTCGACGAAATTCGAAACTGCCGTCTCCATGCCGGAACTGCCTGTGCCGGAGATGGCAAGCGTCATTTCGTTCGACGTTCCGAAGACCTGTTGCAGGCCCTTTTTGACGTGCTCGGCGACTTCGAAGAAATAGGGATCGAGGTAGCCGACGATGGGCTGAGACATCGCTTCATAGACGCGAGGTTCGACTTGAGTAGGGCCGGGGCCGAAGAGGAATCGTTTGGGGGGATGAATCGTGAGCATGAATGTAACTCAGCGTATCATCGACGGAGTGCTACCGTGGATTTCATGGCGGAGCGGCCGTTTCCCAATCATTTGCACTATTTGCTTACGAAATACGTACTCGACCACGGCCATGTGCCGTCGCTCGATCATCTGGCGCAGATGGCGGATTGCGATGAGGAAACGCTGGCGCGAGGGTTGCAGGATCTGGCTGCGATGCGGGGCGTGATTCTCGAGCCGGCTTCGCTGCGGGTGTGGAGTTTGCATCCGTTTTCTATGACGCCGACGGCGCATTGGGTCTCGGTTGGCGATCAGGGATGGTGGGCGAATTGTGCGTGGTGCTCGCTCGCAATCGGCGCGGCGTTGCGGCAAGAGGTCACGATCACGACGTCGGACGGAGCGGAGCGGGAGACGCTTCAATTCACGGCGGATGGGCGGTCGACGTCGCGGCCTGATTTGTTGATGCACTTTCCGTATCCGCCGGCGCGTTGGTGGGACAATCCGTACTGCCCATGCGGCAACATCCTGTTCTTTTCGAGCGAGCAGCGGATTGAAGAATGGTCGAAGCGGCATGGACGTCCGAAGGGGGCGATCCTCGAGATGCCCAAGGCGCTCGCGTTGGCGGATTTGTGGTTCGGAGATTATGCGATGCCGGATTGGACGCGCAAGAGTCCAGCACAGGCGATGGCAATCTTTGAGGAGTTGGGTTTGGATCCTGAGTTTTGGCGGTTGTAGCGTCAAATGACGATTGCGATTGCGGAGTATGATTCGCGATGGCCCGCGCTGTTTTGGCATGAGGCTGAGAGGATCCGCGGGGCGCTTGGGTCTTTGGCGCTACGGATTGAGCATACGGGCTCGACGTCTGTTGAAGGACTGGCAGCGAAGCCGATCATCGACATTACTCTTGTCGTTGCGGACTCCTCAAATGAAGCCGCGTATGTGCCTGCTCTCGAAGGTGCGGGATACGTTCTGAAGATCCGCGAGCCAGAGTGGCATCAGCACCGCATGTTCAAAGGGCCGGATACCGATGTGAACTTGCATGTATTCTCGGCTGGGTGTACGGAGGTCGAACGGATCCTTTTGTTTCGCGACTGGCTGCGCGTTCACGCCGCGGATCGGGAGTTGTATGAGGCCACCAAGCGGCGTTTTGCTCGTAAGCAATGGGACACGGTGCAGAATTACGCCGATGCCAAGACGGCGGTGATCGAGGAGATCCTCAAGCGGGCGGCTTCATGATCCAGCGATCACCGATGAAGTCGGCGTCGTCTTCGTTCCAAGTTCCAAATTTAGAAGCGAGTTGGCCGCCATCGACGAGCAGCGCGGCGCCAGTTATATAAGAGGCAAAATCGCTGGCGAGGAACGCGACCGCGTTCGCGACTTCCTGAGGCTCTCCGCCGCGGCCGAGGGGCATGTGACGGAAATAATCCTTCAGGATTTGCGGGTTGTCGAAGCTCGATTGAGTGAGCGGAGTCCGAATGAGGCCGGGGCAGACGGCGTTGACGCGAATGCCGTAGGGGCCGAGCTCGGCGGCGGCGGTGTGCAGGATGCCGAGGAGTCCGGCCTTCGAGGCATTGTAGGCGGTGAGCATCGGCTCGCCATCGTAGGAATTGGTGGAGGCGGTGAGGACGATCGATCCTTTGCCCCGCTGCTTCATACGGCGGGCGGCGAGTTGGACGGTGTGATGTGCAGCCGTGAGATTGACTGCGATGATGCGATGCCACTCGGCGAGCGGTGTCTGGTCGATGGTGTGCAGCGAGGATGTTCCGGCGTTGACGATGACGATATCCGGATCGGGCGAAGCGGCGAAGGCATCCTCGAGAGCTGAGGGGTCGGTGACATCGACGGGCGGGTCGGCTTGGCGGTCGATGATGTGGATCGTGGCTCCGGAAGATGCGAGGGTCTGAGCGATGGCGGCGCCGATGCCGCTGGATCCTCCTGTGATGATGGCGTGTTTACCTGTGAGATCGATCTGCATTTCGGCTGAGTGTAGCGTATCGGGCAGGGTCAATGGTAAAATGAGTTTCGTACCCACCGTTGGGGCTCGTAGCTCAGTTGGTTAGAGCGCCTGCTTGACACGCAGGAGGTCACAGATTCGAGTTCTGTCGAGCCCACCATCCCCTGAAATAAGATAACGGTTTGCTCTACTTCGCGTCGTTCGCGACGAAGAGGGTTCTGAGGAGTGCCTTCTTTGATCGCTTGTGCGCTCGTGATGATCGGGACCTTGTTGGCGGCGAAGGCTCCGTCCCATGACTTTCGATTGCAGAGGGATGGAATTGGGCCGGTGACGATGTGGGCCGAAGTCTCGAAGAAGAACGGCAGCCCCATATTGATTGTGCATGGTCGAAATGATTCGGGTACGTCGATCACGCGGGCCAGCTTTTGTGTGCGCGACTCTTCGCAAGCCATGGACTCGTGTCTGTTCAACCTCTGGATTACTCATGTTTGGGTGCCCCACGAGGAAATCAAATGGGCACTAACGCCGAATGCGCCAATCGACTTGGCTTCCGTCGATATCGCGCTCGACGAGATACGGAGGGTCGTTCCTGAACTCGCCAAGGTCACGACCGTCTATGTCCTACCGTTTGAGGGAAACGTTGGCGAGATCAACGCAGAGCGGATTCTTGCGCTCCTCGCAGCCTCACCGCGGTTTAAGGTCATAAACGATCCGGACCTTCCGCACGATGCTGTAATCGAAGGGCGCGCGCAATCCCAGGCTGTCGGGCTGTCCGCGACGACAACGGAACGTGCCGATTCACAGATGAACGGATCCGCAGCAATAGGCGTCATCGGATTCCCAACTTTAGGGCGGGTGCGCGGCGCTACCACGGGAGATCAGAGCGCGGAAAAGCAAAGCACCAGCGTGACTGGCTCCATAGTGGAGGAAACTCTTATTCTTCGCTTGATGCAAAAAGGCCAAATCCTTTGGGGATGGGAAGGCTCGAAGGGATGTATCAAGCCTAAGCCGGCTTGCGCGGTCGAGGACCTCATTGATGCAGCCGGAAACGGTCCGACTCGCTGAGCTACCGTACGGACGAATACGCTGCGGAGAAGTCATCGAACGCCCTGCGTAAGAGCAGCATAAAAGGAGTATCCGCTTTGAGATTCCCGAAGCGCTGGCGATGGCCGTTGAAATAAATGCTTACAGTGTCGCCTTCCCGGCCTCCTTCGAACTTGAGCGTGGACTTGGCTTTTGAACCTGTGAACGAGAGAGCACCGCACGCATCTCCCGCCTGGCAGTCGCCGGTGCCTCTGAAGGACACGGATTGTTGGTCGACGATGATGGTGCCGGTGCCGCAGGTCGAGACCTGGCCAAACATCAAGGTATTGCGGCAGTAGTAGCTTACTTGAAACTGCAGAGAAGGTTCTCCGTTGAGGTTCCCGGCCACCACTCCCTCGGGAGGGGCAGGGCGCGCCGGCAACTCCGGATTCGGAGAGATGCGTCTCTTCTTCATCGGCGGAGCGGCCGCCACATTCACGGGAGTGGGCGCTGCGGCAGCCACAGCTTCGAGCCGCGTGACGTTCTTTTTTCCAGCGTCGAATCCGAGATTCGCGGCCTGCCGATACCACGCTAAAGCGTCATCCCGATTCTTCGGAACGCCCAATCCGTTTTCATATAGAATGCCGATTTGATTCATGGATATGGCGAGCCCTTTTCCGGCGGCGCGCAAATACCATTGCATCGCAGTACCGTAATCCTGAACAACACCCTGGCCATTTTGATAGAGAAACCCCAGGTTATTCATGGAAGCGGGGACTCCCAACTCGGCCGCTCTGCGATACCAGTCAAGAGCTGCATGATAGTCCTGAGCGACGCCAAATCCGTTTTGATAGAACCAACCCATCAAATGCATCGCGTCGCTGTGCCTCGCGTCGGCACACTGGCGCAGCAAGGGTAACGCGCCGGAATAATCCTCCTTGTTGAAAAGCTGTTGCGCCTTCGCGAAGGTGGCGTTCACGTCGAACACCGGAGCGGCGGGGATCCTGACGGCCGGCTCCACTCGCTCAGGTTCGCGCTTCGGAGGTTCCGGGGCTGGAGCAATGTCGCGCACGGCGCGGATCACATTCTCCTCGGCGCCAGCTTCCTTCAGGTCGGCTGCCAGTTCCGCGGTGAATGGCACGCGTACGCCGCACGTACGGATCAGGTATTCGGCGCGAGAGGGACCTTGGTCGCTCACGAGTGCGAGAAGGCGAACGCGTGTGTAAGGCCGCTCCGCGGCGGGTCGATCGAGGCACGGCGCGGGAGCCTGCTGCTGGGCATGGAGAACCAGAACGAATCCAATTGCAACGATTGCGAAGCGCATAGAAACCGATAGGCCAGTTTACTACGCGATGATATCGTGCAGCACGTTCCCTGCGACATCCGTAAGGCGGAAGTCGCGGCCGCTGTAGCGGTAGGTGAGCTTCACGTGGTCGATGCCCATCAGATACAAAATCGTCGCGTGGATATCGTGGACGTGCACCGGTTTGTCGACGACTTTGAATCCGAAGTCGTCGGTCGCGCCGTAGATCGTTCCGCCTTTGACGGCGCCGCCGGCGAGCCACATCGTGAATCCGAATGGATTGTGATCCCGGCCGCGCTTCGAGCCGGTCATGCCGCCGACTTCGCGGACTGGAGTGCGTCCGAATTCGGATCCGCAAATGACTAGCGTGTCATCCCACATGCCGCGGGATTTCAGGTCTTTCACGACTGCCGCGAACGCCTGGTCGGAGTTCTTCGCGTTTACCTTGTGCCCCAGGATGTCGGCGTGAGCGTCCCAAGGATCGCCCTTCGCATAGTAGAGTTGCACCATCCGCACGCCCTTTTCGAGGAGGCGAACGGCGGTGAGGGCTCCCCGGGCGACGTCGCCGGGACCGTATAGATCGAGCGTCGCCTGCGATTCTTTGCGGATATCGAACACTTCCGGCGCCTCGGTCTGCATGCGATAAGCCGTCTCCATCGACTTGATCACGGCCTCGACTTGAGGATCGCTGCCCGAATCCTCGGTGTGGATTTTCTCGAGTTTGTTCAACAATGCCAGTTCGCGGCTCTGCTCGTCGAGCGAAAACTTTGGATTATTGACGTAATTCAAAACCTTTTTCGGATCGAATGCTTTTTCAATGACGACTTTCTGTGGAAGATTTTTGCCGTCGGGTCCTTTCTTCGGAGCCTCCATCGGCGGTGACGAGTCGTCATTCTCCGCCTTGATCGCCTTGTTCGAAATGAACGTTCCCTGGTTGACCGCGGGAAGGAATCCGTTGCTCCACAAAGGAGGCCCGACGGTTGTGGGCACATCGGGGCAGAGTACGACGTAGCCGGGCAGATTCTGATTCTCGGTGCCGAGGCCGTAGGTCATCCATGCGCCCATCGAGGGACGTCCGGCTTGATTGGCGCCGGTGTTCATCATCAGGCAGGACGGCTCATGGTTGGGGATTTCCGTGTAGACCGAACGGACCCAGCAGATGTCGTCGGCGCGCTCGGCGAGGTGCGGCCACAGATCGCTGATGTCCATGCCGCAGTGTCCGTATTTCTTGAACGTATACGGGGACTTCATTAGCGCGCCGGTGCGCCGCTCGGTGGCGATCGATCCGCCGGGCATTGGCTGGCCATCGTACTTGTCGAGCATCGGCTTGGGATCGAAGGCGTCGATGGTCGAGAGTCCGCCGTTCATGAAGAGGAACAGGACGCGCTTGACCTTTTGTGGATAGTCGAGGGCCGCGACGCCGAGCGAGGTGACGCCCGCCTTGGCGAGAGAGTTGCCGAGCATTCCTGCAAACGCCGCCGTGCCGAAGCCGTTGCCGATCCGGCGTAGGGCTTCGCGCCGCGTGTGAGGATTGCGAGATTTGTGTAGTGACATGGCTTCTTCTCTAATTGACGAACATGAACTCGCTCGAGCTCAGCAGGATCTTCGCGTAGCGTCCCCAGACGCTGGCGTCGTATTTCAATTCGGGTGCTTTTTTGCCTTCACCAGGAGGGCCCATGCCGGGCATGCCGCCCATCATTCCCACGCCCATGCCGGCGTTTGGATCCGTCTCCATCTCTGCGTCGGCGCCCTGGGTCTCGCCTGTGGCGGGGGCGGCGACTGCGGCTGGCGGAGTCTTCCCTGCGACCTTCGGGGGCTCAGTCGTGGTGGACTTCTTCTTGTCCTTCTCGAGTTCCTTCTTCTTTTCCTCTTCGTATTCCTTCAAGGGCTCGGTCTTCAGATATTCGAGGCCGGCTTCGATCTCGGGCTCCTTCGCTTCGCGTCCATATACGAGCGCGTAGAGCTTGCGGATGCGCGCGCGATTGGTCGGCTCACTCGCTGCACGCTTGGCAAGCGCTTCGGATTCAAGCTGCACGAAATCGCTGTTCATCAGGAAGAGGCGCTGCAGCGGAACGGTCGTCGTGAAGCGCTTCTCGGCGCTGATATTCGGCGTCGGGAAATCGAACAACTGCAGATAGGTGTCGAGCTTGTATCGGCTGACTCGCCCGTAGACGGTGCGGCGATGGAATTCAGGGGTCAGGTCCTTCGAAGGTCCGCCGAGTTGGTCATCAAGGTTGTCGGCGACTTGCAGGATGGTGTCGCGCACCTGCTCGGCGTCCATGCGTTTGCGGTTCGCGCGCCAATAGAGACGATTGCCGGAGTCCTTTTCGGAAGCCACAGTATCGTTGGCGGTCGAAAGCTGATACACCGCGCTCAGCATGATTTCGCGATGCAGCTTCTTAATCGACATCCCGTTTGAAGCGAAGGACTGCGCCAGGTATTCGAGCAACGGAGCATCGGTCGGACGTTCGCCGCCGAAACCAAAGTTGCTGGGCGTGTCGACGATGCCGGTGCCGAAGTGCGACTTCCAGATTCGATTTGCGATCACGCGCATGGCGATCGGCTGCTTGACGATCAAATGCGCCAGTTGCAGCCGGCCGCTTCCCTCGGTGAGAGGCACGGGATCGGTCGACGACAGGATGCTCAGGAAATGGCGGGGCACAACGTCGCCCAGCGTTTCAGGATTACCGCGGAGAGCCAGTTTGATGTCCTCGGGCTTGGCGGCATCCTTGACGCCGTGGACGAACGGGAACGATGGTTCGAGCTTCTTACGCGTCGCTTCGAGGTCTTCCTGAATCATTTTCAGGCGCGCCTGGGCGTCGGCGCCGACGCGGCTCTCGAGTCCCCAGCCGCGAAACATGAGAACGCCAGGATCCGGTTTGTGACCGGGTAGTTCGACTGTATTGGGGTCGTCCTGCTCTTTTAATTCGCGCTCGAAGACCTCGGTCCAGAGTGCGTTCTGATCCTCGGGGAGGCTCTTCAGCAGCAGGTCGGATCCGGGATTGAAATCCTTATTCGTGACGAAATTGCTGGGCTTATTGGTTTGCTTTTTCGGCTTTGTGCCCGGGATATCTTTGTCAACGATGACGCGGTTCTCGTCGTCAATCTCGTTCTTCTCGAGCATTGCGGCGACGACATCTTCCTGGAACTTGTCGGCGAGTTTTTGTGCCTCTTCCTTCGTGCCGCCGCCCTTTTTGATGAGCGCCTGCCAGCCATCTTTGTTGTGATACTTGTCGGTCGGCTTGCCCATGTACTTGATCCAGCGCTCGAGCAGTTGATAGTCGAGCTTGCGAGCTTCGACGACGGCGGGGACTTCCTTCTTCGACTTACTCGTGACATCCCAGACGCCCATCAGATAGTTCGAGGTCTTGATCGCGAGCGAGCGCGACAACTCGTTCGACAAGCCTCGCTGGTATTCCTGCAGGATCTTTTCCTTCTTGTCGGATTCCTCGTCGAGCGCATTGAACTCGTCGACCGTCTTTTTCGGCGCGAGCGGATATTCTTCGTAGATCGTGTTGTAGAAGACGCCGGCGAGCGCGTAGTAATCTTTTTGCGGAATGGGATCGTACTTGTGATCATGGCAGCGGGCGCATTGGACGGTGAGTCCGAGGAAGCCGCGCGTCACAACGTCGACGCGGTCGTGGCGTTCGTCTGCGCGGGTCACTTCAGCCGAGCCGTTGTCGTAATACCAGGGTCCGAGTCCTAAGAATCCCGTGGCGGCGATCGTCTTATAGCGGACTTTCGAATCGACCAGATCTCCGGCGAGTTGGGCTTCGACGAATTTGTCATAAGGCAGGTCGTCGTTAAAAGCGTCGATCACCCAATCGCGGTAGGTCCAGGCATTCGGATACGGGCGGTAGCCTTTGGGATTGTAGTTCAAGCTGCGATAGTCGTCCTCACCATAGCGCGCGACATCGAGCCAAATGCGTCCCCAACGCTCGCCGTAGTTGGGGGAGGCGAGCAGACGATCGACTACTTTCGCAAAGGCGTTGGACGAGGAGTCCTTTTCGAATTCCGCGTACTGCTCGGGATTCGGCAACAGGCCGGTGAGATCGAGATACGCTCTTCGCAAGAGATCGTGTTTGGTGGCGGGGCCGACGGGATGCAGGCCTTCCTGTTCGAGACGGGCGAGGACGAATCGATCGATCGGGGATTTCGCCCAGCGCATGTCTTTGATGGTCGGTTCCGCAGGGGATTTCAGGGGAAGGAAGGACCAGAAGTTTCGCCGCTCATCGGTGACGACTCCATTGCTTTTGGGAGCGGCAGCGGAGGCGATGGGCCAAACGGCGCCGGCTTTGACCCAGGCTTCGAGGTCCGCGATGTCGGCGGCTTTGAGTTTCGAGCCAAAGGGCATCCGCAGATTGGCGTCCGTCTGGCGGACGGCTCTAATCATCCAGCTATTGTCGGGATCGCCGGGGACGACGGCGGGGCCGCGTTTGCCGCCCTTCTTCATGCCTTCCGGGCTATCGAGCCGAAGTCCACCGAGCGCAGTCGAAGTATGGCAGCCGTAACAGTTGTTGGCGAGGATCGGACGAACCCGGTTTTCGAAGAAATCAGATCCGGAGGCGGTGGTTTGAGCTTGCGACTGGGCGGCCAAACCGATGAGGGCGATGCCCACGAACAGACGCTTCATTCAGTCCTCTCGGAGTGTCTGGACCCGCAGCACACCTCGCACGTGGAGACGGCGGCGCTTCGAGCCGGATTGTCTTCTGTATATCATGCATCGACCAACGAGGTCAATCCGATAGACGCGCTCAGAACTGTTTGGGATCGATTCTCCACAGATTGTGTTGGCGCAGGTCCGTCAGAAAGATGGACCCGTGGGCGACGCGGATGGAATCGCCGCCTTTTCCCACCCACTGCCGGATGACCTGATTGGTCTCGGGGTCGATCTCGGAGATCGGAATCTGGAACACGGTGGCCCAGACGTGGCCAAGGCCAAACGCGATTTCGCCGCCGCCGCCGGGGATCCCCACTTCGATCTTCGCGGATGCCTTGCGCGTTTTGATGTCGACTCGAGAGATGCTGCCGTCGCCTTGATTGAGAGTCCAAATGGAATTGGCGCCGTAGGTTTGAAATCTGGGTCCGGGGCCGACGGGGATCGAATCCGTGACCTGACCGGTCGAGGCATCGACGCGCGTCAACAGATTCTTGGCGGGAGTCGTGATCCAGACTGCGCCCTCGGCGTACAAAACGGAGGCCGATCCGGGCGGGATAAGGATTTGCGCGGAGACTGAGTTCGTCTTCGGATCGATGCGCGAGAGCTTGCCCGCGGCATCGGTCACGAGCCAGACTGAATCATCGCTGGCGGCGATTCCTCCTTCGCTTTCGGCTGGGGTTGCCATGATTGTGGCGACGACGGCGTTCGTCGCAATGTCGATCCTCGAAACCGTTTTGTCTCCACAATTGGGAACCCAGATGGAATCGAAGCCGGCCGCAAGTCCGGAGCAGGGTTCCTTCCCGACGCCGATGTTGGCGGCGATCTGATTGGTTCTGATGTCGAGCCGGTGCACCATATTCAAAGGTGCGTTCGAAACCCAGACCGCGTCATCCGTCACGACTTGCCAATCGGGTGCGCCACCGACTAGAAAGACGGCTGTTGGCTTGATGGAGGTGATCTCCCGCTTCACGCCCGGAGTGCTGACGCCCGGCTTGGGCGGAGCTTTTTGTGCGAATGCTAGGAGCAGCGCGCACGATCCAATCGAAATCAATCTTTTGGTCATTCGGGAGCCAACGTAGCCAACACACGCTTCGGATCGATTCGGATGACGCCGGTCGCCGTGCTGAGCCATAGTGCGCCCTTCGAGGTCGTCAACGCGTCGCCACCGCCGGTGCCGTGGAATTGCTGCACGACCGTCTCGAGCGTGGTGTCGACGCGAGTGAGTGGGAATCCTTTTTGCGTCACCCAGAGCCAGCCTTCGCCGAAGGCGATCGAGCCATCCGCGCCGGGCACGTTGAGATCGATCGTCTTTGCGACCTTGTTCGTCTTCGTATCGATTCGATCGATTTTGCCGTCCTTCTTGCATAGCACCCATAGCGAGCCCTCGGCGCCGGGGGCGATCGAGATCGGCTGAGCGGAGACGGTGATCGCGTTCACAACGACGTTCGTCACAGGGTCGATCCTCATTACTCTGTTGCGCGATGGACAGGCGACCCAGATCGATTTCTCGGCGAACGTTAGCGCCTGGCAACCTTGCATCAGGCGGATCTCACCGACGACGAGATTCTGATCGGGATCGATGCGAGCGAGCGTCGTTTTATCATCTGTGAGCAGCCAAATGCTGTCGGATGAAGCGGCGATCGCGCCTGGCGAGTGACTGAGGCCCGAGTTGATTGTCGCCGTGATTTTTTGGGTCTTGGGATCGATCCTTTGGAGAACACCGGTGCCGCCGCATTCAGGGCTCCACAAGCTGCCGAAGGCGTTCACCATGCCGCCGCAGGGCTTGTTCAATCCTTTGATCGGATCGTCTGGCTTGTTGATCTTTGGATCGATCTTCGCGATCGCGTCGCCGTTCGGAACGTATAACGATCCTGAGAAATAGAGCCAGCCTGGATTTCCGGCGACTCCGATTTCGGCTTCGGAGATGAGGCTCGAGAAGGGGATCTGGACGCCGGGCGTCTTCACGCCGAGGCTTGGCGCGGATTTTGCCGTTCCGGCGGAGGCGGCTGCTTGCAGTGCCGCGATCATGACGAGAGTTCGAATCATTTCGGTTTCACAGGCCAAATAGTCAAATCGCGCAGAGCGACACGGGCTGGGATTCCGTTCTGCTTGTTGAGAGCGTCCTGCAACTCGAGTAACTCGCCGCGCCCGAGTTCGAGCGAGTGTTCGTGCGGCTGATACTTCGTTCCGATTGGATAATCGAGGTAGGGTGTGCGTGTTTGCTCGATGTGATTGCCGAGGAAATGCGTTACCGGATGCGCGGCGGTGAAATCGACCAGGCGGTTGATGCTCGCCGTGAACTGCTTCCAATCGCCAATATACAATCGTCCGGGATAAAAACTGTCGCCACTTAGCATGATGCCGGTCTTGCGATCATAAAACGCGACGGCTGCCTCCTGATGGCCGGGAAGAGGAATCAGATCGATGACGCGTCCTCCGCCGAGGTCGATGGTGCCTGGGGAATTCGGCCAATCCTTCAGTTGAAATGCTTCGAT
>DASXZC010000581.1:0-5188 GCA_036502165.1 Bryobacteraceae bacterium
CGTCCTCTATAGCCAAATTAGAGGCTTGCTGGGCGGAACGCTTCAGAACGTCGTTAAAGCGGACACTGTTTCATTGGAAATAGACGACGATTTCATGGGGACCTACGCCGTCGAAGAACTCCGGCTGTCTGTCGGCGACGACATTGTCGCTTTTAAGCCAATTGGAACCAGCGTTGTGGGCGCTATTGGGCGCGTCGATATGCAGGGCGATCGCGATCAAATCACCTTGCTCTGTATGAGTGGGCCCGGGGATTGGCAATTCGTCGTTCAACGAGTGCCCGAATTAGTCATGGTGCCGCTCGACGAAGAGTCGCTACTCGTTGCGCTTAAGCGCGTCATGGCGCCGTGAGCGGCATCGCGGCACGTACAGATCCGGATCTCGCAAGAGTCTGGCATTGGCTCACATTTCAGCGCGAGTTGCTTGAGGACGCTCAAATTCACGTCACGCCTGTCGCTCGAACTTCGCAACTCGGCTGGGCGCCGTCGCGTCCGTACGAAAGACGATTCACCGGTCTGACGTCGAGCGAAGTCCATGCATTTTTCAAAGCGCAGTTGGCTGAACTCGAGATCCTGGTGACGCTCGAAATTCTGGCTTCGACGGAGGCTGCACTCAGGCTCGATCTGCGCCGGCGGGTCAGTACCAAGCGAAAGGATCCGATCTCAAGGCGGTTCCGGGCGTTCAATGATCCTGATCGCGCTCGATTGGATGAGGACATCCTGGAGGTTTGGGCGGCAGAAGCAAGCATCAAAGTAGGCGAGTTCCGCGGCCTGTTGAAGCTCAGGAACTGGCTTGCCCATGGCCGTCATTGGCTCCTTAGGCTCGGACGCGATTACAAGGTCGAGGACGCCTATCGGATCTCGGCGGCGCTGCTTAACGCAATTGAGACCGCATCTAATGGATTCTGAGGGCAGGTGGCCGCGACATCTTTGCCCCCGCGGCGCTACTGCGAATCCCGCGCGCGGATGATCTTCGCTCGCAACCTCTGCAACCTCTGTGATCCCGGAAAATCGCGCAGCCATCCGTCTACCAGCGTGAGCGCATCCCCATAGCGGCCGTGATCAGTCATCGCTGAGGATCGCTCTTCAGTGTCTCCCTCCACTGCTTTTTGCAGCGTCGCCAAACGTGTGTTGTCGCCTAGCGTCTTGTAGTGCGGCAACGCGCCACGAAAGTCGCCGGCGTCGCGGGCTTTGTCTCCAAGAGCGGCGTGATCCACTGGCGGAGGTTCCGGTTCTGGCGCCTTAATGGGAGGCGGCGTCGCACTCTTTACCGTGGCCGTTTCCGCCGGCTTCGGTTTCTCTTTGACTCTGTCCGGAATCCGCGCGGCAGGCTTCTTCGGAGGATCGATTTTCGGCTGCTCGGCCGGTTGTGTAACCGCTGCCGGAACCGCGGCTGGCTTGGCGGGATCCGTTACCTCCGACAACTTCCAGAACCCCAGCAAGAGAACCGCTGTGGTCAGTCCGCCCGCGCCGATTTTTATCCATGCGTTTCCGGATGGACCAGCCGGCGGAGCCGTTGCGAAAGCGGGAACTGGGGTGATCGCCTCCGTCAAATCCCGCTTCATTTGGAGAGTCGCAATGTGCGGACTCTCGACCACAGTCTGCATGGTCGACAAGCGCGTGGCCACTGTGCGGGCGTCCGCGGGACGCGCCTCCGGCCGCAGGGCCAGCATGTCGAGGATCAGCGCCGACAGCGGCTCAGGCACGTCGGCACGCAATCGCGCGGGGGCGACCGGCGGGCCTTGTTTCACGCACTCGATCCAACCGCCGATGTCGTAGACGTCCGGGTACGGCATCTGGCCGGTGAGCATGCGATACATCGTCGCGCCCAAAGCGTAGAGGTCGGCGCGGCCGTCCAATTCCTTCCCGGCTTTGACCCACTGCTCGGGAGCGGCGAAGCCGATCGAGCCGCCGCGCATTACGCTGGTCGTCTGATGACCCGCCTGGTCGGCGGCGATTCCGAAATCGATCAGCTTGAGGAGCGTCTTGCCAGTGGAATCCTGGCTGATGAGGATGTTTTGCGGCTTGATGTCGCGATGGATCAGGCCGGATTGATGGGCCGCTTCGAGCGCAACTGCAATCTGCCGCCCGTATTCGATCACTTCCGGGATGCTGAGCCTTCGGGTTTCCATCATGCCGCTGAGGTCGCCGCCGGGGATGTGCTCCATAACGAGGATCAGGTGGCCATCCTCGCTTTGCGTCATGTGCTCGACTTCGACGATGTTGGGGCAGGCCTTCAACCGGCGGATGGCGCGGCCTTCGTTCATGAATTTGCGGACGTATTCGGGGTCGGAGGCGAACTGCTCATGTAGCCGCTTGATCACATGCATGGTCCCGAGGAAACGGTGACGGGCCAGGTAGACGGTGCCGAAACCGCCGCTGCCGAGCCGTTTCTCGACGGTGTAGTCGCCTTTTATTACCGTTCCGCTGGGCCAGACTTCCCGGAGTTTGAACGGTTCGTCCACCGGATGCATGCGTTTGATCAGGATATCATCGCGTCGCGCCCGCTACACTGGAACTTCCACTTGCACTTCGAACTTCAAGCTACTTGTCCCTCGACCGGCGCCCGCGCTGGACTCCTGCACACCGCGCATGGCATCGTCGAAACTCCCGTCTTCATGCCCGTCGGGACTCAGGCGACGCTCAAGGGGGTTCTGCCACGCGACATCGAATCCGAGCTCGACGCGAAGATCATTCTCTCGAATACGTACCATCTCTTCCTGCGCCCCGGCCACCAAACCATACGCGCCCTCGGCGGACTCCACAAGTTCATGGCGTGGCCGCGCGCGATCCTGACGGATTCCGGCGGATTTCAGGTCTTCAGCCTCAATTCGCTCACCAAGATCGATGAGAATGGCGTAGTCTTCAAATCGCACTTGAACGGCGATCCGCACCTGTTTACGCCGGAATCGACGATCGACGTCCAACTCGCCTTGGGCAGCGACATCATGATGGTCCTTGACGAGTGTCTGCCGTACCCATCCGAGCCGGCGGCCGCCCGTCGCGCTATGGAGCGGACGGCCCGCTGGGCCAGGCGATGCGTCGACCGCTGGAAGGCGAATGATCCGGAGCGGCGCCAGGGATGCTTCCCGATTGTCCAGGGCGCGATGGATCCGGCGCTTCGGCGGGAAAGTGCCGCGCGGACGGTAGAACTCGATGCTCCCGGATACGCGATCGGCGGATTATCGGTGGGCGAACCGCGCGACCTCAGCCTCGAGATGGTTGACCTGACGGCTCCGTTGCTTCCAAAGGATAAACCTCGCTATGTCATGGGCGTAGGGCTTCCCGAGGAGCTGCCGCAGTACGTGGCCCGGGGCGTCGATATGATGGATTGCGTGCTGCCCTCGCGGTCGGCGCGCCACGGCATGCTGTTCACCAGCGCGGGACGCGTCCTGATCAAGCAATCCCGCTTTAAGGATGACCCGGATCCGGTCGATCGGAACTGCTCCTGTTACACTTGCCGTACCTTTTCGCGGGCGTACCTGCGTCATCTCTTTTTGGCGAATGAAATCCTCTACGCGACGCTTGCGACCATGCACAATCTTCGTTTCTACCTTGACATCATGCGTGCGATGAGGCAGTCTATTCTACTTGGGGCTTTTCCACAATACCTCGCTGGTTTGAACCGGCTCGAGGGTCAATTGTCCACTACATGATGTCGTCTTCTTTAGCATTTCTCCTTCTGCAATCCGGCATCGGCAGCCAGATGCAATTGATGTTGCCGTTTCTGTTGATTGCCGTCGTCTTCTATTTCCTGGTCTTCATGCCTATGCAGAAGCAAAAGAAGCAGACGTCGGAGATGCAGTCGAGCCTGAAAAACGGAACGGTGGTGTTGACGTCGGGCGGCATCGTCGGGACGATCGTCACGATCAACGACGACGAAACGCTGATCATTCGAGTCAAGCCCGACAATTTGAAGTTGCAGGTAGCCCGGCACTCGGTGACCGGCGTGGTCCCACAGGCATGAGCACGGCGCGACGATGTACCGGCGAGGAGCGAAAGTCCTGGTAGTGGTTCTGGGCCTGGTAGTCGACAGAATGCTTGCCACGGACGCGGTACTATGAGAGTCTTGGTCTCACGGCAGGCCAACCCTTTAAGTGATTCGTATGAAGAATTTTAGAACCAAGTTATTGATCATTGTTGGCACGATCCTGCTGTGTGCGTACGGCATCGTCGGCCTCCCCTGGCCCTTGAGCCAATTCGGCGCAAAGATGAAGGAAAACATCGCCACCAACATCCGTCTGGGGCTCGACCTCAAGGGCGGAAGCCAGTTGGTCGAGCAGGTGCAGATGCAGGACGCCATGCGCAGCGCGGCGAACGACGTCATCAACCGCCTTCGTGAGAACCTGAACACCAAGCAGATTCCGTTCGCGGCCATGGAAGTCCCGGATCTTACCTTTGACACCGCGAACGACGTCAGCATCGTGGTGAAAGGCGTTCCTCCTGAAAAGGCGGGCGACTTCCGCTCGATCGCGACCGAGATCGCGGGCGATGCCTGGACCGTCGGATCCTCTGGAACCGACATGAAATTGACGATGAAGTCGTCCTCCGCCATTTCCCTTCGCAAAGATGTCATGGCACAGACGATGGGCACCATCGAACGCAAGATCGACGCCCTCGGCCTGGTCGATCCGAGCGTCCAACAGCGTGGGGATGAGGAAAAAGCCGAAATTCTCGTGCAGTTGCCCGGCGTCGACGACCCGGCGCACGTCAAGCAGATCCTCGGCACGCAAGCCAAGCTCGAATGGGCCGAATTGAAGGATGAACGGACCTGGTCGTCCGAAGCCGAAGCTCGCGGAGCCCTCGGCGGGCTGCTTCCTCCCGGCTCGCGTCTGCTTCCGAGCGTTGCTCACGCCGGCGGACCGACGCAGTGGTATCTGGTCAGCAGCACTCCGGTCATCACCGGTACGGATTTGAAGGGCGCCCAGCCTCAGCAAGGCGAAATGGGATCGTGGGAAGCCAGCTTCACGCTGTCGCAGGAAGCCGCGGCCCGGTTTGAAAAATTCACGGCGGCCAACATCAACAAGCGCGCCGCCATCATCATCGACGACAAGGTCTTGAGCGCCCCGGTCATCCAGTCGCGCATTAGCGATCAAGGGCGTATTATGGGATTGAGCGGGCAGCAGGAGGCGCAGGATTTGGCGCTGAACCTCAAAGCCGGAACATTGCCTGCGAGGCTTTTGGTCCTCGA
>DASXZC010000582.1:0-6231 GCA_036502165.1 Bryobacteraceae bacterium
GCGCGGCAATTTCGTCGAAACGATGTTGCGCCTCGCCCGCTCCGGCAATCCGATTCAAGTCGTTGAGGACTACGTGGCGAGTCCGACGTACGCCCCGGCCTTGGCTGCCCGCACGTGCGATCTTGTGGAACGCGGCCAAACCGGCGTCTTCCACATCGGCGGAGGCACCGCGATTTCCTGGTTCGATTTTGCAAAGTCCATCTTCGCCGCCGCCGGAGTCACGCCTCGCCTGCAGGCATCGAACGAACGTTCTTATCGCACGCCCGCACGCCGCCCCAAGTACTCAGTGCTATCGAACGCCAAGATGGAATCGACCGGAGTCTCTCCGATGCCGTCGATCGACGCGGCCGTGGCCGAGTACATGGCCCGATCCGCAAGCGATCGAGCGTAAGAATTTAAGCCGCGCCCAACGCTCCGAACCGCCTGCTCCTCAAATGAAATACCTCGAGCGCCGCTTCCAAGTCGCGCGCCTCGAACTCCGGCCAGTGCCGATCAGTGAAGTACATCTCCGCATACGCGCACTCCCACAATAGAAAATCACTGAGCCGCTGCTCCCCGCTTGTGCGGATCACGAAGTCCACATCCGGCCCGAGCATCTCCGATAAGCTCGCCCGCGTATGCCTCACCCGCGCATTCACCGCCTCGAGGATCGCGTCCCTCGACGAGTAATCGATCGCCAACCGCAGATGCAGATTCCTCCCGCGCGCCGTCTCCGACTCCATCGAATCGATCAAAGGCAGCAACCGCTCAGGCAGCCGGTCGCGCCGCCCGATCAGCGACACGCGGATTCCCTCCTCCACACAACGCCGGACCTCGCGCTTCAAATAAGTTCCGAAAAGGCTCATCAGCCCTTTCACCTCCTGCTCCGGACGCCGCCAGTTGTCCGCTGAAAAGGCGTAAACCGTCAGCGTTCCCACGCCGAGTTTCGGCGCGGCCTCGACGACCTTTCGCAGACTTTCGGCTCCGGCCCGATGACCCGCCAGGCGTGGAAGATTCTGGCGCCGCGCCCAGCGGCCGTTGCCGTCCATAATGATGGCGACATGGAGAGACGTATTGGTAAACATGAAACACTCCTTGGACGTATGAATTACTTGGCAATACAAAGCTAAGGACCAAAAGAAAGACTCGCACGAGGCGAGTCTCTTACGAAAATATTTTATTGCGGATGGTGGACGCGCATCGACTGAATCAGCGCTTCCATATGATCGATGTACTTGGTCAGCGCGCGGCTGCCCTCTTCGGTGAGACGGTATTC
This sequence comes from Bryobacteraceae bacterium, assembly GCA_036502165.1. Lineage (GTDB taxonomy): Bacteria > Acidobacteriota > Terriglobia > Bryobacterales > Bryobacteraceae > F-183. Next base: position 1,256 of record DASXZC010000582.1, read on the forward strand.
CGTCTTCGGCATGCGCCCCTCGAAGCTCTTCGAACAGCGTATGTAACCGGCCTCTTCAAGCTTTCTCGCGTGGACGCTCAAATTCCCGTCCGTCGTATCGAGCAGCTTCTTGAGGTCGTTGAACGTCAGACTCGGATTCGCCGCCAAGGCACTGATAATACCCAGGCGTATGCGCTCGTGGATGATGCGGTCGAGATCGGGCAGCGTGGTCTTCGAAACTACCGTCGGACCCGCGCGTTTGATGACAGGCGTCTCCTCGGACTTCGCATCCAATGGTGCAGCGGCCGCCGCCGCCGCGGATGACTGTTTAGCCATATCGGGTGATCCTCATTCGATTCCTCTTCTCACTCAGCCGCCGTATCGCCGCGCGATCAGCAGGCCGAAAACGATGTGCAGGCCTCCAAATCCAGCCGCCAGGCACAAATTGCCCCACGCCGGATGAATGAAAGCCAAGGCTCCCAGGAGCATGAATCCCGCTCCCATAATCGGCACGATCCGAACGGAAAACGTGCCACCGCTGATGACCGAAGAGCCATAGCAGGTAAGCCACACACCGGGAAGAATCGAATAGGATCCCGAAAGGTAAGCAAACAAAGTAATCAGTGCGCCGGTAATGATAGCGGGCGTAAAACTCAAAAGGAACTTTCGAGTTGGAGCACTGAGCAAATCCGTTCGGGCCTGCTTCGACTTCTTCGTCACGGCGTAGGCGCCAATTCCCGCGGCTACGAGCGCTTCGATAAACCAGACTCTCATCCACGTATGCGGCGTCGGCTGTAAGTAGGAAACCCATGAAGCCAGCAACGCCGTGATACCCATGACGACTCCGCCCATTCCCGGCACCGCTGTAAATGCGCCGGACCGCTCCATCGTCTCCCTGATAAATCGGAGGTTGTCGAGGGCGTGGTCCTGCATAGACAGGACGCGATTGGGCTCTGCCGCCATGAAAATCAGTGTACTCGTTCTGTTTGTCACTTGCAAGTACTTTATAGTATAGAGCACTCAAAGGGCGAGTTTCAACTGCGGCTCGAGCGCCGGCGCCGGTTTCTTCCTCTGCACTTCCCTCCTTGCCTCGCCCGAGTCGAGCCCATTCCTCAACCGCGCCCTCTCGACACGAGCCTTGATGACCTCGAGATACGGCCCGCGTATGAAATCCGAATTCTGGTATCGCGCGCGGTATCGATTGATCAGATGAGGGACCTCGGCTTCGAGGAACGGCAGGAAAACAGCCCGCGCGCAGGATCGCAAGAACAGCACGTTGTGCCACACCCACAACGCCCCGGCCTGCGAAGCAGCCTTCACGACCGCGTCGATGCTTTCCTCAGTATCGGTGATCAAAGGCAATATCGGACTCAGCGAAACTCCCGCATCGATCCCCGCCTTGCGCAACGCCGCAACCGCCGCCATCCGCAATTCCGGCCTTGGAGCGAACGGCTCCGTCCGCCGCGCGAGCTTCGCATCCATCGTCGTCACGGTCATATTGACGTGGATCAGCGAATGTTCCGCGATCTTCTTGAGCAGTTCGATGTCGCGCTCGACCAGGTCGGATTTGGTCGTGATCCACAGCCGCATTCCCGGCATCCGCACGAACTCCTCAAGCATCTTCCGAGAGATCTCATAACGCCGCTCAGCCGGTTGATACGGATCAGTCGCTGTCCCCAGCGCGATCGTCTCGCCGTACGGCAGCTTCAGCAATTCCGCCCGAAACGCCGCCGGATTCCACTGCTTCGCGAAGATGCGCGTCTCGAACAGGCTCCCGTCGCGCAGTTCCATGAACTCGTGCGTATAGCGCGCATAGCAATACTTACACCCGAATTCGCAGCCGCGATACGGATTGATCGTCCAGCGGAACGGCAATTGTGGATTGGGGCAGCGGCTGATGTAGCTCTTGGCTCCGAGATCCCGATATTCGACGCGACGCTTGCCCTCGAGCAGTTCGCTCTCTGATGCCATCCGCGCGATCCCGACCAGCTTCGGAGCCTCGTCAGAACCGTCATCGAACAATCTTGCCGGAGCCATCAAGGAGAATCACCAACTGTTCTCCATATTCGCCTTTTGTTCGCCTCTTGTCAAGGCCTCATTCCTGACGCAAAGCCACCAGCGGATCGATCCGCGCGGCTCTACGCGCTGGAATCCACGCCGCCGCGAGCGCCGCCGCCAGCAGCACCGCGATCGCCCCGATCATCGTCACCGGATCGCTGCCGCTCAAGCCTTCGAGCGCGGACTCCACGAATCGCGACAGCCCCAACGCCGCCGGAACTCCAACCACAATCCCCGCGCCTACCAGCATCAACGTCTCGCGCAAAACCATCCTCACTAACTCGCCCTGACTCGCGCCCAACGCCATCCGCAATCCGATCTCATTCGCCCTTCGCGAGATCGTGTACGCCATGATTCCGTACAACCCGGTCGCCGCCAGCACCAGCGCGAGCGCTCCAAAGAATCCCGACAACTGCGCGATCAACCGCTCGTCCGTGATGCTTTCGTCGATCAATGCCCGCACCGGCTCCAGATTCAGGATCTGCAGGTTCGAATCGAATGCGTGGACCTCCTGCCGGAGCGCCGGAATCAGCGCCGTCGCATCCCCACTCGTCCGGACTTCGAGGCTGAACTCATCCACAAATCCCTTCGACTGGAAGAAAGGCACATAGAACCGCCTCTCAGTCTTGCCCTTCAGATCCTGCTGCTTCATATCCTTCGAGACGCCCACGATCGTATAGCTCTTCTTACCGCTGAGGATCGGCTTCCCAACCGGATCATTGTTGCCGAAGTAGAACCGTGCCATCGTCTCATTCAGGATCATGACGTTCGGCGATCCCACGGTGTCGTGTTCATCGAATTCGCGCCCCGAGATCATCGGAACTCCGACGACATGAAAGTACTGCGGCCCAATGGAATCGAAATTCGCGGTCGTATCTTGCTTGCTGGTCGCATTGAATCCCTCGATCTTCAACGAATCGGACGTACCGTCGGATCCCGCGAAGATTCCGTTGACCGACACCGCCACCGCCGCCACTCCCGGCAAAGCGCCGAGCCGCTCCATCAGTTGCCGCGTCATCGTCAGTTGCTTTTCCGGCGCATACCCCGCCGCACCGGGAAGAATGTCCAGCTCGAGCAGATTCGATCGTTGATATCCCACATCGAGCGTCTGCAGATGAATCAGGCTGCGGATAAACAATCCCGCGCCCATCAACAACAACAGCGACAGCGCCACCTGTCCCGCGACCAGCACCTTACCGAGCTGCCATCGTCCACCGCCAGCCAAACTTCGCGCGCTGTCTTTCAACGCCGCCGCCAGTTCAACGCGCGTCGATCGAATCGCGGGAGCCAGTCCAAAGAGGATCCCCGTCAGCAGCGAGACTCCCAGTGTGAAGGCCAGCATCACCACGTCCGGCTTCACCACAAGGGGAATCGGACTCGGACTGTCGGACGCCAGCCCCAGCAGGATCCCACTTCCCGCCCATGCCATCAGCATGCCGGCGATGCCCCCGAGTGACGCCAGCAGGATGCTCTCGGTCAACAACTGCCTGATCAGCCGGAAACGGCTCGCGCCCACGGCGAGGCGCACGGAGATCTCCTTCTGCCTCGTCGTCGCGCGTGCCAGCAGCAGGTTCGCGACGTTCGCGCACGCGATCAACAGCACCAGTCCGACGACCGACATGAGGATCAGCAGTGGACGCCGGAAGCGGCTCCGCAAATACGAGAAGCCCGTCCCTCCCCGTTCAACATTCAACACCTGCCCCCGGATTTCGCGCACGCGTTCCGCCGACAGCGTCGCGCCGCCTTCAAACTCGAGCACCGTTTGAGTCGCAAGAGCCCTCATCTCGGTTCGCGCCTGTTCGAACGAGACGCCCGGCTTCAGGCGCCCCAGCAGGAGCAGCCAGTTCGCACCGCGGTTGTCGAGCCGCCCATCCCCCGGATTCAATTGCGCCTGCATCGACAACGGCAGCCACACCGCTGTCACGCTTCCCACTACTTCTCCCGTATAACCCGCCGGACCCACGCCGATCACCGTGTAGTCCAACCCGTTGATCTTCATCTTGTGCCCGACAATCGACGGATCCCGCGCGAAGCGGTTGACCCAATAGTCGTAGCTGATCACCGCAATCGGATTCGCTCCCGGTTTGCGATCGTCACCCGATGCGAACATGCGCCCCCGCGACGGCTCGAGCCCCAGGACTTCGAAATAGTTGTCCGACACCATACGCCCGCGGACTCTCTCGACGCCACCGCCATCGATGCTCGCGTCGAGCACTCCGCCGCGCCCCGTCGCCAGCAAGCCCGAGAAGACCTGATTCCTCTCGCGCAGCCGCAGATAGAAGGGATAGGACATCACGTCGAGCCGCACTCCGCCCGTCGACAATCCGCCAGTCCGCGCGGTGTTGCCCATCGCAACCAACTCATCCGGCCGCGCAACGGGGAGTGATCGCAGCAGCACCGCGTCGATCAGCGTGAAGATCGCCGTGTTCGCGCCGATCCCGAGCGCCAGCGACAGCACCGCAACGAACGTAAATCCCGGATTGCGCGCAATCATCCGGAATCCATATTGGATGTCTTTGAACAACAGCTCGAGCATAGGCAGTCCCCTCTGATCACGATATTTCTCTTTATGCAATTGCTCGCCCCCGAACGCCCGCCGTGCCGCGAGCGCCGCGTCTTCAGGAGTCATCCCCTGGCGCACCTGTTTCTGCGCCTCCATCTCGAGATGAAATTGAACTTCCTCGTCGAGCCGCCCATCGAGCGAACGCCGCCTGAAGATGCCGAAGAATCGTGAAAGAACTGTGCGGATTGGCGGCATCCTCAATCCTGCCGCAACGCCAATAGCGGATCGATCCGCGCCGCGCGCCGCGCCGGAACCCACGCCGCCACCAGCGCCGCGAGCAGCAGCACTGCGATCGCACCAGCGACCGTCACAGGATCCATCCCGCTCAGCCCCGCCAGCGACGATGCGACGAATCTCGAAATCCCCAGTGCCATCG
>DASXZC010000583.1:0-11190 GCA_036502165.1 Bryobacteraceae bacterium
CGCCGTCCGGCACCTTGACGTTGAATTCTTTCTCGATCGCCTCAACCAGATCCGCCAGCTCGAAGGAATTCAAAAAGCCGGTGTCGAACAGGTTCTCGTCATCCTCGGGAACTTCCTTCCGCTGCGAAACCGCCTGCACCAGTTGGATGATTTTAGCTTTCACTTACTCGGTCTCCATTCTCGCATTCACGAATCTTTGGTATTGAATCAGCAGCTCTTCAGCCAGCGCGTGCCCGACCATCTGATAGCCGTTCGTGGTCATGTGGATGTGGTCGCCCTGCGCGAGCCCGACTTCCACCCATTTCCCGATCGAATCCTCGCCGCCCATATGATCGCGCCACGACCAGAACGCCGCGCCCATCTCATGCGCGACTTTGATCTGCGCATCGATCACCGCGTCCAGATTCTGTTTCGGAACATGGCAATCCGGAGGCCCGATCAGCAGAATACTCGCCAGCGGAGCCCCCTTGCGCAGCCGCGACAGCACCTTCCTCAGCGTCGCCACATAATCCTTCGGATCGAAGCGCGGATTGTTCGCCTCGTTCGTCCCATAAGCCAGCACGATCAACGCCGGATTCCGCTTCGCCAAATGCGCCTCGAGGATGTTCTCATCCCAATCGGCCAGCATCGTCGCCTGCGCCCCGTTGATCCCCATCGACTCCCAAGTCACGCCGGATTTATTCTGCACCACCGTTCCAAACAGCCGCACCGGATTCGACGTCACCGTCTTGAACATATAACGATGCTCGCCCGGAGTCTCAATCAACGGCGCCGTCGCCGGCCGCAATTCACCCTGCGTCGAAACCGTGCCGAGCAGATTGTCATCGACCCAAACCTCGACCGATCCTCCATCCGGCTGCTGCAGGAAGAGCAGTTCGCTTTCATCCCCCGCCGCCGTCATCTGCACGGTCTCGCCCGGACGATTGGAATTCATGCTGATTCCGCCCAACCCCTGCATCGGATCTCCCCGCCGCGTCAGCACGCCCTCGGTAATCCAACTCCGCGTCGAAGCGAAGCTCGGAACATCGTAGCGCCGGTATCCGGCAAAAGGATGCCCCGCCAATGAGAATCCCGGCCCGCCGTTCCCAAACCGCGCCTGGAACGTCTCACGCAGCGTATTCGGAAAATCGTCGGACGCCGAGTGCGAATCCCCGTAGTGCAGAATATGCACCGCCGTCTTATTCTGTTCCGATTGATAAAGCTGCTCAAAGAACGGCACCAGCGCGCGGACGTTCTCGAACGTCTCCGCCTTGGGCGCCATGTTCTCGTTGATCCACGCGAGCGCCGCTTCACGCTCCTCGAGGCTGTAAGCCGGCACGCGCACTACCGGACGTCTCACCGGCGCGCGATACCGCGAGGCCGCATAGGAACGCCGCACCGCCGTCTTCGGCTGCGACTTTGCCAGCGTCACCGGTTGCAGCTTCACCGGCGAACCCTTCGCCTGCTGCTGCGGCTGCCGGATCTGATTTCTGACGTCCGTCCTCGCGTGGTAAGCGACCGGAGCCTTAGACTGCGAAGCGCCCGGCTTCCTGGCCGGCGTACCCTTCGCCGTCGTAACTGGCGGCCTCTTCACTGCTGCTGTGGATTTCGTCGTCTTGCCGGCTGCCGCCTTCTTATGATCGGCGCCTGCGACGGGCGCGATCGTGGCGGCACACGCGTCGAATACCGCGATCGACAACGTGCCGGTCAACAGTACTGCGAACACAGTCGACCGGCTGCGAACGGGTCCAGGAATTCGCATGGTTATTGGCGATGCCCCTTCCATTTCTCGAATCCTTCCACCAGCGCATGATCGAGCAAGTTGCCGATCACCGCGGCGCCCCCCGGAAACGGGTGAGTGTAATCTGAATTTACAAGCCTAGGCTTATTATCATACCAGCGTGCCATGGTCCCCTCACCCCCCATGGCATGGAAGGTGTCGAAGAAAGCGCAACCGCTCTCAATCGCAATCTTATGTTGTAGCTCCACGATCCTGGGCATGATGGGCAGCGTCCGTATGACGCCAAGGGTCCGCTCCCCCCGATCCATGGGGCTCATTACTAGAATAGATGCTTTCGGAAGCGCCGCGTGGACCCTCTCGAGCACCTGCGTCAGTTCCCCCGAATACATCGTATCGACATACTTCGGATACACACTCTCGTTGGTCCCGTAGTTCAACACCACCAGGTCCGGATTCTCGTGCCGCAACTGCTCCGTCCACTCGTCCGCGTTGAAGTACCGCAGCAAGTGCTGCACCGACGCCCCGTTCAATCCCAGGCTGTCGTAAACCACCCCCGGCCCCGGCTTTTCGAAATCGAACCCAAACAAACGTACTGTACCTTTGGTTACAGTCAGCTTCACCTGCGACGTATTCTCCGGCAGCGCCGCCGACGCATATCCAGAGGACTTCTCATCTCCATCCGCCGCCGTCGACACCGTCGCAATCGTCTCCGGCCCCACCATCAACTTGAAATCGCCGCCATTCTTCTGCTTCAGGTAAATAACTTCCACCTTCGTATGCAGCGCATCCGGCAAAGTAATCCTCGACGTCGCCCCCGGACCTCCTACAAAACTCACGCCCCCGAACCCGTGCAGTCCGTCCCGCGCCCTCGGCGTCTGGCTCGCCGCCTCGATGTTCCATCCGGATGCCGCAATGTCCACGCCTCTATGCATGTACCAAGCCCACGGTTTGGCGATCAGCACGAATCCGTGGCCCGCATCCCCGAACTGCGCCTGCAACATCGCCCGCGTGTCCGCAGTAATAGAATCGGCCGTTATCGGAGAATCTCCATAGTGCAGCACCCGCGTGATCGCCCCCGGCTGCTTCGCCTGCGTCCGCGCCAGCGCCTCGTAGAAATGACGCATTTCCCCCGTCGGATCGTCGATCGAAGTCGGCGGCCCAGTCGTGATATCCGGCAGATTCACCGGCCCCGGCGTCGGCGCTATCGGCGGCAGCGTCTCATCCGGAACCTTCGGACCCTCTGTCTTCGGATCCACCTTCACAACCACCGGCGGATTCGTCGTTTCCTTCTTCGCATTCTCCACCGGCTTCGGCGCCGGCTTGATCCCCACAATCCCCTCGAGCGTCGCCACATCCGGTCCCGACACCCAATTCAGTTGCGGAACGAAATGCAGCGCCCAGATGAGGATCGTGGCGGCGGCGATGGTCAGGATAGTCTTCGTTGGCATCAAAACCTCTGATACACGAACGGCGCGGATCCCGTGGCGCCCACATATTCAATGCACGCGACCAGAATCGTCAGCACGACCGCCTGCACCAGCGCGGGCGCCAAAGCAAAGCCCTGCTGCACCCGTGCATACCAATTCTTCGGCCAGTAATGCGCCACAATCGCTACACCAAGGACAACGGCGAACCCGGTCGAGATGTTACCGAAACCAATCGTCCCTGATGAAATTTGATCAAGCACCGCCCGCGCGCTATCAAGCGTCTCCGCCCGGAAGAACACCCACCCGAGCAGGACATACAGGAACGTCACCAGTCCGCGCGCAAAGCGAATGATCCAGAGCGCCGAGTACGGCTTCTTCCCGCGCCGTATGTGCCACCACCGCACCACCGCGAGCCCGACTCCGTGGATCGCACCCCAGATCAGGAAGTTGATCGTAAAGCCGTGCCACAATCCGCCCAGCACCATCGTCAGCGCCAGGTTCAGATACTGCATCGCATGCGACCGCTGCCCCGGCAGCGAGAAGTACAAATAATCCCGCAGCCAGTTCGAAAACGTAATGTGCCAGCGCCTCCAGAACTCCGCCAGATTCAGCGACTCATACGGCCGGTTGAAGTTCGGCGGCAGCTTGATCCCCAACAGCAGCGCGCTTCCCAACGCAATATCGGTATAGCCCGAAAAGTCGTAATACAGTTGGAACGCGTACGCCACCACGCCTATGAAGCACTCGAATCCCGAGTACAACGCCGGACCATCGAACACCCGGTTGACCAGATTCTCACCCAGATAATCCGCGATAAGGAACTTCTTCGCCGCCCCCAGCGCGATCAGGAACAACGCCCGTCCCCCATCCTCAGGCGACAGCGGGATCTTCAATTTATCCCACTGCGGAATCAGCGACGCCACACGTGTAATCGGTCCCTCGAGGATCGTCGGAAAGAACGTCACCGACGCCAGATGCCGGATCCAACTCGACGTCGGCTTCGCATCCCCTCGATAGACGTCAATCGTATAACTCAACGCCTGGAAGGCGTAAAACGAAAGAGAAAGCCGCAGGAAATTCGCCGTCGCCGGCAACTTCGGAATCGTCAGCAGCGCCATGTTCAACAGCACGCTGATCCAGATCAGCCATCGCTTCGCCGGAATCGCCCGCGCCAGCAGGAAATCGCACGTCGCCGCGATCGGCATCGCAGCCAGATAGATCCATCCGAACCGCCAATAGAAGAAGAGGTTCGCCGCCGCCACCAGCACGATCGCCCAGGTCCGCTGTGAAGCCGGACGTGTTGAGGCAAGCAGCCAGAATCCGAGGAAGACGACGGCGAGAAAACACAGATACTCGGGCGTTGAAAGAACCATCGCCTGGTGAGGAGAGTAGCGCGTCAGTCAGGAATGCGGCGAGCCAAAGCCGGATCCACGGAACACGCGCAAAAATCGGATAACGAGAGCCATTTTCAGTCTAGCAATGGATCCGCGTTAGAGCAAGACAAACACCGAGATGGAGTATCATTGATCGACTATGACCAGCCTCTTGAATCGCATGGCAGCGATGGCGGTATTCTGCTCCTTCCCGCTCATCGTTGCCGCCCAGACCCCCGCCCCGGCTGCCACGCCGGCGCCTCCACCTCCGCAGCGCGACGCCGTCACCGAAGGATCCGTCACCATCGGCGGACAATCGATAGAGTATCGCGCCATCGCCGGAACCATCACGGTCGGCGCCAGCGACTCCCACGACGCCGCCCTGAATCTCGAAGGCCAACTCCTCACCGATGCCGGCGAGAAACCCCTCGACCTCACCAAGCCCGACGAAGCTCCCGCCACCGCCCGTATCTTCTTTACCGCTTATTTCAAAAAAGGCGCCGCGCAGGAAACCCGCCCGGTGATGTTCCTCTACAACGGCGGCCCCGGATCCGCCACCATGTGGCTCCACATGGGATCCTTCGGACCTCGCCGCGTCATCACCACCGACACCCAGCACGATGCCGCCGCCCCTTACAAGATGGTGAACAACCAGTACAGCCTTCTCGACGCCACCGACCTCGTCTTCATCGATGCCCCCGGCACCGGCTTCAGCCGCATCTTCGGTAAGGATAAAGAGAAGTCCTTCTGGGGAACCGACCAGGACGCCCGCGCCTTCGCCCGCTTCGTCCACCGCTTCCTGACCAAATTCGATCGTTGGAATTCACCGAAATATATCTTCGGCGAAAGCTACGGCACCCCGCGCAGCGCCGTGCTGAGCTCCATGCTCAACGGCGTGGACCTCAACGGGATCGTTCTCCTCTCCGCCATCCTCAGCTTCGACAACAGCGTCGACGGCCCCCGCTGGAACCCCGGTGTCGATCAACCGTACGCCCTCGCCCTCCCGACCTACGCGGCGAGCGCCTGGTATCACCACAAGCTGCCCCAACAGCCCCCCGCTCTCGAGCCTTTCCTCAAGACCGTCGAGCAGTTCGCCCTCGGTGAATACATGTCGGCCCTTCTCCAAGGCTCAGACCTTCCCGAAGCCCGCAAGCAAGCCGTCGCCGAAAAGCTCCACAACTACACCGGACTTCCCACCGAGTACTGGATGAAATCGAATCTCCGCGTCGCCGGCGGAGCCTTCTCAAAAACCCTCAAGGATAAAGAAGGAATCACCACCGGCCGTCTCGACTCGCGCTATCAAGGCCCGGACTACAACCCGCTCAGCGAGGAAGCCGAATACGATCCGCAAAGCAACGCCATCTCCTCCGCCTATGTCGCCGCCATCAATCACTACATGCGCAACGACTTGAAGTACGGCGACAATCAGACCTACAAGCCCTCCGCCTACAGCGACGGCTTCCAGTGGGATCTCCGCCACCAGTCCCCCGGTGGACCTCCCGCCCAATTCTCCGAAGGCGGCGTCAACGTGATGAACGACCTCGCCACCTCGATGAAGGCCAACCCGAAGATGAAAGTCCTCCTCGCCGGCGGATACTACGATCTCGCGACGCCTTTCTTTGAAGGCATGTACGAGATGCATCATCTCCCCATGCCCAACAGCCTGCAGTCCAACATCAGCTATCACTACTACGAAGCCGGCCACATGGTCTACGTGAACGAGCCCATCCTGAAGCAGTTCCACGATGACGTCGCGAACTTCATCCACACGACCAGTCCCGTTAAATAAACTCTCTGCGCCAACTGTGCTAACGTACTAGCACAGTTGGCCGCATGATCATCCGCGTCAATCCATCTTCCGCGACCCCCATCTACCTCCAACTCATGGAGCAGATCAAGCACGCCATCGAGACGTGCGCACTCCAGGCAGGCGAACAACTCCCGACCATGCGAAAGCTCGCCGTCGAGTTGGTGATCAATCCCAACACCGTAATCCGCGCCTATCGCGAACTCGAACGCGAAGGCATCGTCGAGATCCGCCACGGCTCCGGAGCCTTCGTCAGCGAGTCAGCCACACGTCGAACGAAGATCTCCCTCAAAGCGCAGTCCGTGATGCAATCGGCGGTTGATCGCCTGACCGCCGCGGGATTATCGGAAGACGAAATTCGACGCCTGATGGAAAACGAGCTCGCCCAATTAAGAGCAGCAGAACAATCCGGGAGGGATAAATGACAGATCTCGCAATCGAAGCCATCGGCCTCCGCAAATCCTTTAAAGGACAACAAGCCCTCGCCGGTCTCGACCTCGCCGTTCCCCAAGGCAGCATCTTCGGATTTCTAGGCCGCAACGGCGCCGGCAAGACCACGACGATCCGGATCCTGATGGGCTTCGCAAAAGCCGACGAAGGCTCCGCCCGCATCTTCGGATCCTTCCCAGTCGCAGAGATCCGCCGACGCATCGGATTCGTCACCGAAGACAAGGAACTCTATCCCTACATGACCGTCGCGGACGTCATCCGCTTCACCCGCCCCTTCTTTCCCAAATGGCGCGACGATCTGGAACGACGCTACCTGCGGACCTTCGACCTGCCGCCCAACAAGAAGATCCCCCATCTCTCAAAAGGCATGCGCTCGAAACTGATGCTGCTCCTCGCCGTCTCTCGCGGAGCCGAACTGCTGATCCTCGATGAACCCACCGACGGCCTCGACCCAGCCGCCATCGAAGAAGTCCTACGCGAACTGATCGCGCTCGCGGCATCCGAGGGCACGACCATCTTCTTCTCCTCTCATCAACTGGCTGAAGTAGAACAGATCGCCTCCCACATAGTCATCATCGACAAAGGCCGCGCCGTCGTCACCGGCACCCTCGACGATCTCAAAAAAAGATACCAGCGCATCAGCATCGTATTCGCCGACGGCGTCCGCGACATTCGCTGGGTAGACGGCGCCGAGCACATCCGCCAGGAAGGCCGCATGATTTCCATCCTCGCCGGCCGCAACATTGAAGGAATCATCGCTCAAGCTCGATCCCTCCCGAGGACCACCGTTGAAAGTCATTCAGTCACGCTGAAAGAACTCTTCCTCGATCATGTGAGGACCAACTAAATGCTTTGGATGAAGGGCTGGTACGAAACGCGCGTCCGTTTTCTGTTGCTCATCGCCGGAACCCTGGTTGCCGCCGCCGTCACCTCGTCGGACTCTATTGCTCAAGCCGGTCTTGCGCCACAACAACTGGACGCGACGACGCTCATCGGACTCTCCGCGCTTGCGTCCATCCTGCTCGCCGGCGCCGGAATCAAGACCCAACCCGGCGGAGTTCGCCCCAGCAAAGGACTCCATGGATCCATGTACTACACGCTGTCGCTTCCCGTGACACGCAGCCGCCTCTTCGGTGTCCGAGTCTCCCTCGGCCTCGCGCAGACCGCAATCATCCATGTCCTCGCGTGCATCGCAGTGTGGCTGGTGCGTCCCGCGATCAGGCTCCATGCGGATCCCTTCGACCTTCTCAAGCACGACATCGCGGCCTTCTTCTTCGTAGTCGCCGTCTACTCTCTCGGCGTATTCTTCGCGACGTTCCTCGACGACGTATATCAGACTTGGGCCAACATGTTCACAATGATGTCGTTCATCGTGATCATGAATCGGATCCCGCTGCCCCGATCGCTGGACGGCCTTTTCGTGCTGTCCGTCGCATCGCCACTCATCACTCACACAATGCCGTGGATGATGCTAGCGGCGCTCCTCGCCTTGTCCGCGACGCTATTGCTGATATCGATCCGGATCGTCCACTGGCGCGAGTATTAACCCATCCACGATCGACGATCGCAATCCGCAGCAGCGTCCTCGTGCGCGACCTCCGCCACCGCCTCCCCCAACTGTGGACTCGCAAACGTATACCGCGGCCCATCTCCCAACAGCGCGTGCTGCACGACCCCCGGCTTCTCCGCCTCAAACACGCACGTCCGCGATCCAGCACGCCCTTCAATCCGCACGCTCGATTCCTGCTGCGTGACGCGATAGATCATCTGCGCCCCCTGCTCCTGCTGCAGGACGTCCAGCGATTCTCCACCAGGCTCAGTCGCCATCCGGATCGCACCCTCCGGCCCAATTGAAATGGTCACTTCCGGATACAGCGACGCCTGTGAACCCGACACCGACTCAGCAGCCTCGAGGATCCGCGCGGCATTTTGCAAAAAACGGCTCACGCCAGTCTTATCGTCCGGACAACCACAGTCAAGAGGAACCTATTGACCGAGCCCGAGCGTCCGCACCGTCGGCTCGATCGCGTCCTCAAAAATGAGAAACCGGTCTTCATGCAGCAACTCCCGCCGCACCCATTCAATCAACACGAGCACCGCGCCCAGCACCGCGAAGCAATTGATCAGCCGCCACGTGTGCCCGAAGAGCCAATGCTCCAGATGCGCCATCGAGTACGCGTACGTCGTGAAGATGAAGAAGTACACCGTCCCCCAGACCACTCCATCCGGACCCGCCGGCGCAAACGTACACGTGAACGGAACCTTCCGAAAATTCAACAACAGCGCCCCTCGCAGAATCAACGCGAGCAGCGCCGTGTACGCCAAGTGGATCAACGCAACCGGCCATCCCCACAGCCACGCGTGCAGCGGCAACAGCGGAATCGTCACCGGCAAAACTCCCAACAGCAGCATCACCTTCGCCGCCGCCTCGAGCCCCTTCGGACTATCTTTGTTCTCCGCCAGCCGGAACAACCAGTTCGCCCGCAGCTCCGACGGTTTCGCAAACACCGCCCGCATCGACGACAGCAACAAGAACGACAACACCAGCGGAATGCACAACAACTCCGGTATCGGATCGAACGCCACCGCGTAGCTCCGCCGCGCAAATAAACTCACCAGTTCCCACACCACCAGCGCCGCCGCGACTCCCATGTACGCTTCGAAAATCAATTTGTGCGCCCGGCTCCGCACCAGCGTATTGAACGTGAATAACGAGACTCCCAACTCGATCGGATGCCGCGTCAATATCCGCGCAAAGACAAATTCCTTGAAACGCCCCACCCAACTCTCCCGGCCGCCTTCCTGCCTCGACTCGAGCGATTGCCCCACATATCTCCGGTACGCCATCGCATAGAAGATCGCCGCCAGTCCCGCCGACCACTCCAAGCCCAAGACCGCCCGATGCGCCAGCGGACCCGACAGCATATCTCCGCGCCCCATCCATTCATCCGAAAGCGCAACGAACCATGCCGGCGGATACCAACGCAACATCGTGAGCCTCTGCCCGGGCCGCAACAACATGCTCGCCCGTGGATACAACAGCAGGAACGTCACCATCGCCCCCATCAACAGGAACTGCGCGTATCCCGATGCCACCCGATACCATCGCTCCGGCAATCCATTCATGAGGATCCCCTGAATCGCCATCGACGCGAAAAATATGAACGCCGACCCCGCAAACAGAATCGCTCCGTTCAACGCGACATCGTGCACCATCATCTCGATCGAATGAAAAAATCCCGGCACCCTCGTACCCGAGATCAACGGAAACAGCACCCCCGGCATCAGGTTGATCGCGATCGTGAACAGCAGCAGAAATCCCGCCAGTGACGCGACCTTCGCCGTAAACGCCGTCCTCTGCCGCACCGGCAACGGAGTCAGAATGATGTAGTCCGTGCGATCCGGAAACAACGCTTCCCACTCGAGCGCCGCGACGAATCCCATGATCGACATCGCGATCGTCATGAACAGCATCGCATCGAGCCGCACCGCCATCGCCATCACTCGCGGAGGACGAAACGCCAGCTCCGCATACCGCGGCATCAGGTAGAACGCGATCATCATCCCCGGCGTCGCCAGCAATCCCAACGCCCTCACCACCACCGCATGCGGATCCGCCCCCGGCGTCAACAAATCATTGTCGAAGAACCGCCGGAAGAAGTGCACCGTCAGCAGCCGGAACTGCACCCACTCATTCATATCCGCATCACCTGCACGATCGATCGCGCCGTATCCTCGGTGTCCTCCTGCAGCACGAGTTGCGCGAACACATCCTCGAGCGACTTCAGATTCGCCAGCGTCCGCAAACGCTCGACAGAATCATGCGCCACCATCTTCCCCTTGCGCAAAATCATGACGTGCGTGCAGACTTTCTCGACTACCTCGAGCACGTGCGAACTATAGAGGACGATCTTCCCCTCCGCCGCCAGCGCCTTCACCAAATGTTTGAACACCAGCGCCGACGTCACATCCAGCCCCGACAGCGGTTCATCAAAAATCAAGAGGTCCGGATTATGCAGGATCGCCGCCGAAATCAGGATCTTCTGCTTCATCCCCTTCGAGTAGGAAGACAACAGCGAATGCCTCGACTGATGCAGTGAAAACAACTCGAGCAGCGCGTTGATCTTCTCTTTCATCAAGCGATCGGGCATCGCCCGCAGCCGCCCCGCAAGCTGCAAATATTCGATCCCGGAAAGGTACGCGTACAAATACGGAATCTCGGGAACATACCCAAGCCGCCGCTTGTACCCGATCATGTCATCGGTAATCTTGCGCCCATCAAACCGGATCTCCCCCTCTGTCGGATCGATCAATCCCGTGAGCATGCTGACGGTCGTTGTCTTCCCCGACCCATTCGGACCCAGGTATCCCAACACCTCATAAGGACGCACCGCGAAGCTGACATCATCAACA
>DASXZC010000584.1:0-10863 GCA_036502165.1 Bryobacteraceae bacterium
ATGGCTTCATCGAAGACCTTCGTCCCGGTAGCAAATCCGAGCTCCGCCTGGTCGAGAAAATCGCCAACCTCGACTGGCGCCTCGAACGCATGGTGATGATGGAAACCTGCGTCTTAAATATGGAAGTCGGCTGCAGCGCCGAGAAAATCGCGAACAGCTTCTCGGACATTGACGGCATCGGTTTCATCGTCGAAGCCTGGAAGGAATCCCTCAGCGCGACCCACTGCCTCGACCTCCTCCGCCGCTATATGGGAACTCTTCAGCATCAGTTCAACACGACGCTCACGAACTTCTACAAGCTCGAAAGCACTCGCCTCAAACGCCGGCACGACCCGGATTCCGTCTTGCCCTACGAACGTCCAATCCTGCCCTCACTCGTGCCCATCGAGCACTTCCGCGAAGAAGAACAAGCGAGCGAGGATCAACAAACCATCAACCCCGCCGCCACCCAGCAAGCCATACTACGAATCGAACCCAAGCCCGACTCCAACCCAGTGACTCCAATCAACATCCACGACTCGATCGGAGTCTTCCGTCCCATCAAGAAACGGTGAAGCAACCCGCGTCAGCAGTGGCCAACCTGTCTTTCAAGCGTCCACAACGCGAATCGCAGCCCGAGCCGGTCAGCAGATCTTTGAAATCCGAATAATTCCCTAGGAATTTGTGCGAATCCCTCGTCGAATCCGGGCGCCTCAACACGCGGCGAACCCGATCTCCGCCAAAACAGCGGCGCCCGATTTCCCGAAAGCCGGCCGCCTCGCACGCGCCCCGCTGTGGGACAATCGCCCAATGACAAAGAACGCCTTGAAAGAGGCAGTCGCTCTCTGTTCCGCGGTCGTGCTGCTCCGCGGTCAGGCGCCTTCGAACCCACAAACCTTGACGGGCTTCGACGCCCCATCGGCCGCAAACCAGGTCGCGCGTGAGAAGCAGTTCGACGCATCGCTCAACCGCACCGACATGCAGCAATGGCTCGAGCGCCTCTCCGCCAAACCGCATCACCTCGGATCGCAGGCCAGCAAGGGAAACGCCGAATTCATCGCCGCTCAATTCCGCTCGTGGGGCTACGAGACGGCCATCGAGACGTTCTATCCGCTCTTCCCGACTCCCAAGAAGCGTGTGCTCGAATTGATCTCGCCGCAGCGCTTCACGGCGAAACTCGAAGAGCCGGTGCTCCCCGAAGACAAGACCTCCGGAGTCCGCCAGGACCAGTTGCCCACCTACAATTCATACTCGACCGATGGCGACGTGACCGGTCAACTCGTGTATGTCAACTATGGATTGCCGGCCGACTACGACGTCCTCGCCGAGCACGGAGTCGATGTCAAAGGCAAGATCGTCATCGCCCGCTACGGCCAGTCGTGGCGCGGCATCAAGCCCAAGGTCGCGGCCGAGCATGGCGCCATCGGTTGCATCATTTATTCAGATCCTCATGATGACGGCTACTTCGTCGGCGACTCGTATCCGAAAGGCGGATGGCGTCCCGCCGATGCTGCTCAACGCGGCAGCGTCATGGACATGCCGCTCTATCCCGGCGATCCTTTGACACCCGGCGTTGGCGCCACGAAGGACGCTCCACGGCTCACGCGCGACAAAGCGGAAACGATCACGAAGATCCCCACACTCCCGATCTCCTACGCTGATGCAACTCCTCTGCTCGCGGCCCTCGGCGGCCCTCTCGCTCCCGTCCCGTTCCGCGGAGCCTTGCCGTTGACCTACCATTTAGGACCCGGCCCCGCCACCGTGCACCTCGCGCTCGAATTCGATTGGAAGTTGACGCCCGCCTACGACATCATCGCCCGCATGCCCGGCGGCGAACTGGGCGACGAGTGGATCATCCGCGGCAATCACCATGACGGATGGGTCTTCGGCGCATCCGATCCCTTAAGCGGTTTGGTTCCCATGATGGAAGAGGCGCGCGGCGTGGCGGCGCTCGTCAAGAATGGATGGAAGCCGCGCCGCTCCATAGTCTACACCGTCTGGGATGGCGAAGAACCGATGCTGCTCGGCTCGACCGAATGGGCGGAATTCCATGCCAAGGAGCTCACCGAACACGCCGTGGCATATATCAATTCCGACACCAACGGCCGCGGCTTCGTGCAGTTCAATGGATCGCACACCCTCGAGCGTTTCGCCAACGAAGTGGCCCGCGATGTGACCGATCCAGCGAAGAAAGTATCAGCCCTCGACCGCTACCGCGCGGCCATGATTGTGAATGGATCGCCAGAAGACAAGCAGAGCGCGAGAGCGAAGCGCGACATCATGTTGAACGCCCTCGGCAGCGGATCTGACTTCACGCCGTTCCTCCAGCATCTGGGAATTGCGACCCTCGACATCGCCTTCGCCGGCGAAGATGCAAGCGAAGGAGTCTATCATTCGATCTACGATTCTTACGATCACTACACGAAGTTCGACGATCCGGATTTCCAGTACGCCATGGCGCTCTCGCAGTTAGGCGGCCGCATCACCATGCGCCTCGCCGAAGCGGAAACGATCCCCGTACGCTACAGCGGCTTCGTCCACGCCGTTGCTCAATACACCGATGAACTGGAAAAACTCGCGGATAAGATGCGCACCGACACTGAGGATCGAGCCCGCTCCGCCGCGGACCATTCCTATGAATTAGCCGCCGGTCCGCACGATCAATATGTGGAACCCGCGCCAAGAAGTCCCGTGCCGTATCTGAACTTCGCCCCGCTCCAAAATGCGATCGCACGGTTGCGAACCAGCGCGCAAACATTCGAAGCCTTGCCCTCCGGAGCAAGCGCATCACTCGACATCAGGAAACAACTGGACCACATCATCATCCAAAGCGATCGCGCAATGCTCCAGCAACAAGGATTGCCCAGACGTCCCTGGTATCGCCACGAAATTTACGCCCCCGGATTCTACACCGGTTACTCGCCAAAGACGATCCCCGGCGTCCGCGAAGCCATCGAAGCCCGTCGCTGGGACGAAGCGACCGCGCAAATAGAAGTGGTAGCGAAGACGCTGAACGCGGTAGCCGATCAAATCGATCGCGCAGTGGCCCTGCTGAGATAAGTTGATTACATAACCATGAAAAACCTGATCATGTTGACTGCTTCGATATCCCTCGCCTTCGCCGCCACTCCATTGACGGAAGGAAATCCGCAAAGCACCGTTCGAGTCGTCATCTATGAGGACTTACAATGCCCCGACTGCGCCGCATTCGCGCTGATGCTCGAGAAGAAGATCCTTCCGAAGTACTCAACGACAGTCGCCTTCGAGCATCACGACTTCCCCTTGCCCAAGCACGCATGGGCCCGCAAAGCCGCGATCGCCTCCCGTTTCTTCGAGTCGATCAAGCCCGAAATGGCGATCGAATACCGGCGCACGACGATGGCCCACCAAGCCGCCATTTCGCCCGACAACTTCAACGAAAAGCTAATCCAATTCGCCAAAGCGCACGGTCTCGAAGCCGAAACAGTGATGACCGCAATGAAGGATCCCACCCTCGCCGCCGCAGTCGACGCCGAATACAAACAAGCCATCGCCCGCGGAGTCGGCAAGACTCCGACAGTGCTAGTCGACGGCGAACCCTTCGTCGAAGGATTCAGCTTCCAAGACATCTCCGCGAGCCTCGACCGCGCAACAGCTCATGGACACTGACGGTACTATGGTTCTCATTGAAGATTTCGATCGCCATACCTGTCTTTAATGAGGCAGTCAGCTTGCCGCTGTTGTTCGCCGGATTGCGTCCCGTGCTCACCACGCTCGACTGTGATTACGAACTGCTGTTCGTCAACGATGGCAGCACTGATCAATCGCTCGCAATCCTCGAGAAGGAAGCCGCTGCCGACGGACGAGTGAAAATTCTCACTTTCTCCCGCAATTTCGGCCATCAAGCAGCGCTCACCGCTGCAATCGATTTCTGCGAATCGGATGCGCTCGTGATCATGGACGCCGATCTGCAGGATCCACCGGAACTGCTGCCTGAGATGATCCGGCTCTTTCGTGAAGGCTTTGACGTCGTATCGCCCCAACGAATCGCGCGCCGCGGAGATTCATGGTTCAAACGGAAAACAGCTTCTTTGTTTTATTCGCTAATCCGCCGCTTAACCGAAGATCGCGTCCCACCCGAAGTCGGCGACTTCCGTCTGCTGAGTCGCGCCGCAGTCCTCGCAATGCGCCAATTGCGGGAGCAGCACAGATTCGTCCGAGGCATGGTCGGATGGCTCGGCCTCAAGGAAGCATTGCTGCCATTCGAACGTCAACCGCGAGCCGCGGGCGAAACGAAGTATTCATTGTGGGCAATGATTCGTCTGTCATGGACAGCGATCACTTCATTCTCTGCATTCCCTTTGCGCGCCTGCATGGCCGCCGGATTCGTTGCGAGCGGATTGGCGATCCTTTACTTCTTCTACGCGGCGTACGTCTACTATCGCCATTCGGTCGTGCCCGGCTGGACTTCGATCATGTTCCTGCAATGCCTCTTCTTCGGAATGACTCTCGTGAGCATCGGCTTAGTCGGACAGTATGTCGCGCGGATCTACGATGAATCGAAATCGCGACCGTTGTACGTGTTGAGCCGGGCGATCAACATCGATCCAAATTCAGTTACCGTGACGCGAGCAGTGGTCCTAAATGCGAACCCTCGCTAGCGTCAGGATCTGCGCCCTCGCCGGAGCTGCTGTATCCGGATCAGCTCTCGTCCTTCGAGCGTTTCACGGACCGCTCGAGTGGATGCATTCGCCAATGAATGCGGAGAGTGTGTTCGCTCTCTCGCTTCTCGTTCTTGCGCTCCTGACGGACAACAGCGACGCAAACGTCAGCCCGAAACCCAGCAAAGATTGGCTCACTCCGCTCAGTCTGATCGCGATCGTTGCCGTTGCTTTCGGCTATTCGAGTCACGACTACTTCCTGTCCGATGACTTCGTCATGTTGCGCCATGCGCAAGCACCGTATTCGCTGTATTTGTACACTCACGGCGGAGGCGATGGGTTCTTCCGGCCGCTCATTTATGAGTCCTTCCGGATCGTCTTCCCATGGGCCGGAGAGGATCCATTCCGCTGGCACATCACAGGACTCTTCATCCATGCAGCGAACACGATTCTCGTATGGATGCTCGCCCGTGCGTTCGGACTCGAACGCTTCGCCGCATGGTTCGCCGGAGCATTGTTCGCAATTCACGCGACCCGCCCGGAAACAGCAGTTTGGATCACGGGCCGCTATGATCTCATCGCAACGTTCTTCGTGCTTGCGGCGCTAGTTTTGTTCCTCCATGACTTCCCTTGGATCGCATTGATCGCCATGGTCGCGGGAATTCTATGCAAAGAATCTGCCTATGCGGGACCGCTGCTGCTCGTCCTTCTAGCACCCAAGCAGTGGCGAAAATGGATCCCATTCTTCATCGCCTCAGCGGTGTTGGTTCTGTATCGCTTCTGGCTCTTCGGCGGAATCGGCGGATACAAAACAGCAACTGGCGAACCACAAGCACTATCGATCGGACTGATCACGATCGTCAAAGCTTTGATCCTCAGATTGTGGGCAGTGTTGTTCGTCCCCATCAACTGGAGCATTCCGTTGGGAACATTGCTCTGTGTCGCTCTCATCGCCTATGTTTGTGCGATGCTTTGGCTCTTCTCCCTTCCCTCGCCGCGGCGACGGATTATGATCTCGATCGGTTTCGTGATCATCGCCGCGCTTCCTCCCGTGCAGCAACTGCTCATCGGTGCGGACCTCCAAAAGGCTCGCTATCTGTACCTTCCGAGCGCCGGATTCTGTCTGCTGTTCGCAGTGCTCGTGTCATCGAGAAAACGCATTGCGATCGTCATCCTCTTATTTCAAGCAGTTGCGCTGTTCCACAATCTAACGGCTTGGCACGAGGCATCGATCGAAGCCCGCGCGTATTGTGAAGCAGCGGCCGCGGGCAAAGTTACTCCTCCTCCGCCGAACAGCATCAATGGTGTCTACTTCTTTCAAAACGGACTCCCCGAGTGCATCCGCATGGCCGGCAGATAGGCATTCTTACCGGCATGTGGCACGGGAAATGCACGTAGAATTTGCCGGGGTCCCACCGAGCGAGATATCTAACTCGATGAAAAATAATCTCCTTCAGATTTGGCACACAAGTTGCCCTATTAGCCGGCGAGGAGAGTCTTTGCCATGAGTGACAACGCTCAACCGAACAATATGAATCACACAACTGAACCCGCCGCGCAGGCAACCAGCAGCAGCAGTTCATCCGGAAGCGGATGGGCCGCCAAGGGCATACTCGCCCTCGCTCTGGCTGCGGTTTTTTGTGGTTGGCTTTACCAGTCCACCAAACTCAACGACGAATTGACGAACGTCCGCCACCAACTGACTTCGTCACAGCAGCAGATCTCGGATTTGCAGGGCCAAGTCGGCACCACCAGTGCGGACGCCAAGCGGCAAGTCGCCGAGACGGTCACCAAAGTGAACCAGCAACTCGAGCAGGCCCGCAAGGAAGGGCTAGTGAATACCCGCTACGCTCAAGCCGCCGCTCGCCAGCAGGCTGGCAAAGTGATGACCGAGCTCTCTGCTAAGAACACCGAACTGTTGGCGCAGATCGATCAGCTCAAAAAGGACAACACCGACAAGTCGTCGGAAGTCGACCAGACGCTGACCGGTATCAAAGGTGACGTCGGCGACGTCAAGACTCAGGTCGCTTCGACCAAAGCCGAACTCGACAATACCAACACCGATCTGCGGCGCGCAGTCGGCGATATGGGAGTGTTGAGCGGATTGATCGCCACCACATCCTCGCAGCTTTCTGAGCTCCGAAAGCTCGGTGAGCGCAACTACATCGAATTCACTCTCGCGAAGAATCAAGGACCGCAAAAGGTCGGCGACATCAAGATTGCCCTGAAGAAGACCGACGCGAAGCGGAACCGCTTCACCTTCGATGTTCTGGCCGACGACAAAATGGTCGAGAAGCGCGACAAGACCGTCAACGAACCGGTTCAGTTCTATCTCGCCTCGGCCCGCCAGCCCTATGAAGTGGTCATCAACTCCGTGACCAAAGACAGCGTGAAGGGCTATCTGTCGGTGCCGAAAACAAAGCTGATGGCACAGCGCTAAAACCGTTGTATGATTGTCGTTCAAAGGAGATTCCGATGAACGACATGTCAAACGAGAAGAAAAACAGCCGCCGTACGCTTCTGAAAAGAGGAGCTACGGCGGCTGGCGTTTTTGCGGCAGCCGCGGGAGCTGAGGTTCCGATCGCAAAGGCTGCTGAAGGCGGATTGAGCAAGAGGGTCCACTATCCGAAACCGGCCAAGATTCCGTTGTTCTCAGCCGCAGTTTCATACGGCAATCTTCTGTTCCTCTCCGGCAAAGGTGCTCACTATGAAGGCGACATCAAACAGCACACCAAGACCGTGCTCGACGACCTCGAAAAGGAACTCGTCAACGCTGGCTCGTCCATGGAGAAAGTACTAAAGGTAACGGTGTTCCTCGCGAAGGCCGAAGATTATGCGCCTATGAACGAAGTTTTCCATGGACGGTTCGGCTCCGAGCCGCCTGTGCGAACGACCGTCGCTGCCGCTTGGATTCCGGGCAATTCGCTGGTCGAAATGGACGTCATCGCGTACATCTAAAGTTCGCCCGTCAGGGCCGGTAGAGCGTGTGCAACATACCTCGTGAGTCGCCGCCGGCCCAGACGTCGAATTGCTCGTGCTTTTCGAAGATCCATTTTTTCGAGACAGGGTTCCAATATCTCAACTGCTCTTCGCCGAGTGGGAACTCGAGCGAGCGCTTCTCGCCGGGCTCGAGTTGTACACGCGCGAACCCTTTCAATTCACGCTTCGGACGCGATGCTCCTCCGGCGCGCTGATGAATGTAGAGCTGAGTGACTTCGACTCCCGGACGCGATCCGGTGTTCCTGACATCAACTGAGACGCGGCCTGATCCTGCGATATGCAAGTTCGTGTATTCGAATGTCGTATAGCTCAACCCATAGCCGAATGGATATTGCGGCGTGCCGGGTTGATCCCAATAGCGCGAAGAGAACATCTGCGATCCTTCGGGTTGATGCGTCAGATTACTCTCGAGGAACAGAGGCTCTTGCCCGACACTGCGCGGCCATGTCACCGGAAGCTTGCCTCCTGGCGATGCGTCGCCATACAGAAGATCGGCGATTGCGTTGCCACCTTCGCTGCCCGGATACCAAGCTTCGAGGATCGCCGGCACATGCGATGCGGCCCAGCCGATGTTCACCGGACGTCCACTGAAGAGCACGAGTACGACTGGTTTGCCGGTTGCGACGACGGCTTCCATCAACTGCTGCTGGCGGCCGGGTAAATTGAGGCTCGAGCGTGAGGCGAGTTCACCACTCATCAGTGCGAGCTCGCCGAGTGCGAGCACCACTACATCCGCGCGCCTGGCGGCTTCGACAGCATCGGTGAAGGCTTCGCCGGCTTGCGCTTCGGTCCAAGGCGTTTCCGGTTTGCCGCCCATCAACTGGTCGAACATCGAGGGAATTTGCTTGCGGAGTTGCACTCCCTTGACGACTTCGACAGTGACGCCGCGCGCCTTCAGGCCTTGCGCGAGCGTGACTGCATCGAGAGTTTGCCCCATCGCCTGCCAAGAGCCGAGCGTGTCGAACACGGAATCGCCGAGCGGACCGATCAAGGCGATCTTCTGACCTGCATTTGCTTTGAGGGGCAAGAGTCCGCCTTCGTTCCGCAACAATACTGCTGACCGCTGCGCGGCTTCGCGCGCGAGTTTCAAGTGCTCGGGGGCGCGGGACACTTTCGCGAGGAGCGCGGCGTCGCCATAGGGATGCTCGAACAATCCCATTTCGAATTTCACCTTCAAAATCGAGCGGACGGAATCGTCGATCACGGACATCGGCACCTTACCGCTCTTCACGGCTGCTGCGAGATTCTCGAGATAAGTGCGGCTGCCCATGTCCATGTCGACTCCGGCGAGGAGGGCGCGCTGGGCCGAGTCTTGCGGGCTGCTCGCGAATCCATGAGTCTGGAGGTCGCGGACGGCGAAGGCGTCGCTGACGACAAATCCTTTGAATCCCCAAATTTTTCGCAGGACATCACGGAGGAGGAAGGCGTTGCCCGTGGCCGGCACGTCGTTCAGATCCATGTAGGCGCTCATGAAGGTTCCCGCTCCGGCATCGAGAGCGGCTTTGAATGGCGGGAAATAAACGTTCCAGAGCAGCACATCAGGAATGTAGGCGGAGTCGTAGTCGCGCCCGCCGTCGGCCGCTCCGTAGCCGGCGAAGTGCTTGGCGCAAGCGAGCATGCGATCGGCCGCGGATGACAGATGATCGCCCTGAAAGCCGCGGATCTGGGCTCGGGCGACAGCGGCTCCGAGAACGGGATCCTCTCCGGCGCCTTCTACGATGCGGCCCCAGCGAGCGTCACGCGCGATGTCGAGCATCGGCGCGAACGTCCATTGAATACCGGCGGCGCGCGATTCCCTTGCGGCGATCTGTTGGCCTTTTTCGATGAGATCCATGTCCCATGAGGCGGCCATCGCGAAAGGCACGGGGAAGACAGTGCGGAAGCCGTGGATGACGTCGAGTCCGAAAAGGGCGGGGATTTTGAGGCGTGTTTCCTCGACGGCGATTTTTTGCAGGCGATTGATCGAGGCGGGGTCGGAGAGCCAGAGGATCGATCCGCCTTGACCCTTGCGCACGCGGTCGTCGATCTTCACGGGGTCGGGGATCAGCGGGAGTCCGGCGAGTTGCGTGAGCTGGCCGATCTTTTCATCGAGCGTCATCTGACGGAGCAGAGCTTCGGCGCGGTCAGCGGGAGCGGGTTGAGCGAAAGCGGCTGCGAGCGGGATGAAGATGAGGGCGAAGTTGCGGCTTGGCATTTGGGCTGTAAACCTGCGGCTGATCCTATCATTCCTTTGATGCGTCATGGGCGGCGAGGCGTTTGCGGGAGGCGTGCTCCGATCCTAATTTAACGGCTGGGCTCGGAGATTCGACGTGCTTTGCGGGGCGAAGTGCGGTAACGCATTTACCGGATGAAGAAGATATTCCAGCTATGATTTGGCAGCTCGCCGGATTGCGGATGGCGATCAAGGCGCATATCCTCGGAACGGGTCTAATCGTCGAAAGGACGTTGGACGCTCTTGATGGGTGAAAGTATGAACTCCATATGGAAGGATCGCTGCGCATTCGATCTTCGCCATTCCTGATAGATCCAGATCCCGGGTGCATGGTGCGCTTTAATAATGAGGTTGAGAATGTCACGAGCGCTTCGATCCGCAATATTGAGGGGCAGTTCGTCGAGAGGCGCCGCCAAGGCCTGCGCGGGGTTCGGATATTGAGTTCTGTCAACGAGCCCCAATGCTGCGGCATGCGCCTTAAGCTCGGGCGTCGAGAGGACCAGAAGAACCGATCCGAGAGGGTCGGTCGTAGGGTGCGGAATGTCAAGGTGCTCGACCCTCGTCCCAAGAAGGTCGGAGATCCGGGAATCCACGAGATTAATGGCGGACGAGTTCCAATCGAACGACAGTTCGGGGCGAGCGGCGCGGATTCTTTCTATGACTTCCGCAACCGTCTTAGCTCCAAACGAGCAGACAGACTCGGGGCGTTGGGGCGGGGAGAGTGCGATTCCACCCGAAAGTCCCGCTGCTCGAATGGCGGCGGAAAAGGTCGAAACAACATTCTGTTCCTTTGTGAACGTTTCCGGTGTAACGGTTTTCGCGAGTGCTGCATCCAGGGTCGGTGACGTACCGGGCGAGGTGAGACGCTCACCCGATATCTCATTGGTGCAACCTGCCTCGACGGGCCCCGTGGGAACGGTCAGTTCGAACGAAGCCGTTATTTTGACGCCGATGCCCCCGGCATCAACGAGTCGCGAGAACGTAGCCAAATATGTGCCAGCCGGTAGAATCCAGTATTCGCTTAGATCGAGA
>DASXZC010000585.1:0-7518 GCA_036502165.1 Bryobacteraceae bacterium
CCACGCCTCATCCGCGAGTTCCAGTTACAATACCCCGCCATCGAAATCAGCCTCTTCGAAGGCACCGACAGCGAGGTCTCGGAATGGGTCCAGACGCGCGTCGCCCACGCCGGCTTCGCCGCTCTCCCCGTCAAAGGACTCTCCACCATCCCCGTCACCCGCGATGAATGGATGGCCGTCCTCCCACCCAAGGATCCTTCGCCGCGCATCACCCTCGCGGCCCTCGCAAAGCGCAAATTCCTCCTCTCCGGCGGCGGTTGCGAAAGCCTCATCCGCAGCCTGTTCGAGGACGCCTCACTCGACCTCCCCCAATCGCGCCTATTGATCAAGCAAATGGCCACCATCGAAGCCATGGTCTCCGAAGGCCTCGGCGTCAGCCTCGTCCCCGCAACCGCCCTCGCCCACTCGAAAAAGGTGCGAACCGTTCCTCTCTCGCCCAAACGCTACCGCTCGATCGGCCTGCTCCTTCCACCCACCCGCACGCACTCGCCATTAATCACCGCCTGGATATCCGTAGTCCGTAGTTTTCTTGCAATCCGGAAATAATTGGTATATAGTTCGCCGATGAGGACAATTTAGGATGAAACCGCGCGATATTGGAATCGCCGGAATAGTGCTGGTGTGCCTGTTCGCGATTGCCTACTTCGTGAAATCGTGGCAGTTCCCCTGCACCCTCGCAGGCAACGGCGCCGACTGCGTCTCGGACAACGTCTACTGGTCTGTGTTCTGGGGATTTGCCTGGATTCTAGCCTCATTTTGGTTCGGATACCTATGCGCCATCGGCACCCCGGCCGTCGGCGCAGACACGAAGCAAGGACTCCTCTTCGCGAGCTTCATGCTCAGCGGTGTCGTCGGTGGAACCGCCGGATGGCTGCTCGGCGTGTACTTCTTTCCCGTCGACAGCGGCGAAGCGGCAGCCTTCAATAAGATCGGCACCATGGTCGGATCTTTCATCACCGGCTATCTGTTGAAGAATTTCTCGGAAATTCTGCAATATCTCACCAACACGAACAACGGCCAGAAGGCTCCGCTGATTCTCTCGCCCGCCTACCGCGAGTGCGCCGGATTCTTCATCGTCAGCCTGCTCGTCTCCGGAGGAGTGCAAGTCGCCGTCCGCAATCTCTCCGACGTCCGCATCTCATGGGACGGCGTTACCCCCGCCTCGAAGATCGTCGAAGGAGTGCCACGCTACGTAATCCAACCCGGCGACAAACGCCAACTCGCCGGCGCCGCCACCGGATCCTCCAACATCGCCGTCCGCTGGCGCCTCGAAGCCCGCGACAGCGCGCCCCTCAAATTCGCAGTGGACCATCAACTCCTGGTGATCACTCCCGACGGCGAGCTCTCCGCGGCCGAAGAAAAACTCTGGTCGGACGCCCACGCCAAGCTCGACTTCGATTTCGACATCGTCGCCAGTGCCGCCGCGCGCCCGCAATCGGCTCAATCCCTCGCCGCGCGGATCGAAGACAAAGTCGCCGCCGCCCCTCCAGCCCCGCCAGGAAGCTCAGGATCAACCGGTGCAAAATAGCGCTACTGGTCGACCCGGATCCACGCCGTCTCGCGACTCGCCTTCGCGCCTTGCGTCACCGTTGCGCGGACTTCATAATCACCCGGCGTCAGTTTCGCCGCCGACAGCATTGGAATCCGTCCCTGTCCGTCGTCCGCCGGAACCGCCGGTGCATCGTTCCCAACCAGCCGCCCGTCGCGGAAGTACTGAACCACGACCTTCGGCCTTTCCGCGATCTCGCTCGACGGATACAGAACGAAGTACAGCTCCGACTCCGCACCATTCGGAATCGAATTCGCAAGCGTCGGCGTCACACGTGACCCCCCGATATCGAACGGCCCCAGCATCCCCGTCGATGCCGTACGCGGCTCGATCCTCCGCACCAGCGAGATCGAACTGATCGAAGGTGTCCCGGGCTTCGGAACATACACCGCGATCCGCTTGGCGCTCGCCGCCCGATTCGCCGTGGACATCATGGTCGCCTCGACCGTCCAAACCCCCGGCTGCAAATCGATCGGCAGCGTCATCGTGAGATTGCCCGCCAGGAATTCGTCCTTCTTCTCACTCGGAACCGAATAGGAGACGTTGTCGGAAACCATTCCCGCAATCTCTTCGTGAACGTCCTTCACCAACGCCACCGCCGTGCCCAGCACCTGCATCTGCGAGTCGAGAGCCATCATCCCCGGATCGATCGATGCGAACGTCGCAATCGGCGCTTCGAAGGCGATCACGCCGTGCCAACCGCCGTTCGCCGCCGGACCGAACCGCAGCGCACTCGCCCGGAACTCGAAGTCCTTCGGCAGCGGATTCCTGTCGAGCGTCCGGATCCCCGTCATCTCGAACGCCTGGAACTCACGCCCATTCAAATCCGGCAGCCCGTAATATCCATCGCGGCAAGTCGCATGCAATCCCGCACGCTTCAGCTTCACTTCGATCTTGTGGAACTTCCCGTCATAGCGCTCGCCCGTCGGAGTCCAGGAAAGCTCGTAATGCGTGTTGACCTCGTTCATAATACGCGGCATCTGATTCGCAATATCGTTGGTGTTCGAGATCATCATGCCGCCCGTGCTCTCGGCCAACACGCGCAGCGCATTCTCCTGATCGGCGGCCGTCACCGAGTACAAGATACGCTCGTCCTGCGTCGCCTGCTCACGGCTGACCGACGGCGTGTTCCCCTGTGTCGGACTGATCGCCGCAACCGCCTTCGTCGATGTCGTCGCTTGCGACATTGATGATGACGGAGTCAATCCGTTCAGATTCACTCCATAAAACGTAACGCCCATTTTGCGTGCGTCCGCGATCAGCTTGCGGAAAACCTCCTGCTCTTCCGCCGGAGTCGAGAGCGAACTCGTCATCGAAACCACCGTCTTGCGTCCCGGCATCGAAGCCATCTGATTGAGGATCTCGCGGTACCGGTCCATCTCGAAACGCCCGAGTGTATTGGCGTCCGTGAAGATCCCCTCAGAATCAAGCTCCGCCACCTTCGAAGCTCCTACGCCCGTCGCCACCGACGCATCGAGCGTCGAACTCGCCGCATTCGTCGCGTCGATATTCCGCGTCGTCTCGCCCGACCCCCGAACCGGCACCGACGGTGGCGCCCCCGGAGCCGTCAACGCCGCGATCGTCGCACCCGGCTGCCGCACGCCAAAATTCGAAAGCGTCCGCCTGACCCCGTCTTCGAGCAATTCCGTGTTCGCCGTAAACGGCTGCACCACGCGCGTCCTCGTAATTGAAAGCGTCAGCAAAGCGATATAGGTATTCGGACGCGCCTCGCCTTGAATGAACGCCAGCGCGGCTTTTTCCGCGCGCGCCCGCTGTTCGGTATTCGAAGTGCGAAACACCAGCGCCACCATATTGATCTCCCGCGCTGAATTCGGAGGCGGCAGCTTCTCCGCCCTCTGAATACTCGTTCCAACCATCGGCGCCGAGGACTCCAACTTCCGCGTCTCCTCGCCCCGCACGAGTTGGAACGTGCGCAGCTCCTGCTTCACGCCATCGACGTATACGTCGACTTCATCGGCACGCAAGTCCCGCACCAGCTTCTCGTTCTTGTTGCGCACCGTCACGTCGAGCACGACTTCCCGCACACTGCTGCGGATGACCGCATTCTGCGCAGGCGCAGGAACGGCAAGGCTCGCAACAACAGCGAACAGCACGAGCCGCCGGATTGGCATGAACTTCTTCAACTCGTCGGATCGTCCGATCCGCGATGCATCGTCACCACCGGCACCCCATAACGAACCAGGACGTTGTCCAGATCCGACGGCGACATCCGCGTCGCATCATAATCGACCGAGATCCGGTCGAGCCCCGGCGCGATTCGCACCTTTTGGATTCCGTAATAAGCGTGTACGTTCGCAATACCCTCTGCATCGTCGTCATTGAGCTTCCGCAGGAGGTCATAGTCGAGCTGAATTTTTGTCATGTGCCCTTCAGAATAACACTTCTGAATAGCTCCTTATTCCAGGGGTAAGAAATTGGTATATCGGTCGTATCCCCTTGAAAAATCGATTCTTACACGCCATAATCCGTATAAAGAAACAACACAGCCGTCCGATAGATGGACAGTTCTCGAGACCTGACCAAATCCCGTCGCCTTCGAGACAATTTCACGACTGCCTATGCATCTCCTATGGATCACATCACCGGATCTGGCGCACGCCGACCAGCAGATTACCTCCTCGCTGACAGGCTTCAACGTGAAGTGGGCCCATTCCGGCCGCGAAGGCCTCGCGCTCCTGCCCCGTCACAGTTTCGATGCCGCGGTCGTCAGCGCTCCTTTATTGGACTATCCACCGGAAGGGATGCTCGAAGAGATCGCCCGGCTCGATTCGCGCCCGGCGATTCTCATCCGCAACCGGGTCGGCACGGTCGCCGAAGCCGTTCGCTGTGTGAAGCTGGGCGCGACTCAATACTTCGGTCCAGACATTCTCAATGCCGAGCAGGAAGCGTTGGCGATCCAGCATGCGCTCGAGTCCGCGGTATCGTTGCAGACGATTCGCTTTCCCAGGCGTCCCGCAGCGGTCGCCGTTGAGGAGCCCTGGCGCAAGTTCCTGGTCGGCGACAGCAAGGCCATGCGGCAGGTCGCCCAAATCGTCCGCCTGGTCGGAACGCGCCGCTGCACGGTGCTGGTGACCGGCGAGACCGGAACCGGTAAGGAACTCGCGGCCCGCGCGATCCACATGGCTTCGAGCCGCTCCGGAGGTCCTCTCATCGCCGTAAACTGCAGCGCGATCCCCGAAAATCTACTCGAAGCCGAACTCTTCGGCCACGTCAAAGGAGCCTTCACCGGCGCCACCGGTGCGCGCACCGGACGCTTCGAGGAAGCTCATCGCGGGACTCTGTTCCTCGACGAAATCGCGGACCTGCCGTATGGCATGCAAACCAAGCTGCTGCGCGTCTTGCAGGAAAAGGAGATCCAACGCCTCGGCAGCGGCGAAAGCATCAAAGTCGACTTCCGCCTGATCGCCGCCTGCAACGTGAACCTCGAAGAAAGAATCCGGGAAGGGAAGTTCCGCGAGGACCTCTTCTATCGCCTGAACATCCTCCCGATCGAAATGCCCCCATTGCGCGAGCGGCGCGAGGATATCCCGCTGCTGATGCAGCATTTCCTAACCAAAGTCTGCGCCGCCGAGAGCATCTCGATGAAGGAAGTATCGCCCGAAACGATGGAGCGTCTGCAGCAGCATCCCTGGCCCGGCAACGTCCGCCAGCTCGAAAATGCCGTTGAAATGGCCGTCGCCTTGAGCGGCGATCGCAACACTTTGTATCCGGCAGATTTCCGCTTGCCTTCGCCCGTTCAATGGAGGCCGGCCATCGTGGACGTCCCCGTTCCCCAGGTCGCCGTACCTGAAAGCGGCCTCGATTTCGAACGCGTCGTCGGACAGTTTGAGAAGAGCCTCCTCGATCAGGCCTTGCATCACACGAATGGAAATAAGAAGCAAGCCGCAGAGATTCTGCGTCTGAAGCGAACCACCTTTACGGCGAAGCTCAAGAGCCTCGAAGCCGTTGCGGGGTCGTTCTGAACAAAGCCAGGACTCGCCCGCACCGCTCAATACTACTGCTCCGCCGCGCCTTTTCGGCTGCCGGCGCCTACTTTCGCCTCTTCCCGCGCCGGAGGAATCCGCGGCGGCAATACTTCATCGCCCAGATTCGAAACAAGCGTACTCCGGAACCGATACCAGTCGCCATTCCAGGCTCGTCTGCCGGCTTTTTTATACGCCCGCAGTCCGTCCTGAAACCAATGCTCCACCATCCAGGCAGCCGTGTCTGCCTTGACCCCGGCCCGGCGCAAATCCTCTTCCGCCGCCGCTGCCAGGGGAACGATCATAGCTGCCGCTTTCCGGCACGCCAAATACACCGACTTGTGCGAACGGGTCAGTTCAATCACCCGAATACGGGGCAGATTCAAAATCGTCTGTGCATCCGCGATGGCTTTCGGGTCGCCTTCCATCACATAGCACGATCGTTTGTCGAACTCCGTATACAACATCGTTGCCACCGCCGCGCCGCGCTTTTCGAGCTCACTCCACTCGGAACTCTCCGCATCCGTGTCGCACAAAATGACCGACTTGCCCTTCCACCCGATCCCGGCTCTCGCCAATCCGTCGAGTACTTCGAACCATTCACTTTCACCCACTCTCACCAGGATCAACTTGCATGGGTCTAGCAACCCGTAGTCTTCTGCCGGCACACCCGCCTGCAAAGTATTCACGAACCGGCTTGCCACCCTGTAGTTCGAAGAGATCACGGGACCGAGCCGGTCCGCCTGCTCTGCGACTGTCAGGAACCAGGTTCTGGCCAAGCTACCCGTCGCTACCAGTCCTACTAACGGGGGATTCTTCATACAATACTTGCGTCCTCAACTCTTTGATGCGATCGCGGAATTGGGCCGCTTTTTCAAACTCGAAACTCTTTGCCGCTTCCTTCATTCGGATTTCCAACTCGGCGATCAATTTATTGCGCTGTTCAGGTGTCAACTCCTGTTCCGGATTCTCCGGCTCGAGCGGTATCGTGACGTAATCCCCTTCGGCCACGGCCACCAGAGTCGAATCGATCGGTTTCAGAATCGTTTGCGGAGTAATGCCGTTTTCTTCGTTATAAGCCTCCTGTATTTTCCTGCGTCGGGTCGTTTCATCGATTGCGCGGCGCATGCTGTCGGTCATCACGTCGGCGTACAGAATCGCACGCCCCTCCACGTTTCTGGCCGCTCGCCCCATCGTTTGAATCAACGATCCGGACGATCGCAGGAATCCTTCCTTATCGGCGTCGAGAATCGCGACCAGCGATACCTCCGGCAGGTCGAGTCCCTCGCGGAGTAAGTTTACACCGATCAAAACATCGTAAATCCCGCGGCGCAAATCGCGCAGGATTTTGACCCGGTCGAGCGTGCTCACCTCCGAGTGCAGGTACGAGCACTTCACGCCGACCTCGGCATAATATTCGGCCAGATCCTCGCTCATGCGCTTGGTCAGCGTCGTTACAAGCACACGCTCGTTGCGCTCCGCGCGCAGCCGGATCTCATGCAGCAGATTATCGACCTGCCCCTTGATCGGCCGCACCTCGACCGTCGGATCGATCAAGCCAGTCGGACGGATGATCTGCTCGACCACCACGCCCGCCGCCTTCGTCAGCTCATACGGCCCCGGAGTCGCCGACACATACACGACCTGGTTAACGCGATTCTCAAACTCCTCGAACGTCAGCGGCCGGTTGTCGAGCGCACTCGGCATGCGGAATCCATACTCGACGAGGTTCTTCTTGCGCGAACGGTCGCCGTGATACATCCCCTGGATCTGCGGAACGCTCACATGGCTCTCGTCGATAAACAGCAACGAATCCTGCGGCAAATAGTCGAGCAGCGTCGGCGGAGCCTCGCCCGGCAAACGCCCGGAGAAGTGGCGCGAATAGTTCTCGATGCCATGGCAATAACCGATCTGCTGAATCATCTCGAGGTCGAACTTCACACGCTGGCTGATGCGCTGCGCCTCGATCAGCTTGCCGTTTTTCTC
>DASXZC010000586.1:0-16372 GCA_036502165.1 Bryobacteraceae bacterium
GGCTTGGCGGGCCCTTCCTCAACAGGGCTGCAGCCATTCATCTTCGGGCCGAGGTCATATCCGATGTCTTCCATGCCACTGAGAACATTCACAAGCTCCGGCACCGAGCTCTCGTTGATCTCCTGGAGCACAATGACATCGAGCCAAGGATGCCTTTCAAATAACCAGCGAATGACACGCTTCTTTGAGTCCGCCTTATTGAAATGATTGATATTCCAGCTAATCACTGCGATATCGACGGGGTTGAGGCGGATCGTCGCGGAAGTGCCTCCTTCGGGAGTCTGGTTTCCATGCCGCGGCGCATTGTAGCGTTCCTGTGGATCGGACTCACGCCGCCGCTTGAGGTTCTGGGGTACGTCCTCGGTGATCTTTTCGGCAAACCGGTGCAGTCGCTGGTCGTCGACCGGCTTGTAGTCGTACAGTTGTGGTGGTCCCAGGAAACTCGCGAACGCTTTCCGCTCACGTTCCTCGCACTGGGGGCTGGAACATTTACTCTGGCAAAAATCGCAAAAGAATGTGGTATTGCAGTAAAAGCATGTACGGCTCGGATTGGTAAGGTGGAACGGTTTCCGTGGCGCGCCGCACGAGCATTGGCTCTTTTGGGCGATGCGATTCTGCCGGTTCTTGTTGCACGCGGAGTTACTGCATTGCCGGCATGCCGAGCACAGATAACCTTCTTGGCAGAAAGGACATCCGCCCACCTCAAAGCTTTGGCAGATCTTGCATTGGATTTCCAACTCAGACTCCTGTGTGAACTCCGAAATCGTATCTCAGGATCGCGCCGTTCGCGTCATGACGCGCAACGCCGCTGCGTGAAAAGCCCGTATTCACGAGAATGGTCCGCGACCCGAGATTGCCCTCCGCGGCGAACGCACAGATGCGTCCCGGGTGCTCGACCTGCTGCAAGAAGAGCCGGACCGCCGCGGTCCCATACCCGCGCCGTCGAAATGGCGCTCCAATCCAATAGCTGATGGGAGGGAGGAACGGAAGGTCCAATCCGGCGAGCCGCACGACGCCAATTGCGCTGTAACCCGTCCGCACGACACATCGGGTGATCGCGGCGCCCGCGGTTTCCTCGTGGCTAACACGAGTCAACCATTCGGTCGCGTCGGAGCAACTTTCAAATCCCGGACATCCCGGCGAGCGGGAATTCTCGCGTTGAACCAGCGAATGGATCGGCGCAAGATGCGAATGCATCGGCCTTTCGAGTGAAATGCCCGCTCCAGGCGCTGCTATCGCTGGATATTCGGCGCTGAATCGGGAAAAAGAACCTTGTTCCGCCATCGAGGTCTGCCGTAAAGCAAGTTTATCGCATCCGCCAGGGATGGGGCGAGACTCGACGGAACAAGCGGGCGTCACCGTTTACGGTCGCACAACCCCGGCATCTCCCACGCATCCGCCAGCAGACACGAAACGGTGGAATAATAAGCCCGGGCGCCAAGGACGTTGGGGTGCGCAATTGGATCGATCTCGCAACCATCCCGCCCGTTGAAGTCATTTTTGTAATACTGCCGGCAGTCTTTGTCGCGCTCGCCGTAGAACTCGTCTTTCCTCCAAACCCACCACAGGAACTTGAGGCGCAGGCTCCACTCATGGGTCTTGCTTGCCCCGTAGGCGAATCTCGGATCATCCGGAACGACGGCCATCAGCAGACGATCGCCCTTCTTGGTCTTGCTGGCATCATTGGCTGGCGGGGGGGCACAATCATCAGATGAATCGGAAGGCCCGCCGCTGGCTGCGGCAATCGCCCAGCTCAAGCAAGCGTGCGACGTGTTATAGAACTCGGTCGAGTTATCCCACCATCCTGGTGAAGACTCCTTCGCGGCATCCGCCTTCCTTTCGGAACCGAGTCGTTCCCGGCGTTTCGCGGCCTCCGGATTGAGTCTGTTCAAAGTAACGACCGTCTTTTTCGCATGCATTCGGTCGACGAAATGGGAGACCATCCCCGACCCGCCGAAGGGATTGCTTTTGTCCGAGACAATACGCCAGTACGACAGAACGACGACCGTTGCATTCGGGAAGTCGCGAGTGACAGACGTAAGCAGGTTCCGCATGGGCTCTCGACAATACTTCACCGTATCCTTGTGAATGTCCGCCGTGGTTCCACCGATTCCGGCGACATGGAGAGCGCCAACCTCATTAATGCATCCATCGAGCAAAATCAGATCTGGATGCAACGCCACCGGCTCCGCGGCCGCGCAAGTTTCCTGCTCCGTGATGGTGGGCCTCTGAGAATTGAGACCTCCCGGCAGATCAGCCATGGCCTCTGTCTGCAAGGCAAGGCTTGCGCCAGAGTGGGCGTAGGAGACCAAGTGGACCGGCCGCCCGGTCACGTCGACGAGCTTCCGTCCTATCAAGGTCACGGCCTTGTGTTCCGGCAACAAACCATTGCCCCAGATCGCTGAGTCGCCGATCGCGAGAATTGTGTACGGAGAACCCGGCATCGAGTTCGCGGGCGCCGGGGCAAGCGTGGTCTCGTATGTGGGCTTGTTACATGGTGCGCCGTGACAAGTGTAAATCGCTGCTGCCATTACCGCCGCCCGTGCAAAACGGGATCGAATATTCATTACTATAAGCTCGCTTCTAAGACAAATAGCGTGAAATCGATGGACGGGAGGACAGAAAGCACGATATTTGTATGGATGTAGTTCAGGAACGCCCACGAGCCATTTGTTTGTTACTTCAGTTGAATCAGGCGGCCTCTGGCCTCGGCGTGAGAGATAACTCGTCTCAGCGATGTCTGCCGCCGCCATTTCTTGCAGCCGGATCTGTCTGTCTAGACTCATGAGCATCTTGTCGCCGTCTGCTAGGATCTTTGACATCTGCTTCGGTCTCGGTGCAGCCGAATCCAGCCACAATCGCTGCGTGTCCTGTCCATCTCGATCGGCAAACCGTCGAGATCTGCGTTGCGTTTGATCGCACAGTAATTGCCGACCTGTCATGGCTGTAAACATACAGATTCTGAGCCGCGACCAAAGGGAGCGGTCCGCCGACTTGTGACGCACTGCTCGAGCACCCGGACGGCAGCTTTTCAAGAATCACCGTTCCAAATAATTTTGTTTTCTCAAGTAGGTCAATGAGATACGGGAAAACGTTCCTCTCGCTCAGTTCGAGGTCGTGCTCTAAATGGAACGTGGCCGAGCACACTCGAAGACAATCCGATCAAGCGATTGCAGACGCGAATCTCCGTGCGGGAGCCGGAGAAGTGACACGCCCGGATTCCGTCACTCTCCTGAGAGAACAGACGGTCCCGACGCCCACTGGCGACCGGGCAAGTGCGACAATCACGATCCAAAGCACCGGCGCCGCGAGAAAGAAACGAACCGACGGTGCCACCTGCCGCAGCCGCGGGTTCACGCTGGTTGGCGCCGCGAGAATGAACCGGACTCATGCGGCCAATCGCCAACTCCGGTTCGAAGTACACGAGCGGGAAATCGAAGCGAATACAGCGGACCATGTGTTGAACTCACGGTGCGACGCAGTGGTCTGTCGAAAACGAATGAAAAACCAAACGCGGCCAACGGAGCAAGCGGGACGTCACAGTGCGACGGTCTCGTGCCACGAGGAGAAACGAACCCAGACCCACCGCCCCCAGTTCGGCGATCTGGCCCGAGACCCGGGGATTCCACAAAACGCAACGAGCCCACGCAGCCAAATTGCCGAACGCCTCGTCGAAGTCCAGCCATCACGAATACGAAAGGAACCCAACGGAACAAGTGCGGCAGTCGGGGTCCGAGTGGCGTGGTGCCGGGAACGAAACGCCCCGCCCGCTTGTTCGAACCTCGGGAAACGAAACCAACCCAAGGCAGCATTTAGGACGCTCGCGGTCCGAGGGCCTTGGCGCCCCGAAAGCGAAACGAACCCGACCACCCTGTTTGGCGGTCAGGCCCGAGGCCCTGGCATCCACAAACAAAGCGCACCCACGCGTTCAACGTCGCAGCTCCTCGGGTGTCGCGAAAGCGAAACGAACCCAACGGAGAATGGGACAGTCACGATCGAGGGCCTTGGTGCCCCGAAAGCGAAACGAACCCAACCACCCTGTTCGACGGTCTGGCGCGAGGCCCTGGCATCCACAAACAAAACGCACCTAAGCGGTCAACGTCGCCGCTCTTCGGCTGTCGCGAAAGCGAAACGAACCCGAACGGCCCACTACGCGGTCCGGCCCGACCCCTTGCATCCCAAAACGAAAACGAACCCACCAGCACACCCCGCCACGACATCAGAGAAGATTGAGGAGACACCTATGTTCGGTCGATTCTTTTCGCGAGAACGCGCACCTGCGGCCGATAGCCGTGTCGCTCGTATCCATGAAGCTTGGCGCACCGGCGACACGACCGCGACGCACGACGCAGATCTCATTCACACCATCGCCGCATCCGCCGCTGCCGCCGAGCGCATCCTTGGATTGACGATGCACGACGTCCAACTCGTCGGAGCCCTCGCACTCACCGACGGCAAGATCGTTGAAATGCAAACCGGCGAAGGCAAGACTCTCGCCGCCGTCCCCGCCGCCGCATGGTTTGCGCGCCAAGGGACCGGTGGCGGCGTCCACGTCATGACCGTCAATGACTACCTCGCACGCCGCGATGCGCGCTGGATGGGTCCCATCTACGAAGCCCTCGGACTCGCCGTCGGCTTCGTCAATTCCGGCATGACTGCCGCCGATCGCCGCGCGGCTTACGCGTGCGACATCACGTACGTCACCGCCAACGAATGCGGCTTCGATCTCCTGCGCGATCAGTTGTGCCTCGATCCGGCCGAGCAGGTCCACCGTCCCTTTCACGCCGCTGTCATCGACGAGGCGGATTCCATTCTGATCGATGAGGCTCGCATTCCTCTCGTCATCGCTGGCGGAGGCGCCGCCGGCGAGCACGACTTCGCCGTCGCCGCGGATCTCCTCGTCGAACACTGGCATCGCGGAGCCCAATTCCAACTCGACGACTTCGGCCGAAATATCTCGCTGACTGACTACGGAATCCGTCTCGCCGAGCGCCAGTTCCGCTGCGCCAATCTGTATGCCGAGCGGAATCTCCCGATTCTCACAGCGGTGATTGACGCGATCCACGCGCGCACGCTTCTGCGCCGCGATGTCGACTACATTGTGAAGAATGGCGCCATCGAATCGGTCGACGAATTCAAGGGCCGTATCGCCAAAGATCGACGCTGGCCAGCCGGATTGCACACCGCCATCGAAGTCAAGGAGCGCGTGCGGGTCAAGACGCAAGGCACGGTCCTCGGCTCGATCACCTTGCAGAACCTGGTCGGATTGTATCCGCAGCTTTGCGGAATGACCGGTACTGCCTACACGCAGCGCGATGAGTTTCGGGAACTCTATGGACTCGATGTCGAAGTCATTCCCACCCACCGGCCGATGATTCGCGTAGACGCCCCAGACCGGTCCTTTCGAAGCAAATATGAAAAGGAAGCCGCAGTCGTAACTGAGATCCAAAAAGTCCATGCGACTGCGCGTCCCGTGCTCGTCGGAACAGCCAGCGTCGAGGAATCCGAACGCCTCGGCAGCCGTTTGCATGCGATTCCTCATCAGGTCCTCAACGCTCGCAATGACGAGGCCGAAGCCGCCATCATCGCGCAGGCCGGAGCGCGCGGCGCCGTGACCATCTCAACCAACATGGCCGGACGTGGAACGGACATTCAATTAGGGGAAGGCGTCGCTGCGCTCGGCGGATTGCACGTCATCGGCACCAATCGTCATGAGAGCCGCCGCATCGATCATCAACTGCGCGGACGCGCCGGGCGTCAGGGCGATCCCGGAAGTTCACAGTTCTTCGTCTCCGAAGAGGATGATCTCTTCGTCCGCTTCCGCATGGAGGATGTAAACATCCACCAGGATGCCGATTCGATTCAGCGTACGGCGGAAGGACAGAACCTCGATATACGCCTGTTTCTGTGGAAGTACGAAGCGGTGATCGAAGGCCAGCGGCAGGGCTGGCAGGCGCGCCGGCAGGCCGTGTTGACCGGGGAAACGGCTTGCGAGAGCGAACTCGCGCGGTTGACTACACTGCTGGTCATGGACGAATTCTGGTCCGGTCATCTCGCCGCGATCACGGAGTTGCGGCAAGGCGTCCACTGGGTTTCCTGGGGTGGGCGCGATCCTTTGCATGAGTACTTGACCGCGGTCGACGCGATGTACCGCGACATGGAGGAGACGCTCGACGCGGCTGTCGCCGAGCGGATCGAGGAAGTGCAATCGGGCCGCATCGAGCCGAATGAACGTGGCGCTACGTGGACGTATCTGACCACCGATCAACCCTTCGGCACGTGGACCGAGCGCGTCTTCCGCGGCCTCAGAAAGAAGATCCACCGGCGCGGGTAAACCGCGCTCTCACTTATGATGATGGAAGCCTTATGCGAAGTTTGCTTTTCTCACTGATTGCCGTTCCTTTGCTGGCGCAGCCGATTTCCGTTCAATCGCACACGCTTTCGAATGGCATGAAGATTCTCATTGATGAAGATCACAACATCCCGAACGTCGCGATGTATCTGTTCTATAAAATCGGATCGCGCAACGAACGCCCCGGCACAACCGGCTTGTCGCATTTCTTTGAGCACATGATGTTCAACGGCGCGAAGAAGTACGGCCC
Source organism: Bryobacteraceae bacterium (assembly GCA_036502165.1). Lineage (GTDB taxonomy): Bacteria > Acidobacteriota > Terriglobia > Bryobacterales > Bryobacteraceae > F-183. Next base: position 6,603 of record DASXZC010000586.1, read on the forward strand.
GAAGCAGTTCGACAACGAAATGGAAAAGGCCGGCGGATCGAACAACGCCTACACGACCAGTGATGCGACGGTTTATACCGACTGGTTCCCTTCGACCGCGCTCGAGCTGATGTTTGATATGGAATCCGACCGGATGCACGATCTGGTTTTCGATAAGAAAATCGTCGAATCGGAGCGAGGAGTTGTGTATTCCGAACGCCGTACGTCGGTCGACAACAATCCGCCTCGAGCCTTGATCGAACAGGTGCATGCCGCGGCGATCATCGCGCATCCTTATCATTGGCCGGTCGTCGGATGGCCTTCGGACATCGAGGCGTGGACGATGGACGATCTGCGGGCGCACTACAAAATGGGCTATGCGCCGAACAATTGCGTGATGGTCGTCGTCGGTGATGTCACTGCCGATCGCGTCATGGCGCTCGCGAAGCAATACATCGAGCCGATTGCGAGCCAGCCGCCACCCCCGCCGATCCGCACGAAGGAACCGGAGCAGCAGGGCGAGCGCCGTGTGACTCTCGAAAAGCCCGCGCAGTTGGGCGTCCTCGCTGTCGCGTATCACATTCCCGCATCGAACAGTCCGGATACGCCGGTGCTCGAAGTGCTCGAGGACATTCTCACCGGAGGGCAGTCGTCAAGGCTCTACAAACGCCTGGTCGATTCCGACCAGCTCGCGCTGAACGTCGGAGTCTTCGGAGGCGAGAATTTCGATCCGGGTTTGTGGACGTTCTTCCTGCAACCGCGCGCCGGAGTCGACACGGCAAAGCTCGAAAGGGCGCTCTATGAGGAACTCGACAAAGTTCGCTCGACGCCAGTGTCGGACGCGGAATTGCGAAAGGCGAAGAATCGCCTGCAAACACAGTTCTATCGCAGCATGCAGACCATCTCGGGTCGCGCCAATCAGATCGGGACCTATGAGGTTTTCCGCGGCGGCTATGACAAATTGCTGAATGCCGGCAAGGATTGGGAGGCCGTCACCGCCGCCGATATCCAACGTGTTGCGGCCGAGTATCTGAAGCCCGTCGACCGCACGGTTGGAACGCTCATCCCTGTCAGGAGGGGCAAATGAGAACCATGCGCCTCATCACAACTACGCTCGCAGTGGGATCGATGCTGCTCGTCTGCGCTCAAGAGGTCAGGCTGCCGCATTACACACGGCAAGTGCTGCCGAACGGAGTCGTCGTCAACTTCATGCAGCGCACCGGCGTTCCGATGGTTGAATTCCATCTGGCCGTCCGCGGCGGTGATGAATCGGATCCCGCGGACATGGCCGGACTCAGCGCTGTGACCGCGGTCCTGCTGCGTCGGGGCACGAAGAATCGCACAGCCGATCAATTTTCTGAGCAACTGGATTCGCTCGGCGGCAGCTTCTTCGCGGGCACTCAGACGGGCTCTCCGGCGACGATGATGAATGCCGCGTTCCTTTCGAAAGATCTTGCGGCGGGCCTCGATCTGTTCGCCGATGCGGTGTTGAATCCGACCTTTCCGGAAGCCGAAGTCAAGAAGACGCTCGCGCAACGGATCGATGCCGTGAGGTCGTCGAAGGATAATCTGCAAGCGGCGAATGGCGAGTATTTCCGGGCGTTTTATTACGGTCCCGATCATCCCTATGGACACGTAGCGACCGAGGCGACGCTCGGGAAGATCGATCGCAACGCGATCGTCGAGGACCATCGCAAGTTCTATTGCGGCCGCAACATGATCTTGACGGTCGCGGGCAGCTTCGACGAGAGTGAAGCTCTGGCCGCCATCAAAAAGACGTTCGGAGGCTTGGCGGAAGGCGCGATGTATGTGCCGGTCAAAGACGCGAAACCCGAAGCGGGCGCGCGTCTGCTGCTCATCGACAAGCCGGATGCCACACAGACCTATTTCGCGATCGGTATGCCGGGCGTGCCGCGCAACAATCCAGATCGATTTAAATTGCAGGTCTTGAATACGCTGTTCGGTGGACGATTTACATCGATCCTCAACGACGAGCTCCGCGTGAATACGGGACTGACCTATGGCGCCGGTTCGGTAGTCGAGCAGCAGCGGCTTCCAGGTGCGATCATCATCCGCACGTACACCAAGACGGAGACTACCGAACGGGCAATGGACACGGCGCTCGCGCTGCTCAAGAAGTTCAATGAGAAGGGCATCACGGCTCAGCAACTGTCGTCGGCGAAGGCTTACATCAAAGGCGAATATCCGCCGCGTCATCTCGAAACAGCCGGGCAGTTGGCTTCGATTTTGACCGACATGGAACTGTTCGGATTGAGCCGCGGCGAAGTGGACGATTTCTTTTCCGGTATCGATTCGGTGTCGCTCGAGCAGGCGGACGAGGCGGCGCACAAATACTATTCGCCGGCCTCGCTGACGTTCACTGTATTGGGGAATGCATCGAAGATCAAGCCGTTTGTATCGAAGTATGCGCCGAAGATTGTCGAGGTCGAGTGGAAGACTCCGGGCTTCCCAACGCGGTAAGCAAGGTACGACAGCCAGTAGTAACATCAATCAGACGAGCGGCGTCTTCTCTGAAGCGCTGCGTCCCGTCAAATCGCGGCCGCTGATGGACGAAGGGAACTCATGGCCTTTGTGAGCCATACAATTTACCAATGACAAGATGCTGCTTATTAATTCTCGCCGCGACATCGCTGGCCATGGCGGCCGCTCCGGAACCTACCGGTGACGCCAAGCTCCTCGGTTCGCTCAAGTACCGTTCAGCCGGTCCCTACCGCGGGGGCCGCGTGGTGGCTGTTGCTGGTGTCACTTCACAGCCGAACACCTATTATTTCGGAGGAACCGGCGGCGGCATCTATAAGACCACCGACGGCGGCGCAAGCTGGGAGCCGATGAGCGATGGGCAGGTCAAGACCGGTTCAGTCGGTGCGATCGCGGTATCGGAATCCGACCCGAACGTGATCTACGCGGGCATGGGCGAAGGCTGCATCCGCGGCAACGCTTCGCATGGCGACGGCGTATATAAGTCGACCGACGGCGGCAAGACTTGGAAGAACGTCGGATTGCAGGATACGCAGCAGATCGGGCGCGTTCGCATCCATCCCAAGAATCCGGATATCGTGTGGGTCGCGGCCCTCGGTCATATGTCCGGTCCCAACGACGAGCGCGGAGTGTTCAAGTCGATCGACGGCGGCAAGACGTGGAAGAAGACGCTGTTCAAGTCCGCGAAAGCCGGCGCCATCGACCTGGTGATTGATCCGACGAACGCAGACGTGATGTATGCGTCAGTGTGGCAGGTGATCCGCACGCCTTACAGTCTCGAGAGCGGCGGTGCCGACAGTGGACTATGGAAGTCGACCGACGGCGGCGATACCTGGAAGGATATTTCGAAGGCGACAGGCATGCCCAAAGGAGTGCTCGGTCGCATCGGCGTGACGGTTTCCCCTGTCAATCCCGATCGTGTGTGGGCGATCGTCGAGGCGGAAGAGGGCGGAGTGTTCCGCTCCGAAAACGCCGGCAAAACCTGGAGCCGTGTGAATGAATCGCGCAATCTGCGCCAACGCGCCTGGTACTACACGCACATCTTCGCGGATCCGAAGTCGGCGAATTCGGTTTATGTTCTGAACACGGGCGTCTATCGTTCAGACGATGGCGGAAAAACGTACAACCCGCTGCCGGTTCCTCACGGCGACAATCACGATTTGTGGATTTCCCCCACCGATCCCGAGCGGATGATCGAAGGCAATGATGGCGGCGCGGTCGTCTCGATCAACGGCGGACGCACCTGGAGTACGCAAAACAACCAGCCGACGGCGCAGTTTTACCGCGTCTATGCCGACAGCGATTTTCCTTATCATATCTACGGCGCGCAGCAGGACAACTCGACGATCGACTTGACCTCACGCGGCAACGACGGCTCGATCACCGAACGGGATTGGCATGATGCGGGCGGCGGAGAATCCGGCTGGATGGCGCCCGATCCGACGGATTCGAATATCGTCTATGCGGGATCCTATGGCGGACTGTTGACGCGTTACGACCATCACACCGGCCAGTTGCGGGACATCAACGTCTGGCCCGATAATCCGATGGGCGCGGGCGCGGATGCGATGAAGTACCGTTTCCAGTGGGACTTCCCGCTGCTGTTCTCGCCGCACGATCCGAAGCTGCTGTACGCGGGCGGAAACATCCTTTTCAAGACGACAGACGAAGGCCATTCGTGGATTCCGATGAGCCCTGATCTGACGCGCAATGACAAGGCGAAAGAAGGATCTTCGGGCGGCCCGATTACGCAGGACAACACGGGTGTTGAATACTATTGCACGATCTTCACCGTCGACGAATCGCACTTGACCAGGGGTTTAATTTGGACCGGCTCCGATGACGGACTCGTTTACGTCACCCGCGATAACGGCAAGAAATGGGACAACGTTACGCCTAAGGACATGCCGGAATGGATCCAGATCAATTCGATTGAGTCCTCACCGCACGATCCGGCGACCGCGTATTTCGCGGCGACGATGTACAAGAACGACGACTTCCATCCGTATCTCTATCGCACGCACGACTACGGCAAGACGTGGACGAAAATCGTCAGCGGCATCCCCGCCGATGCGTTCACGCGCGTGATTCGCGAGGATCCGAATAAGAAAGGCCTGCTGTTCGCAGGCACCGAGACGGGACTGTTCATGTCCTACGATGACGGCGATCATTGGCAGCAGTTCCAGTTGAATCTGCCGATCGTTCCGATCGCTGATTTGACATTCCACAAGCGCGAGAACGATCTGGTAATCGCGACGCAGGGCCGCGCGTTCTGGGTTCTTGACGATCTTCCGATTCTGCAGCAGATCACCGATCAGATCCGCACGTCGAGCATTCATCTGTTCAAGCCTAAGGACACCTATCGCTATGCGGGCGGTGGATTCTTCGGCGGCGGTTTCGGAGGCGGAAATGAGGGGCAGAATCCGCCCAACGGCGTTGTCGTTTACTACATGCTCAAGGATAAGGCGAAAGGCGATGTGACGCTCGAATTCCTCGATTCGACTGGCAAGCTGGTGAAGAAGTTCTCGAGCAAACCCGATCCGAAGGAAGCAGCGCTCGCTCGCGCACGCGCTGAAGAAGACGAGGGCGATGGACGGCGCCGCGGCGGGGCGCCACGTCCCTCGACGGAAGCGGGCGTGAACCGCTTCGTGTGGGACATGCGGTATCCCGATTCGACCAATTTCCCGGGCATGATTTATTGGGCAGCCAGCTCCCGTGGACCCGTGATCGTGCCGGGCGACTATTCAGTCCGCCTGTCCGTCGACGGTCAGACGTTCACTGAGCCCGTGAAGGTCAAGATGGATCCGCGTATGAAGTCCACGCTCGACGATCTCAAGAGCCAACTTGCCTTGAGTCTTCAACTGCGCGATGAAGTTTCGCGAGTCAACGAAGCGGTGATTCAGATCCGCGAGACGCGCAAACAGATCGATGAATACGTGGCGCGTGTGCAGGATCAGAAGGAAGCTGCGAAGGTCGTCGAGGCGGGCAAGGCGCTGTCGAAGGAGTTGTTCGCCATCGAGAACGAACTCTATCAGACGAAGAATCGCAGCGGACAGGATCCTCTCAACTATCCGATCAAGTTGAACAACAAGATCGCGGCAGTTTTAGGAACTGTACAGATGAGCGACACGGCTCCGACGCAGCAGGAATCGCAAGTGTTCGAGGATCTCGCGACCAAGGCGCACGCCCAACTCAGAAAGCTGGACGCGGCGATGAAAGGCGACCTCGTGACCTTCAACAAGCTCGCGAAGGAAGCCAATATTCCAGCAGTATTGGTGAAGTAACGCTTAGGGGCGCCCGTTCGCGGGCGCCACTCGAACCGTATCGCCTGAGGATAAAGAATCCGGCGTGTTGATGATCACGAAGTCCTTGGCGTTGATGCCGCTCGTGATCTCCACTTCGGTTCCGAAGTCGCGGCCTTGCGTCACGTGGACGAGTTCAGCGTGACTGCCGTCGCGCAGGATCGCGACTTGCAATCCGTCCGCGCGGAAGATTAAAGCCGTGACTGGCACAACCAGCGGCGCGGATGCGACGGGGAGTTTCAAGTGCACTTCCGCGAACGCTCCCGGCATCAACTGGCCCGACGCGTTGTCGATGTCAACTTCTGTGAGCAGCGTGCGCGTCACCGGATCGATGGCTCCGGTGTTGCGCGCCACTTGGCCATGGAAGGGGCGGCCCGGCGCTTCGGGAAGCGTAACAACGGCATTCGTTCCGGGCGCGGCGGCGCTCGTGTATGTCTGGGGAACGCTGATGAAGATGCGCAGCTTTCCAGCGGAAGAGATGTGGAACAGTTCCTGAGAGGATCCGCCATTGCCGGCATTGATCAACTGGCCTGCATCGGTGTTCCTTGCAGTGATGATTCCGTCGAAAGGAGCGTAGACCTTCTCGAATGACACAAGTTGCTCGAGGCGCTTCACGTTGGCGGTCTGCGATTCGACTGTGGACTTGCCGGCTTCATAAGCGGAGACGGCCGTGTCGACGTCCTGCTTGGCGATCGCGTTGACGTTCACCTTGTACAGGTCCATGTCGCGATTCATGGTGATTCCGGCGAGTTTCAGGTTGGCTTGCGCGGTCGTGAGATCGGCTTTGGCTTGGGAAAGCTGTTGATCGACTTCCGGAGATTCGATTTCCGCCAGCAGGTCGCCGGTCTTCACGCGCGTCCCGATGTCGTGATACCACTTCTTCAGATATCCGCTGGTGCGGGCGTACACCGGCGCATCGACGAAGGCCTGAATGTTGCCCGGCAGCACGAGCTCTTCCTTCGGATCTCCTCGAGTCGGATGAATCACAGCAACGGTGGGCACGGCGAGTTCGAGAGTCGTTTGCCGGATCTCACCCGCGGCCTGCACTCTCGAGCGGATGCCGCGCACGACGATGTAGCCGACGATCAGCACGGCGGCCACGACTATGACGATTGTCTTGATGGAACGAAGCATTTTAGAATTCAGGATCCATTCATGCGAATCAACTCATCCGGCTTTGGCGGCGGTGGTGAAGCAGGCCGAACACCGTCGGCACGAAGAATAGCGTTGCGGGCGTGGCAAATAAGAGTCCGCCAATGACGGCGCGTCCGAGGGGCGCGTTCTGTTCGCCGCCCTCGCCGAGGCCAAGCGCCATCGGGACCATTCCGATGATCATGGCGAGCGCGGTCATCAGCACCGGGCGAAAACGGACGAAGCCCGCTTCAAGAGCGGCTTCGAGCGGCGCCGCGCCTGCCTGCATGCGTTCACTCGCGAAGGCGACGACGAGAATACTGTTCGATGTCGCGACACCGACGCTCATGATGGATCCCATTAACGCGGGGACGCTGACGGTCGTGTGAGTCGCGAACAGCAGAAGAACGATGCCCGCGAGCGCGGCCGGCAACGCAGTAATGATGATGAAGGGATCGAGCCACGATTGGAAGTTCACGACGATCAGAGCATAGACGAGAATGATCGCGAGAGCCAGACCGCCCAGCAATCCAGTGAACGACGATTGCATCGTCTCGTACTGTCCGCGAACTCGCACCACCATTCCGCGTGGCAGGTTCTTTTTATTCTCGTCGACAATTCGCGTCACGTCGCGGCCGACAGCGCCTAAATCGCGATCCTGAATCGAGCCAAAAATATCGACTACACGCTGGATGTTGTAATGCGAGACAACCGCAAGCCCAGCCGTGCGGCTCATCGTGGCGACATCACCGAGAATCTCCGGCTTCGCGTTGACACTCGTTCCAGATACAGGAGAAATCGGGATATTGCGCAAATCGTTCAAAGAAGCAAGCGAGACTTGCGGCGTTTGCGTCACTACGCTATAACTGACGCCGTTGCGAGGATCGAGCCAGAATTGCGGCGTGGTTTGTCCGCTGCCGCTTAATGAGATCAGCGCACTGTTGGCGACATCGAGCTGCGTGAATCCGCTTTCGATGGCTTTCGTGCGATCCACGTTGATGCGGATCTTGGGCTGATCGAAAGGCTGATGGACACGAAGATCCACAGCGCCGGACACCGATCTCAGCTTCGCGAGCAGGTTGATGGCGACTTCGCGGCTGGCTTCGGAATTGTTGCTCGCGATTTGCACGTCGATGGGAGCAGGCAAGCCGAAGTTCAAAATCTGCGTGACAATATCGGCGGGCGTGAAATAGAACAATACGCCGGGGAATTCCTTCGGCAAACGCTCGCGGATTTCCCTCACATATTCAGCGGTGGGCCGGTGCTCCTCAGTGAGCGTCACCAGAATGTCGGTGTCCATCGTGCCGATCGGCGCGGACGTGCTGTAGGAGGTATTGATCGAGCTATACGGAAGTCCGATATTGTTGATCAGGCTTGCGATTTCATTGGGTGGAACGATGTGGCGGATGGCGCTTTCAACGGCGATGGCAACGCGCGCCGACTCTTCGATCCGCATGGCCGTTTTGGTGCGGATGTGCAGATTGAAGCGGCCGGCGTCGGTGGTCGGGAAGAAGTCCTGACCGAGCCAGGGAACCAGCAGAAACACCGCCGCGCAGGCAGCTAGAAAAATCGGGATGAACCATCCGCGATGGGCGATGCAGGCGGCCAGCAGTCCGCGAAAGGCATCGCGAATGTCATCGAGGAACTTCTCGAACCGGAGCTGAATACGCGCCGGAATGTTCCAAGCCGCGGGTGCTGCCTGCTCATGCGCGTGCGGCTTGAACAGGTACATGGCAAGCGTCGGCACGAGTGTTCGGGAAAGCAGGTACGACGCCAACATCGCGAATACGACGGCTTCGGCGAGAGGAATGAACAGATATCGCGCGACGCCGGTCAGCAGGAACATGGGAAGGAACACAATGCAGATGCACAGTGTCGAAACCAACGCGGGTACGGCGATCTGGCGCGCGCCTTCCAAAATGGCGGGCACGACCTCGGGGATGACGACCAGATTGCGATGGATGTTCTCAATTTCAACTGTCGCGTCATCGACCAGAATTCCGACGGCGAGCGCGAGTCCGCCGAGGGTCATGATGTTGATCGTTTCGCCGAGCGCGCTCATCACGCACAGCGAGATCAGAATCGACAGAGGGATTGAGACGGCGATGATGATCGTGCTGCGCCAGCTTCCGAGAAACAACAGGATCATCACGGCAGTGAGGCAGGCGGCGATGATCGCCTCGCGGATCACTCCGCTGACAGCGGCGCGGACGAAGATGGATTGGTCGGCGATCGGCTCAATCCGCAATTCCTTGGGAAGTCCGGCTTCGATGCCGGGCAGAGCTTCGCGAACTTTGTCGACGATTTCGAGCGTCGAGGTCTGGCCGACCTTCATGATCGTCAGCAGCACACCGCGCGCGCCATCGCGCAGAACGATGTTGGTTTGCGGTGAAAATCCGTCGCGAACGTGGGCGACATCGCGGATGTAGGTCGTGGTGTTGTTGACGGCCTTGATCGGAAGGTCGTTCAGTTCCTGCACGCGGGGCGGGCTGCTGTTGAGCTCGACGTCGTATTCAAAAGGCCCGATTTTCGACGTTCCTGAGGGCAGAATCGGATTCTGGCTGGCGACGGCATTGACGACGTCGGCGGGCGAGAGTCCTTTGGATTGCAGCAGAATCGGGTTGAGGTCGACCATCACTTCGCGCTGCTTACCGCCGTATGGATACGGAATCGAGGCGCCCGGGACGGTCGAAAGCTGTGTCCGGATGTTGTTGATCGCGAAATCGAACAGTTGCTGCTCGTTGAGTCCTTTGCCGGAGAGCGCCAACTGGATGATGGGAACGCTGGACGCGTGATAAACAATGATGAACGGCGGCGTGGTGCCGGGCGGCATGAAGCGCACCGCGGAATTTCCTTGCG
>DASXZC010000587.1:0-4712 GCA_036502165.1 Bryobacteraceae bacterium
CATGAGATGGAGACGGGTCCCGTGATCCCGATTCCCAATTATGGTTCTGGCGAAACTCCCGTTTATCCGCCACCGCCTCAATTCCCTCCGCAACCTCCGCAATTCGGTGGACCCCCGCCGCCCCCTCCTCCGCCGCCCTACCAACAGGGTGGCAGGCAGACTGGCGCAATACAAACCGGCGGATTGAACGCGCCGCCCTATCCGCCTCCGCCGCCGAGTCCATCCGGTCAACGTCCGACCGCCGGAGTCTTCGCGGTTCCGCCGCCCACCTCACAGCAGCAAGTGAAGCCGCCGCAAAGCGGATTGAACTGGAAGCGCGCGATGATGATCGGCGCGGGCATCGGATTAATCGGAGCCATCGCGATCCTGATCACCGTCGTCAACATCGCTCGCAATCGCAACCGAGTGCCGGTTCCCCCGCCGAACGCCGCCGCCCTCAACATCACCACCGTCCCTCCCGGCGCGAAGATCCAGATCAACGGCCAAGATAAATGCACGTCGCCGTGCAACAACCTCCAACTCGCTCCAGGCGACTATCGCATCACCGCTCTGCTCGAAGGCTACGACTCGACGCTCTCGGTCGCGACGCTCGTCGCCGGCCAACCTGCGACCGATGTCACGATGACGTTGACCTCTCAGGCACAGTCCCTGCGGATCTTCTCGGACATCGCGGGTAAAGTCGTGCTCGACGGCAAACAAGCGGGCGACATCGCGGAGGGTTCGTTCATTTTGGATCGTGTTCCTGCCGGACCTCACACCGTCGCAGTCTCCGGCGCCGGTGCCGATGCAGCATTCGGTTTTGAAGTAACCCCAGGCAAAGCGCCCGAGATCAAAGGCGCGGCGACCGCTCATAATCTGCTCGCCATCATCGTCTCGAGCGCCGGCGCCCAAGCCCACGTCGAATCGAGCACCGGCCCGCTGAAAGCGCTACTCGACGGCAAAGAGGAGCCACCCATCGCGACCGGTGGAACGGATTTCCCGAACGTCCCCAACGGCGATCACGAGCTCGTCGTCGGAGAAGGCAAGGAACAGAAAAAGATTCAGGTCTCGTTCCAGACCACTCCGACGCTCACCGCTTATTTGCGCTCCGATATCAACGCCGGCAACCTCGTCGTCGTCACCAATCCGCCTGAGGATGACGTGACGGTCTTCATCAACGGACGTCCCCAACCCCGCAAGACGAGCCGCGGCCAACTCCGCGTGCAACTGGTGCCCGGCAATGACACCGTCCGCGTCGCCAAGGATGGCTTTGCCGATGTCGGTGAGCAAGTCGCCGTCGTCAAAAAGGGCGAGGATACCCGCCTCGAATTCAAGCTGAAAAGCCTGCCTCGCGTCGCGACGTTGCGAATCAAATCGGCGACCTCGGGCGCCACCGTGCTGCTCGACGGCCGTGAAATCGGAAAGGTCGCCGCCGACGGAACCTTCCAGACCGGCGGAGTCGCTCCCGGCGATCATGAAATCGAATTCCGCATGGCCGGATTCCTCAACAAAAAAGAAACCCGTCCCTTCAAAGCCGGCGAGACCGTGGACCTGTCGAACGTCATCCTGATTCAGGCGATCGGCACGATCACAATGACGCTCTCGCCGCCTGACACCCGCGTTTCTTACCGGCACGACAACGATCCCGAGAAGGTCGCCGGCAGCACCACCATCCCGAACCTCGCACCCGGCCGTTATATCCTGACCGGAAAGGCTCCCGGCCATAAGGAAAAGGTCGTATCAGTGACTGTTTCTGGCGGCCAAACCGCCATGGTCGATATGACATTGACCAAGGAAGCGGTGGTTGTCACCGGGCCTCAATCGCGCCCCGGTTCGATCACCGATTTCGACCCCGCCTGGACGCATGGCGATGGCGATTCTTACACGCACGCCGGCTCGTCGACGGCATTCCGCATCGTGCCCGCAATTGGGACTTTCCGCTTCAAAGTGCAATTGCTGAAAGGCGGCAACGCACTCGGCATGGGTAAGAAGATCCGCTGGGCAATCGGTTATACCGATGGTAAAGACCATACTTTATTCGAACTCGAGAAAAATAAGTTCCGGCGCAGCGCCGTCGCCGGCGGCAAGGCCGCCAAGGGCAACGAAACCAAATTGGCGGGCGGTTCCGACTCATTTGATGTGGTAATTGAGATCACACCGAACCGGATCGTCCATCGCATCCAGGGTGTCATTGTCGACACGGATTCCGACGCCCCGAATCTTTCAACCGGCAAATTTGTTTTCCTGTTGAATCCCAACGAGGAAATCGAAGTTTCGGGCTTCAGCTTCACACCTGGGCATTAAAGTCGCCTATATAAATCTGTTCGGAGGTGGGACAACCAATCCCACCTCCGTGACATTTTCGAAAGCGTGCGCAACCGGACGCATTTACAAACAGTTGCGTTATCCTTTGGTTCTCGAATTGCTTGCGAGACACACATGTCGCGTGCCGTAGTCCGAGTCCGATCTGCGATCGCCATCGCCAGCTTTATGCTCGCCGTGCCAGCCATGGCGCACGAGCTCAGCCCGTCACTTCGAACCACCACCCCCGCCGCATCCGCCGAAATCTATGGTCACGGAGTCCTTCGCCAAGCCGACCGCGTCCTCGAAGCGGTCGTCGAAGTCGGAGCCGATCTCCTGTCGAACATTCAAGCCGGCCAGCAAGTCTGGATGGATGTCCGCCAGGGCCACATCCACGGCGTGGTAAAGTGCGTCCACTCGCCGGTCGAAGTGACGATCTCGCTCGATGGTGTACGGTCGAACGTAAAGCTGTCCCATCTGCAAGCGGGGCAAGCGGTGATAGCGACATTCCAGCTCGATCCGGATTGCGACCAGATTCCGCTCGAAATGTAATGGGTCTTCGTCGGCCCGACCTACTACAGCGGCATACGAATCGAGCAGCACTATTCATCCGCTTCATGGGTTGATTCCGGAACCCACACCCGGAGCTTTCAAGACTGAGAGACGGTCTCATCCAAAGCCGCTAAGCATCCTTCGAGCCAGCCTTGGCGTCTTTGCGTTTTGGCGTGAAATTTCGTTCGATGCTCGAACCCTACGCTTACGGCCGCCCTCAGATCTCCGCTGCGTCTGGAGTCCATATCCGGCTGAGCGGGGCTTGCAAGAATGAAGGAAGTCTCACGCGAAACCCCCGTGAGATTTTCGCCCAACGACCCGCTATCCTAAAACTTTCGCCACTCGCTATGATCGAAACCTACGCCTACGCCCGCGCCGGGATCCTCGGCAACCCGTCTGACGGCTACTTCGGACGCACCATCGCCATGTCCGCGCGCAATTTCCGCGCCCGGGTATTGCTGTCGCCGAGCGCGCGCCTCGAGATCCGCCCCTCAAAGGCCGACATGCCCGTCTTTGAAAGCCTCGAGGATCTCTATGCCACCACCCGCTGGCGCGGCTACTATGGCGGCATCCGCATCCTCCAGGCCCTCCTCGTCCGCTTCATGGATTATTGCCGTAAACACGGAATCGAACTCCCCAACCGGAACTTCACCATCGAGTACGAATCGACCATCCCTCTCCGCCTCGGGATGGGCGGCTCGAGTTCGATCATCATCGCCGCTCTACGCGCGCTCTGTCAGTATTACGAGGTCGATATCCCGCTCCCTGAACAGGCCGTGCTCGCCCTTGAAACCGAGACGAAGGAACTCGGCGTGCCGGCCGGTCCGCAGGATCGCGTCATCCAGGTTTTCGAAGGCCTCGTTTACATGGACTTCCAACAAGACCTCATGACCACCCGCGGCTATGGCGAGTATGAGCGCCTCGACCCGGCTCTCCTTCCCAAAATGTACCTCGCCTACCGGACGTCGTTGAGCGAAGGAACCGAGGTCTTCCACAGCAACGTCCGCGAGCGCTGGAATCGCCGCGACCCGGAGGTTGTCGGAGCCATGCACCGCTGGGCCGAAATCGCCGAGGAGGGCCGCAACGCACTGCACACCCGCGATCACGCGCGCCTCAATAGCCTCATCAACGAGAACTTCGATCTGCGTCTTAAGATTTACGACGTGGGCCGCGGGAACATCGAGATGATCGAGGCCGCCCGCTCTTGCGGCGCGAGTTCTAACTTCGCCGGCTCCGGCGGCGCAATCGCCGGAGTCTACGAGGATGACGCCATGTTCGAGCGCCTGGTCGACGTCATGAAGCCGCTGGGCATCGCCGTACTTAAGCCACAGATAGTACCGCCGGCCCAGCGGCCCGCCCCAAACGGTTTGAGTAAATAGGGCTTCCGCCTGATCCCGGCGTCTGCCTTACGCTCCCATAATGGACGTATGATCTATAAGCGCCGGCGCAAGTGCTCGAGCGAACCAGGCGGGTATTTCCACCTGGAAAACGAACTCAATCACAAGAAGCTGTTCGGCTATGGATACGGCGGCGACATCAAGCTCGAGGACTCCTCGGGATCGGTGTGGCGCGGCACAGCCGAGCGCGGCGACGATCACGCCGTATACTACCGCTTCCGCAACTCCGACGGACGCACGGTCTCCGGAATCGGCTACGGCGGCAACGTCATGCTGCGCGATGAAAAAGGACTGGTCTGGAAAGGCCTGGTCGACTAGCGCGGCGCGCTCGATGAGCCGCCGGAGCTAACCTCCGTCGAACCACCACCGCCACTCGGACGCGCGTAATATTGCATCCGCGCCAGGTTCCGGTAAACCGAACCTGCGACGCCGGACGCCACCGGACCATTGACCTGCCGCCCACCAGTGAGCATCACGACTACC
>DASXZC010000588.1:0-7433 GCA_036502165.1 Bryobacteraceae bacterium
TGCGGGAGCTGTTCCTCTCGCATCCCTGGACCGACGAGCGAGTGCGGCGTTTGGGAGTGCCGCTCGATGCCGTTGCAGCGCGTCCAGACGAGTCGAAATATACTCTCGAACCGCGGTCTCCTATCTTGAAACTCGACCGGCCGCTGCCCTCGTTCGTGCGGGAATTGGCGAAGTTCGGCGGATTCCTGATCGTTCGCATCTGGGCATTCGCGTTGGCGGCAGGCTTCATGATCGGGATGCTACCGCGGTCCGAGGTTAACTCGCTACTCGTGCTCACGGCCGTAGTCACGCTCGGATTCCTCGCCATTACGGTACTCTGGTCGCGAAGGATGGAGCGCATCAACGCGATGGTGCGTGCCCGTTTGCTGAATGTGCACGGCCAAGGCTTGAGCGATGCGGCGTTTTGTGGAATGTCGCCCGGATTAGGGCGCTTCGTGTTCGACACAGGCCGTTACTGGGATGTGGGACTCGTGAAGATTCACAACTCCGTCCTTTACTACGCGGGCGATCGAGCGTCACTCATGTTGCCACGGTCGACGGTCCGAATGATTGAAATACGTCCGGGCCGGCGTGTCCTGTGGATGCCCACGCAGGTAGTATGCATTCATCTGGCCGCTTCCGCAATGGCTGGGATTCCTGCGTCGATCGCACTCGACGCGAACCCTGGTGGATGGTACCGGAAACGCCGGCGATTACAGCTCGAGTTGTTTGAGACGTTGCAGCGGTGGCATACCGCGGCCGAGACGCCGGACAGCGCCGCACCAACGGCCGAGCCAGCGAAAGGCGTCGAAGTGAAGACCGTCCAGAAGAGAATGGTGAGCGTCCGTGCATTTGGACGCTACGCTGCCTTGGCAGTGGCGCCGGTGCTCGCCGCGTCCTGGGCAATTTGGGGAATGAATGGAAGTCCGGAGGCGACGCTTCCATCTGTCGCCGCGCTTCTACTGATCGCCTGGTTCCTGGGACCTGGAGTGATTCGCCGCGAGGAGATGTTGGTCAATCCGGCGACGCCGGCGGCTTCTCCCGAGAACAAGGGGTGATGGGCCTCCCTATTGCATTCCAATACAAGCTATGGCATTCTGATATTGGAATCCAATAGGAACTCTTCATGGCGGCTACGAAATCGGATGTTCAACAGGGCACGCTCGCCCTCATGATCCTCAAAACTTTGGAATCGATGGGTCCACAGCATGGCTACGGCATCGCCAGGCGGATCGAGCAGATCTCGGGCGAACAGCTCAATGTGCAATACGGCACGCTCTATCCGGCGCTGCTGAAACTCGAGCAGGAGGGCGCGATTTCGAGTGAATGGGGAGCTTCCGACAATAACCGCAAGGCGAAGTTTTACCGGCTGACGCGTGCTGGCGTGAAGCAGCTCGAGCGTGAGACGCGGCAGTGGCGGCAGACGACGGCGATCATGTCGCGCTTCTTCGAACCCGATCCCGAGAAGGGCGGCGCCGCATGAAACCGCTGCGCTCATCGCTCTCGAGAATCGGCGGATTGTTCGGCAAGCGCGGACGCGACGCGGAACTGGCATCGGAGTTCGAAAGCCATGTCGAACTCGAAACCGAGGCCAACGTACGCGCCGGAATGAGCCCCGGCGAAGCAAGGCGGCAGGCGCTGATCCATTCCGGCGGGATCGAATCGGCGAAGGAAGAGTATCGCGAACGGCGGGGAGTTCCGGTGATCGAATCCGTCCTGCAGGACGTCCGCTACGCGATCCGCACGCTGCGTAAGAGTCCGGTGTTTCTGGTCACTGCTCTTGCGACCCTCGCGCTCGGCATCGGCGCGAACACGGCGATGTTCAGTGTGACGCGCAAGCTTCTGACGCCCGTGGACATTGAGGATCCATCGAAGGCAGTCTTCGTCTGGACCGATAATGCCAAGCGCGACTGGCACCATTTTCCGGTCTCGATTCCCGACTTCCTCGACTGGAGAGCGAGCGGAATTTTCAGCAATCTTTCGGCGATTAACGACGTCGGAGTGAACTTGCGCCTGGGTGAACGAACCGATCGAGTCGCGGCACTGATGACGACGTCCGATCTGCTCAGCCTGGCGGGAATTGCTCCGCTGCGCGGACGGGTTTTCGCAGAGGCGGATACGAAGCCCGGCGCCGATCCGGTGGTGATCATTCGCGAGGAGCTCTGGCGGAATCAATTCGCCGGGCGGCAGGATATCGTTGGGCTCTCAGCCGTGGTCGACGGTAAGAATCGCACGATCATCGGCGTGATGCCCAAGCGTTTTCCGCGCCTGCAGGGGGAACTTCTCTATGTGCCGATGACGCTCGCCCCGCCGCTCACGACCGAACGCGGCTCACGGGGTTATGGTGTGCTTGGCCGCCTCGCCCCTGGCGTGACGATCGCGTCCGCGCAGAAGCGCATCAACGAAATCTGCGTGCGGCTTGCCTCTCAATTCGAGCAGGATCACGGCAATCTCGCCGTGCTGCAGCCAATGAATGACGGAATGGTCGAGGATTCCGAATCGCTGCTCGTGATCCTCTCGGCCGCCGTCGGACTGGTGCTGCTTGTCGCCTGCGCCAATCTGGCGAGCCTTCTGCTGGCGCGCGGAGCCGCGCGAGGCAAGGAAATCGCGCTGCGATCCGCACTGGGCGCAGGGCGCGGGCGCATCGCACGGCAGCTTCTGACCGAAAGCGTTTTGATTTCGCTGACTGGCGGATTGCTCGGTCTGCCGCTGGCGATCTGGGGACTTCGTTTCCTGCAGTCCTTCCATCTCGACGACTCATTTGATCTGTCGACCATCTCAATCGACTGGAAATCGATCGCGTTCATGTTGCTGCTTTCCGCGGTGACCGGCATCATTTTTGGCTTCGCACCCGCGGTTCACGCATGGCGTTCGGACGTCAATGACATTCTGAAAGGTTCGACGGCATCGGTATCGACCGGCGGATTTATGGCTCGCCTGCGCGGCATCTTCGTCGGCACGGAGGTCGCGGTCGCCATGATCCTGCTGGTCGCCGCCGGACTGCTGCTGCAAAGCCTCGTGCGGCTTCAATCCGAAGATCCTGGCTATCACGCGCAGGGGATTCTCGCCATGCGGGTCGCTCTCTCCGGCGATGCCTATGCGAAAGGCGATCAGCAGATCCGGTTCTTCGATGGCGCCGTCGAGCGGATCGCCGCGCTACCCGGAGTTGAAAGCGCGGGTGCGGCGGATGGGCTTCCGACCAGCACCGATTTCCACGGTGCTCCGCTGCTGTTCCCGGATCGTCCGGATCCGCGCATCGAGGATGTGCCGGTGATTCTTCGGATTCCAGTCACTTCCAACTATTTCGCCACGATGCAAGAGAAGGTTGTTCGGGGGCGCGGATTCAATGACGCCGACCGCGCCGATTCGACTCCGGTGGTCGTCATTGATGAATACACCGCCAAGCAATATTGGCCCGGCCAGGATCCCATCGGCAAGCAAATCCGCCTCGGCAGTAAGAAGACTCCCATCCGACAAGTGGTGGGCGTGATTGGGAATCTCGAACAACCCGTGATCCTGCGCCTCGTGAAAGGAAGGATGGGAGATGTGTACCTGCCAATGCGGCAGATGCCGTCATCCGATATGTCGATCGTCGTGCGCACGTCAGGAGATCCGGCTGCTCTCAGCGCGTCGGTTCGCGGAGTGTTTCGCGAACTCGATCCGGATCAACCGGTATTTGAAATGCAACCGCTCGAGGCCGTTCGCAAGGCTGCGCGCGCGCCGCAACAGTTGGCCGCCACGCTACTCGACTCCTTCGCGATGCTGGCGGCCCTGCTGGCCGCGATCGGAATTTACGGCGTCATCGCGTGGCACGTGACGCAACGCACGCGTGAGTTCGGCATCCGTCTTTCATTAGGGGCCCAGCCGAGCGAGATCCTCAGGATCGCGATCCGCCAGGGCCTCATCCTCTCAGGACTGGGCGTCGCCGCCGGGCTGGCGGTGTCGTTCGTACTGACGCGCTTCCTCGTTTCGCTATTGCACGGCGTGGCGGCCAACGATCCGATGACCTTCGCCGGCGTCGCGATCTTCTTCCTCGCTGTTGCGGCCATTTCGAGTTGGCTGCCCGCGCGCAAGGCCGCTGCGATCGATCCTTCGAGCGCGTTGCGCACTTAAGAGCGCGCGAGACGCAGGCTCCGGGTCTTCGCGTAGGCGACGATCGCGACGTGGATGAGGACCGCGAGCGTAAGGCCCACGAGGTGATGGATCCGCGTCACGCCAGGCTCGGCGTTTAGGACCATCCACGCCCATCCACCGACCGGCAGGAAGAGGATGACACCGGTCCACAATCCCGGATTGTACGCTCGCTGCGCGATGCCCGCCAGCACATGCACGACGGCATTCACGAGGGTCAGATAGATTCCAGTAAGTCCCCAACCGATGCCGGCGAAATGCGCGGCGTAGAGACACGCGATGTTCACGCCCCACACGCCGGGCAGGTTGATCCAGACGATTGATGCGGGTGTCAGCGCTTCGACGGCGCCGAAGACTTTGCGATTGACGAAGATTCGGAAGCGGTCATCGGTGTGCTCTTCGACCTGATGCAACAGGTAAGTGGGCAGTTGGATGAAGATCGCAAAGAGCGGCAGGCTCCAGGTGGCATAGATGAGTGGGGTGAGGAGGGTGAAAACGACACCCATCGTCAGCGCGGCTTGGACCCAATAGCGGACGAGCCACGCGATCACGGCTTTCATGCCGTCTATCTTATATGGATTGTGAGCGGAAATACCAAGGGCCGGGGTTAACACCCGGCCCTTCGCGCCCCACCGGGCGTCGTTTTTATTGCAATTGGCAGCGCGAAGATCCCTGTTGCCCGAGTCTAAAACGCCTGTCTGCCTAGGAACAGAATACCATCAGATCGCAGTTCTGGGACGAAAATATGTAAGGTTTTCCCTGGCTATCCCATCGGGAGCTTTCCGTAATCTCGAATACGGTATCGACTGCGTATGACTAGGCAATCGATCCGACTGAGGCAGGCAGATTGAGGCTCAGCAGCTTCGCCAATTCCTCAAACCGCATCACCCATTGGATGGCCACCGCATCGCCGGCATTCGCGCGCTTTTTCATCTTGGAGTAATGGCCTTCCATGACCTGGTAGGCGCGCGTTTGGGCCGGGGAAAGATAGACATGGAAGGGCGCAAACGACTGCAGGGATGCGCTCGCGATGAGCGCCTCGATCCGATAGATGCTCTTCGGACTCTTGAGGAACTCCGCAGCCTCGCCCTCGATCCGCCGCCGCAGTGCATACTCATGGGCCGTAATATCGAGAACCACGCCCGCCGACCGCGCCTCTTCGAGGATTGATTTCACACGTTCGACATCAATAATCGGGCCGCCTTTGTCCGACAGCGCGCGGCGCAGCATGCCGTTCAAAGCCGTGCCTGCTGTGCTTTGGAACACCATGGGCAGCGGGATCTTCAGCGCGCCGAGGAACCGCATCAGCGGCGCGTGCTGTTGATACAACCTGCGGAACGCGCCTTCCGATTCCTCCACGGTCGACTCCAAAACTTCGCGCAGCACGCGCCGCTGCTCATCGCGGAAGAGCGATTGCACGGTGTACGTATTGCCTCCGAAGGCTTTGTCAATCGAGCGGATCAAGTCGGGAATGTCGGCCCGTTCAAAGGAGCTGGTGAACGTCTTCTGCATCTCGGCGAAGGCTTCCGGCCCAGGATCGGGGGCCACTCCGCCGGTGACATTGTGATCGCCGAAATGAAGCGCGCCGAAGATCTGCCGCGTCCGTTCGGCGGTGGTTTTGGAGGTGAAGGTGGCCGATCCGACGAGTAGACGCAGGCGGCCGCTCGACAGGTCGAGCCACGAGTCGCGCTCACAACGGTAGGCGTAACTATCGGTCTTGTCCTGGTACGTCTCGAACAAAGAGCTGATCGCGTAGTGCGCGGCGAGCTTCGACAGATCGACCCGGTTTGCGTCGACGGCGCGCCGATAAATAGCCGCTCCGTTGCCGTGCTCGGGGACGTTGCTGACGGCGGCGGCGAGCAGTTCACAGAACTCGCTCTCGATCGCCTCGCCGGTCAGCGCCTCGTACAACTGCACCACGCGCCCGGCGTATTGAATGATCTGGATCGTCTCAATTCCAGAGAGATCGTCGAAGAACCATCCGCAGCTCGTGTACATCATCAGGGCGTGGCGCTCGAGTTCGAGCAGCTTCCACACGCGGATCTGGTTCGCCTGCGTCAAAGCCCCGCGTGAGCGCTCGGCGAGAAAATCGGCGCGTGATTCCGCCGAGCGGTCGAGCACCACGCGGATGTATTGGTCGCGCGCCTCCCAGGGATCCTCGATCAATTCCTTGGCGAGCCGTTCATATTGAGCCGCGGATTTGTCGCGCAACCAATCCATGGCCTTGCGCAAAGGGGCGCGCCATTCCTGCGTCCATCCCCAATGTCCACCGCTCGAGCAGCCGCAATTCCGCTCCCAACGTCCGACGCCGTGGGCGCAGCTCCAGGAGGTCCGCTCGATGATTTCGGCTTCGAATTGCGGCGGATGCTTCTCGAGAAATTCGCCGTAGTTCGTGACCGTCGCGAGCTTGTTCCGCTCGACGTAATCGAGCGCGTAGGCGAGCGCCATATCGCCATGGCGGTGATGATGGCCGTAGGTTTCGCCATCGGTCGCGATGTGAACCAACTGTGGTCCTTTGCGATCGGCGGCGAAGCCGCTTGCGAGGCGATTGGCGAATCGCTCGCCGTTGTCGAGCAGGCGTTCAAAGGCGACGGCCTGCGACAGCGGTCCATCGTAGAAGAAGAGGGCCAGGGATTTTCCGGAAGGCAGCGCCGCGCGATAGGCTCGCGAAGGATCGACGCGGCCGCCGTTCACGTCCTGCCAATCCACCGCGGCGCCGGTCCTGCGCACGCGCCCGGCTTGATAAGGCGAGAGGATAACGTGACCGATGCCGTGCTTCGCGAGCAGTTCGAGCGACTCGACGTCGACTGCGGTTTCGGGCAGCCACATCCCCTCGGGATCGCGCCCGAAGCGGCGTTGGAAATCGGCGATTCCCCACACGATCTCCGTTTCTTTATCGCGGCTGTTGGCGAGCGGCAGGATCATGTGATGGAAGGCCTGCGCGATGGCATTGCCGTGGCCCGAGAAGCGCCTTTTGCCTTCCCGGTCGGCGTTGAGGATCGCGTGATACACCTCCGGATTGCCGCGTTCGAGCCAGCTCATCAGCGTGGGGCCGACGTTAAAGCTGATGTTCGAATAGTTGTTGACGATGCGGACGATGCGATTCTGCGTATCGAGAATGCGCGCGACGGAATTCGGTTCGTAACACTCCGCTGTTACGCGTTCGTTCCAGTCGTGAAACGGATAGGCGGTATCCTGCAGCTCGATCTCTTCGAGCCAGGGATTTTCGCGCGGCGGCTGGTAAAAATGTGCGTGTACGCAGATGTAATTCAAGTGTTCGATCCGTGCTGTTGCTGCTCTGGGGACGCGGTTGATTCCGATCG
>DASXZC010000589.1:0-2945 GCA_036502165.1 Bryobacteraceae bacterium
GACGGTCAACAATTCTACGGCATTCGTATTTGCCTGGACCGCGATTTACTATGAGCTGCTGTGCGCACTGTTTTTCCTCGTGGGATTATGGCTGTTGATCCGCTATGCGGAGACGGGTGAGCGGCGTTATTACATGGCTCAATGGGTGACGTACTTGTTGGCGTTTGGGGTGCTCGAGTTGAACGTCGTGTATCCGGCACTGGCGCTTGCTTACGGGATTTGTTGCGCGCGGCACATCATCCGCAAGATCGTTCCGATGTTTATTCCGGCGCTCGCTTATACGGCATTGCACCTGGCGATCGCGCCGCTGATGAAGTCGGGGCCGTACCGGATGTTCTGGGATGCGAGCGTGTTTTCGACGTTCTGGACGTACTGGAAATACGCGCTGGGACCGAGCCGGCTGATTTACGCGCACATCTATCCGTCCGTCTACCGGTCGGGTCTGACGGTCTTTCTGATGGCGGCGCTGTTTGGATTTCTGGCGTGGACTCTTTACAAACGTCAATGGCTGACGGCGTTCTTTGCGGCGTGGTTCGTGATTGTGTTGGCTCCACTGCTGCCGTTGCGCGATCACATTACGGATTGCTACTTGACGATCCCGATGCTCGGGTTGGCGATGTGGGGCAGCTATGCGTTCGCACTTGGTTGGCGGTTGGGGATCGTGGGCCGCGTCGTTGCATCGGCAGCGCTGATTGCTTATCTGGGCGTCAACATCCCGATCGCGCGGATCAATTGTGTGTCGTTTTACGACAACAGCCAGGAGATCCACAAGCTGGTCGATGATGTTGTGAAGCTCAGTGCGGCTCATCCTGATCGGATGATCGTGCTCAAGGGAATTGGACCGGAGCTGTTCTGGGATGCGATCTGGAACAGGCCGTTCCGGCTGGTGGGGCGCGATCAGATCGCGCTGATTTACGAAGATGGCGGACGGATCATTCCATTGATGGAGCCGGATTTGGTGCAGAATTTCTTCGTGCGCACGGCCGCGGTGAAGGAGGCGGTGGCGCAGGATCATGCTTACGTCTTCGATGTGGCGGGCGGCAATGTTCGGGATGTTACGGCTGAGTACCGCTGAGTGAACGAGATCCTGAGGAATTTGCGCGCGGGCGCGTTGGTGCTCGATCTGGGGTCGGGGAGCGGCGGCAGTGTCGCGCGTGAAGCTTATCCTGACGTGCGGATCATCCGGCTCGACAATGAACGTCCGAAGGGCGTCGATGATTTCGTCGTGGCCGATGGCGCGCGGCTTCCATTCGCGGATCACGCATTTGACGCCGTTATTGCTAATCATAGCCTCGAACATATTGCGGGGCTCGATGCTGTTCTCGCGGAGATCGGGCGAGTCGTCCGCGCGGGCGGGAGCTTATATGTTGCGGTGCCCGATGCTTCGACGCTGAGCGACCACATCTATCAGTGGATGTTCCACGGTGGCGGGCATATCAATCCGTTCCGCTCGGCTGATGCGCTCGAGAAGCAGATTGCTTCGGCGACGGGCTTGCGGCCGGCGGGGAGGCGCGTGTTGTGTACGTCGCTTGTGTTTCTGGAGCGGCATCGATTCGGGCCAAGGCCTCCACGGAGGTTGTGGCTATTCGCTAATGGACACTCGAGATTCCTCGCGTGGTTCGCGTATGTGCTGCGGCGAATCGATTTTATGTTTGGTACGCGGTTGAGTGTTTACGGCTGGGCGTTTTATTTCGGCAATGTTCTCGAGGAAATCGACACTGTGCCATGGACTAATGTGTGTGTGCGATGTGGAGCGGGGCAGTCGAGTGCGTCTTTGTTGGCGAATGGCGAGGTGTCGCGTCGGTTAGTTAGTTCCTACCATTGTTCGTCCTGTGGTGAGTGGAATTTATTTACTGACGATCGGCTTCGGTTCAGGTAATTAAATGAGACTAGAATGGCACTCATGAATCATCTGCGATCCGTTACGCTATTAGTCTTCGGATTGAGTGCGGGGATGTTCGCGCAAGTACAGTTCGATCCGTACTCCAAGGTTCCTCCGCAACACACGGCGGCGGAGATTTTGCAGAAAGCCATTCACGTGCTCGAAGGTGTGAAGTCGATGGAATACGAAGTGCGGAGGGTGCCACCGCCGCAGCCGCCGCTGCTGCCGCCGGACCGGGATGTGCAGTACACGGGCCGCACGAAGATCATCGCGACGCCCGGCGCGCCGATTCAATACTGGGCGCGCTTCGTGGCGGAGGATCCGAAAACGATCGTGCTCGCCGTATCAAATGGCGACAAGGTCCGCATCAGCGACGGCGCGGCGCTGACCGAGTTTCCGACTCGCGTGATGGAAGACTTGGCGAGCGAGGCGGCGCTACCGACTTTGCAGATGTTCGATACGAAGAGGCTGCGCAAGTCGCTGGACGCGACCAACGCCATCTACGCCGGCCGGGAGGACATTGAGGGAGAGATGTGTTACATCGTTGGTCTTCCATCGCTGTTTGAAGGTGAGGACGGCAGCGACACAGACTACTATTGGTTTTCCGCCGCGACGGGATTGCCGAAGGCGCGGACGCGATTTCGCATCAGGCAAGGCAAGATTCGCGTGACCGAGCAGTGGATTCTATCGGGCATTCGGTTGAATACCGAAGTTCCGCCTGAGACCTTCAAGTATCATCCGGCCGTGGCCGATTCGACTCCGGCCCCGGCGGCGGTACTCGAAACTGTGTCGTCCCTTTCGCCGATGGATCACGCTCCCGCGCCTAAACGCGGCGACGCGGTTCCCAACATCGAGCTCCGCGATCTCGACTATAAGCCGGTATCTCTGACGAAGGTGATTGAAGGGAAGGCAACCATCATCACACTATGGGCGCCCTGGTGCGGCCCGTGCGTCGGCGAACTGCCGGTGTTCGAAAAGCTGGTGGAACGATACGGCGGGAAGCTGCAGGTCATCGCGCTGGGCGTCCAGGACTCGCGGATCGCTTTCGCCAGTTATGCCCAGA
>DASXZC010000590.1:0-1976 GCA_036502165.1 Bryobacteraceae bacterium
AATCGCGAAGTTCTCGAAGAGGGACGCCGCAGCGTATCCGAAGTATGAGGCATATATCGAGCGCCTCGCCATCGTCGTCGAATCGCTGCTGCTCGTCACGCCGCCGGAGTTGCCGCCCAGGAAGCCCTCCGACTTCATCGAGTACCTGAAGCTGCTCGGCCGTTTCCGCAAGCTGCCGCCGCGCGATCTGGCGGCCCTTGTCCGTATCTTCACGCAAAGCGCGGCCGATCTTCTCGATACCTGGTTTGAATCGCCTGAGATCAAAGTGACGCTCGCGACCGACGGCGTGATCGGCGCCAATGGCGGCCCGCGCTCGGCGGGTACCGCGTATATCCTGATGCACCACTGCATGGGCGGTGTGAACGGCAAGCGCGGCCTTTGGGGATTCGTGCGCGGAGGCATGGGCGCGGTCTCCGAATCCATCGCGGTGGCGGCGCGCAGCAAGGGCGTCGAGATTCGCACGAACGTGACGGTCAGCCGAGTGCTGATCCACGGCGATCGCGCTTATGGCGTCGCGCTCGAAAACGGCGACGAAGTGCACGCCGATATCGTCGCCTCGAATCTCGACCCGAAGGCGACGTTTCTCCGTCTGGTCGAGCCGCGCTATCTCGACCCCGAGTTCCGCACGTCGATTGAAAACTTCCGCGTCGAAGGCACGTCGCTCAAGATGAATCTCGCGCTCGAAGGACTGCCGGATTTCACCGCCCTCCCCGGCACTCCAGGACCGCAACACGGCGCGACCATGCACATCTGCCCCTCGATCGATTACGTCGAGCGTGCATGGGATGACGCGAAGTACGGACGCCCTTCCCACAACCCGCTGATCGAAATGACGTGCCCGACGATCTACGACCCGTCGCTCGCGCCGGCGGGCCGGCACATCATGGGGATCTTCCTGCAATACGCGCCATATACCCTGCGCGATGCGACCTGGGACGAGCTGCGCGAGCCCTACGGCGACCGCATCCTCGAAGTGATCGCCGAATACGCGCCGAACATGCGGGACATCGTACGCGAGCGCCAGGTGCTCAGCCCACTCGACCTCGAACGCCGCTTTGGCATCTCCGGCGGCAATATCTTCCACGGCGAAATGAGCCTCGATCAGATGTTCGTCCTGCGGCCGGTTGCGGGGTGGGCGCGATATAAAACACCTGTGCGTGGGTTGTGGCTGTGTGGCGCAGGAGCACACCCCGGCGGGGGTGTCATGGGAGCGCCGGGATACAATGCGGCCCGCGAGATTCTGAGTAACTGCAGGATATGAAAGCGGCGCCTGGCAACTCTGCCAAAATTCCGAGCAATTTTAATACCATTTAGTGTCTACAGGCACATTTCCAGTGTAAAAAATTGTCCGGGCGTGCTTATAATGGCGGTGTGAGTATGCTCTCTCCCAGACTTCAACTCAAAGTCGCGCAGAAGCAGATTCTGACCCCAGGGCTCGTTCAGATGGTGACGGTCCTTCAGCTCAATCGCATGGAGCTGAAGGAAATGATCAATCAGGAAATCGTGGAAAATCCCGTCCTCGAAGAATCCGCGGAAGAGGGCGAGGAAATCACACCGGAGGAGCTTCAGCCACTGCTCGAAGCCGAGCGCTCCGCCGATCCCGCCGACCAGTCTCTGCTCGACGCCGCGGATATCAAGCTGGACGGCGCCTCGCCCGAGGTCGCACGCGGCGATATTAACGATGCTTTTGAAGCCGGAGCCGCGCCCGACGGGCTCAGCGAAGCGACGGCAGAGGCCTCCGCCGACGCAGCGTCGGAAACATCGACGACCGACCCCTTCGACGAGATCGATTTCGGATCGTTCTTCGACGACTATCTCGATCCGGGCTACCGCAGTCCGGCGTCCGAATCGATCGAGAAGCCGTCATTTGAGACCTTTCTTTCCGCGCCGCAGACGCTCCCCGATTACCTGCGCTCCCAGTTGAGCGTCGACCTTCTGGATGACGAGACGCGCGATGCGGCGGAAACCATCATCGG
>DASXZC010000591.1:0-6399 GCA_036502165.1 Bryobacteraceae bacterium
ACCGGACTCGAAACCTCGCTCGGTGCCTTCTATATCCTGCCGGTCATCCTCAGCGCGGTCACCCTAACCCGTTGGCAGGTGGTCGTATTTGCCGCCGCCAACGCGCTGCTGCGTGAGAAGTTCATGTCGGCGCCGACCTCCTGGTTCGATGCTGTCACCCGCTTCCTTCTCGCCTTCGCCGCCTACCTGGCGGCCGCGTTCTTCGTCGTGGAACTGAACCGCAACCGCCAACTCGCGCACGATCACGCCGAGGAGCTCAAGGAGCGCGACCGTTTGCGGCGCGAGGCTGAGGATCACTTGCGGATCCTCGCCGAGAGCAGTCCTGCGGCGATTCTGACTCTCGATGAACACGCCTGCATCCTGTCGTGCAATCAATCGGCTCGCGATCTGTTCGGCGCTGCCGAGGGCGATTCGATCGCCGAAATCCTGCCCGTGCTGGCGGACGCCTTGAAGATGGAGAACGTCGATCCGTTCCACACCGCCGCGCAATGCCAGGGCCGCCGGCGCGATGGCGAGCCGTTCCTCGCGCACACCTGGTTTTCCACCTATCGCACGGCCTCAGGTAAACGGCTGGCGGCGATTGCGGTCGACAGTTCCGAGGAAGCACGCGAGCACGAGGAACAGAGCCTGCGCCAGCTTCTGGCGAACAATCGGATCATTGCCGGCGCCGTATACCACGAGATCCGCAATATGTGCGGCGCGATTTCGCTCGTGTACGCCGATTTGCTGAGGAAATCGACTGAAGCCACCGCGGACGATTTTGTCGCGCTCGGCCACCTGGTCGAAGGTCTGGGCAAGATCGCCTCCACCGAACTGCAGACGAAGGTCAAGCAGCCGCTGCGTCCGCTGCAGTTGGGCGAGGTCCTGAATCATTTGCGGATCATCATCGAGCCCGGCTGGCGCGAAGCCGGTGGACTGATCGAATGGATGATTCCCCCCGGCTTGCCGCAAGTTTACGCCGATGCCTTCGGACTGACGCAGGCCTTCCTCAACATCACCCAGAACAGCCTGCGCGCCGCCCGCCGGAACGCGGAGGTTCATATGGTGGTGAAGGTCGAGGTCCGCACCGCGGACGTCCTGGTCTCGTTTGAAGATTCAGGCCCGGGAATCGCCGACATCGGACGCCTCTTCCAGCCGTTTCAAAGCCGCTCCGATCACGTCGGACTCGGATTGTACATCTCGCGCGCCATCGTGCGCGGCTACGGTGGCGAATTGAAAGCCCAGCCGAGAACCAATGGCGCCTGTTTCGAAATGAGCCTCACCCGCGCCGATGGAGTCGCCTCCATCGCAGTTTAGGATTTTGCACTGATGCCTGATTCCGCCGAACCCATACGACTTCTCCTCGTGGATGACCACGGCCTGTTCCGCGAAGGTTTGGCGCGGATCATGGAAACCCAGCCGGAGTTCAAAGTCACCGGCAAGACGTCCACCGTCGCCGACGCCGTCGAGTTGATCGGACGCGATACCTTCGACATCGTCCTGCTCGACGTCGACCTCGGCAGCGAGCGCGGCATCGAATTCGTTCAGGAAGCCAAGCTGCGCGACTTCACGGGCAAGATTCTCGTCGTGACCGCCGGCGTCAGCGATTCCGAAGCCATTCAATACGTGCAGGCGGGCGTAGCCGGAATCCTACACAAGCACAGCCCTCCCGAGGTGTTGTGGGCGGCGGTTCGCAAGGTGGCGGGCGGAGAGGTGCACCTCGAGCCAGGATACCTGAAGGCATTGTTCGACTCGATTCAGGAACCCGGTCCGCAAGGGGCCAAGCGATTGACGGATCGTGAGTTAGCCGTGCTACGCCGGCTATTGCGGGGGCTGGGAAATAAGGAGATTGGCACCGAACTCGCCGTGTCGGAAGCGTCCGTCAAGGCAACGCTGCAGGGCCTATTCGACAAATCCGGAGTCCGCACCCGCAGCCAGTTAGTTAAGGTTGCCCTCGAGCAGTACCGCGACAGCCTATAGGCTACCCTTCAGCGGTCGCAAACCGTTGAAAACACCAAATTACACAACTATTACACGCCACTATCGAGAGTCAGGTTAACGTGAATCTAGAGGCTTCCAACCTCTACGAACTTAAACTCTCATGACCAATCTTCCCCGCAACCCCGACGGCAGTATCAAGGTCAGCTGGATCACCACGATCGCTTTCACGGTGTTCCACATTGGCGCGATCGCCGCTTTATTCTGTTTCAGTTGGCGCCTGCTGGCCGTCGCGTTCCTGGTGCACTTCTGCTGCATCGGGTTCGGCATCGGCCTCGGGTATCACCGGCTGCTAACGCATCGCTCTTATAAAGTTCCGAAGGTGCTCGAGTACTTCTTCGCTCTGTGTGGAACCATGACCCTCGAGGGTGGCCCGATTTTCTGGGTCACGACGCACCGCATCCATCATCAGTTCTCCGACCATGACGGCGATCCTCATTCGCCTCGCGTCAACGGCGGCTGGTGGGCGCATATTCTGTGGATGACGTTCGGCGATCCGTTCCACAACAAGACGGAACTGGCGAAGAAATACGCTCCGGATCTCCTTCGCGACAAGGTTCTGGTATGGCTGACGAAGTATCACTGGGTGCCCTTGACGGTGTTCGGCCTGGGCATGTGGGCGGCGTTCGGTTATCAATATCTGTTGTGGACGGTGTTCCTCCGCGTCACTTACGGCTTGCACGTGACCTGGCTCGTGAACTCCGCTTCGCACATGTGGGGTCCGCGGCGGTTCGAGACGCGTGACGATTCCCGCAACAACTGGTGGGTTGCGCTGCTGACCTTCGGCGAAGGCTGGCACAATAATCACCACGCACATCCGAAGTCGGCCCGTCATGGCCTCGCGTGGTACGAACTCGACGTCACCTGGATCCAGATCTGGATGCTCAAGAAACTCGGCATCGCGACGAACGTCAAAGTAGCGACAGTCGACGGCGAGATCGAAATGGATGCCAAGCCGAAGGCCGCTTAGCTTCTAATTGTCATAAGCTAAAGATGGCATGAGCGTCAGCAGCCGCCGGCGATCAATCATCTTCTTCATAACGCTGGGCGCCTGCCTGGTCGCCATCGCGGTAGCTCTGAACGTGAGCTGGATCGTGGTGACCTGGCGGCTCGGCGTTTTGTATTTTATCGGGCTGCTGTTCTTCCTCGCAATCATTGCCGGACTGGTACTCAACACAATTTTCCTGGTCCGCGAAATCCGCCGCAATGAGCAGCACGATACGTTCATCAACGCCATGACGCACGAGCTGAAGACTCCGGTGGCATCGATCCGGCTGTATCTCGAAACCCTGCAGCGCCGCGATCTCGAGCCGAAAAAGCGGCAGGAGTTCTATCGCATCATGCTCGCCGACAGCGATCGTCTGCTGCAGACCATCGAACAGGTCTTGCGCGCGGGCAAGGTCGGGCGATCCTCGCGCCTCTATCACCGCACCGAAGTTGACTTAGGCGAATTGGTCGAGGAATGCATCGATCTCGCGCGGACGCGTTCGCACTTGCCGCCGGAATGCATTACGATGAGCGCGAAGCCGGATCCTGCGAATCCCGTGATGGTGCTGGGCGATCCGGATGAATTGAAGGGCGCAGTTTTGAACCTGCTCGACAACGCTGTGAAATACTCAGGCGATCGGATCGAGATCCACGTGAAGGTCGAACGCAAAGATCAGAAGATGGCGTCGGTGCAGGTCAGCGATCGCGGCATCGGGATCGGCCGCGAAGAGTTGAAGCACGTCTTCAAGCGCTTCTACCGCGTGCCCGGAACGGTGACGATCCGCGTCAAGGGAACCGGACTCGGACTGTTCATCGTCCGCTCAGTCGTCGAGAAGCACGGCGGCAAAGTCGTAGTTGAAAGCGAAGGAGCCGGGAAGGGAAGTACGTTCCGCGTCCTGCTGCCTCTGATGCCGTCGCCGGCGTAGCTGTTAATTAAGATGGAACACATCCTCGTAGTCGAAGACGAGCAGCACCTGGCCGACGGGCTCCGCTTCAATCTCGAGGCGGAAGGCTACGATGTCACCGTCGTTGAGTCGGGCGAGGCGGCGCTCGAGAGCCTCAAAGCGGTCGCCATCAATCTGGTGTTGCTCGACGTCATGCTGCCTGGAATCGACGGCTTCGCTGTCGCCGCCGAATTGCGGCATCAGGAAAACTTCGTCCCTGTGCTGATGCTCACAGCGCGTGGACGTTCCGAGGACGTCGTACGCGGCTTTGAAGCCGGTGCCGACGACTACCTTCCAAAACCGTTCGATCTCGCAGTGTTGTTAGCCCGCGTCAAAGGACTGCTGCGCCGCCGGGGATGGACGCAGCCTCCCGCGCTCGCCGACCAGATCAGCCTCGGCGACCTGGTGATTGATTTCGAGCGCATGGAAATCGTCACCGAAGGCGAACGCGTGCCGCTGACGCTGATGGAAACGAACTTCCTGAAATATCTGGCACAGCGCGACGGCCAGACGGTTTCCCGCCGCGCGATCCTCGAGGATGTCTGGGGCGTCCGCGAAGATACCGACACGCGCGCCATCGACAATTTCGTCGTGCGCCTCCGCCGCTACATCGAGCCCGATCCGACCAAGCCGAAGCACCTCGTGACCGTGCGCGGCGTCGGCTACCGCTTCCATCGCGATCCTAAATAGCGGACCGCCTCGTGTTTCAAAATTGTGTATATTCTGAAGCCGGAGTCTTCTTTTGCAAACCCGTTCAATCACCGCCATCGCCATTCTACTCACCGCATCCGCATTCGCGAAACCCGTGAAGGTCGAATCCGGAATGCTCGAAGGTCACCCAGGGACGCACGCGGACGTCACCGTCTACAAAGGCGTCCCCTACGCCGCGCCGCCGGTCGGCGACCTTCGTTGGAAAGTCGCGCAACCTGCGCCGCACTGGCAAGGCGTCAAGAATGCCGCCGCTTTCGGACCATCCTGCATGCAGTCCAACTATCCGGAAGGCTCGCTCTACTATTCGCCCTTAGGCCCAGTCAGCGAGGACTGTCTGACGCTCAACGTCTGGACCACCGCCAAGCATGGCGAGAAGCATCCCGTGATGGTCTGGATCCACGGCGGAGCACTCACGCGCGGCTCAGGCGCGACCAGTTGGTACGACGGCGAAGCGCTCTCGCGCAAGGGCGTCGTGATCGTGACCATCAACTATCGGCTCGGCGTGTTCGGATTCTTCAGCCATCCGGAACTGACCGCCGAGTCGCCTCATCACACGAGCGGCAACTACGGACTGCTCGATCAGGTCGCCGCGCTCGAATGGGTCAAGCGCAACATCGCGGCGTTCGGTGGCGATCCCGGCAAGGTGACGATTTTCGGCGAATCCGCGGGATCGTGGAGCACAAACTGCCTGATGGCGAGTCCGCTAGCGCACGGCCTCGTCGAGCGCGTCATCGGCGAAAGCGGCGCCTTCTTCGGAGTCATGAAGAATCTCGCAGCCACTCAAAAGATCGGCGCGAATGCCGGAGACGTGAAGGCTCTGCGAGCGAAGCCTGCTGAAGAGTTGATGAAGATGACGTTCGACCAGCGCGCCATGGGGCCGGTCGTCGACGGCTATCTGCTGCCCACCGACATCTACACGATTTTCAAGGAAGGCAAGCAGAATGACGTTCCTCTGCTCGCGGGCTACAACGCCGACGAAGCCACTGCGTTTGTGAAGTGGAATGGCAATATCGACGCCTTCGTGAAACAAGGGAAAGAGCGCTTCGGCAAGTTCGCGGACGCCTATTTCGCAGCCTATCCGGCGAATGATGAAGCCGCCGCGAAGTCCTCGTTCTACGCGACGTTCCGCGATACGACCTTCGGCTGGAACATGCGGACCTGGGGACGTATGACCGAAGAGACCGGGCATCATCCCGCGTATTTATACTTCTTCTCGCACGTCCAACCGGGCCCGGGATCCGACCGTTACGGCGCCTATCATGCTTCCGAAATCGTGTATGTGTTCGACAATCTGGGCATGCTGAAACGTCCCTTCGACGCTTCAGACGAGAAGCTTTCAGATGAGATGTCGTCGTACTGGGTCAACTTCGCAAAGAACGGTGATCCCAACGGCCCGGGTCTTCCCAAGTGGCCTGCCTATCGCGCGAAGGACGAAGTCTGGATGGACTTCGGTGCATCCGGTCCAAAGACGAAAGTCGAATTGAACAAAGCCAAGCTCGACGTGATGGACCAATGGTACGCCGAGCAACGTGCTAAACATCAGTAATATGACCGCCGCAAAACCCAAGACGATTCAATCGGGCGCCGAATACGCCGACAGCCTACGCGGCCGGAACCTCGAAGTGTATTTCATGGGGGAGCGTATCGCGGAGCCCGCCGATCATCCAGTGATCCGCCCCTCGATCAACGCGGTTGCGCGCACCTACGATCTCGCGAACGAACAGCCTGAACTAGCTTCCGCATGGTCGACTCTTTCCGGCCGCCGTGTGAACCGCTTCCT
>DASXZC010000592.1:0-8169 GCA_036502165.1 Bryobacteraceae bacterium
ACAGCAGCATTCCATCCGCATCGACCGCCAGCTTATGCGCCGCGATCGACTGCCGATAGGCGAGTGCGGAAATCCCCGCGTACTCCTTGCCTCCCTCGCGAGTCAGATCGGCCATTAAATCGCGATCGAACGCGGCACATTTCGACATCAATCCCTGATAGTCCGCGGCGGCGTCATGCAGCAGGTCCGAAGCCTCCGCCCCGTTCCGCCGCCAATAAGGACGCACTCGCCGATTTAAATATTCGAGCGAATAGAGATCGTCATAGGCGAGCATCACGTAACTCGACACCGGAGTCGCGCCCACCTGCCCGAGATCATGGCTCATCGCCAGCACCGGATTCCGCACCGGATTGTACCGGTTCCTCGGATCCTGCTGCGCAAACGCATCCTCTTCGTTTACGCTCCCATTCGAGCCGAACCCAGCCCGCGTAAGCGACCGGTCGTTCGCCGCCATATGCACTTCCGGACCTTCGACCGCTGCCAGATACAGGAACCCCCAATCGATCCGCAAATCGTCCCCGGACTTCTCGAGCATCGGCTGCTCTCTCGACCCCACCCGCAGCACCGACAGCCCCTTCGTCTTCATCCGCGCCCAGTTCACCGGCTGCTCCGCCGGATTATTCACCGCCAGATTCGTCGATGCCTCGAAATAAATCTGCACGGGGTGCGGCCTGCCATCAAGCGATCGCGCCCTCCAGGTGACGTACGTCAGCGGCCGCGATAACACGTCGAGGTCGTGAGGCAGCAGCGGCGTCGTAAAGACGAGTGAAATCCCGACTCCCGCACCTTCGAACTCATACGTCGTCTGCGTCGGAGCCACCGTCACCGAGCGCTGCTCGAGCGGCTTCGAGGAATCATCGCGATCCCCCGCTCCCATCAACCGGTACGTGACGCCGTCGATGCGCGCCAGGCTATGCAATGCCTGTACTTTGCCCGTCCAATGGCGCGTCGAATCCATATTCAGCCGGTCGGACATCGACCAGATGCTGAAATACGGGTCATTCGTGACAAGCGGAACAGCAGGCGGACGCTCAGCGGCGGCAAGTGTAAACGGGAGAGCGAGCAGCAGTAGGATCTTCTTCATTTGGGATCGGGTTCCTGTTAGAAGAGCTTACCGCAGGCGGACGTGTTATTGAGCGATCGCGACCTGCAAGCGGACGTCCGCAGTCACCTGGACAGGTCCGGCGAGGACGGGTGTACTCGCGGCCGACGGAACTCCGAATGCGACCACCGGAGTCGCCGAACTGCTATCGCTCGCCGAGATCACACTGCCGAGCTTGACTCCCAATCCAAGGGCGATCGCCGCCACCTGCGTCTGCGCCGCCGCGGCAGCCTGCTGCAGCGCCTGCGCCCGCAGCGGTTCGATATTCTTCAAGCTGAAGCTCAACCCCTGGACCCTGGTCGCACCCGCCTGCGTCGCCGTGTCGATGAGCTTGCCGGGCGACGTCAAATCTCCAGTAACGACCTGGATCGTATTCGTCGCCGTGTAACCAGTCAGGTTCCCGGCGTTGTTGTAGTTCGGATACAAGGAATAGGAAATCGTCGACAACGTATCCGACGCCACCATCGCCGCCTTCAACGCGGCGATCACCGACGTAGTCAGCACCGCATTCTGATTCGAAGCATCCGACGCGGTCGCAGCCGTCGTCGAAATCGAGAAGCTGACCGTCGCCTGATCGGGATTCGCTGACACCGTCGCCTCACCGGTCGCCGTGATCGACGTCCGCGCCTGTTGCGCATACGCCGCGCAACACGTCAGCGAAACCACCGCGAACACCTTCAACCGTCGAACGCAAAAGAACTTGCCGGTCATAGCCAAATCCCCCTATCCATATAGAATAGGACGTTTCCGGGATGTAATGAATACCACGTCTACAGCCGATCAATGAGGGTGGGCGAGTTTCCCGAGGATGGAACAGCGTTGAGCACTGGACAGACAGAAGCCGTCAGCAGCGGGAGCAGTGACAACGAAAGCCGTAATCCGATCGTTCGTTCCAGCCGCCCCGTGCGGATGGCCCTCGCCGCCTGCGTCATCGTCCTGTTCAGCGCCGTCTATGTTGGCATTGACGTAAACCGGGCGATCGGCCAGTCGAGAAATCTCTACGAAGTCGCAATTCCGGCGTCTCGCATCCTCTCCGATATCCAGCACGAAACTCAGGAAGCCCGTCATGCAATGATGCATGCTGGCACGACCAAGAGTCCCGAAAACCGCACCGTCCATCTGGCTGAATTCGAACGCCGCAGCCAGCGGGTCGAAGTCCTGTTCAACAAGCTCAACAAGCTACGCATTCCGGACGAAGGCCGCGTGAAGGTCCAGGCGCTGCGCAACACCTGGAACGCGTATTTAGGAATGGGCAAAGTACCCACGCCGGGTCCGAATACGGAGCCCGGGCCGCGCGACCGCATGTTCCATCAAACGACGACAGCGTCTTGCTTGATCTACGACTATCTCGATTCGTTCTCGAAAAACTCCGCAACCGCCGTGCGAGTGGCGTTTGTGCGCGCCGGATTCGAACTGGTCGTCCTGCTGCTCGGGACGCTCTACATGATCGCCGTCCTCGCAACCACCGGCGAGAAGCGCAAGGCCTTCGACAGCCTCCGCGTGATGAATCAGCGGCTGCAAGTCGCCCGCGCCGCAGCCGAGGAATCAAGCAAGCTCAAGAGCGAATTCCTGGCGACGGTCAGTCATGAAATCCGCACTCCGATGAATGGAATCATCGGCATGGCGGATCTTCTGGCGCGCAGTCCGCTCAATGAGGAACAGCGGTCGTACAACGAAACCGTCCGCGCCTCAGCCGAGGCGCTACTCTCGATCCTCAACGACATTCTCGATTTTTCGCGCATCGAAGCCGGCAAACTGGTCATCGACCACCGCCCCTTTACGCTCGCCGAACCGGCTTTCCAGATGGCCGATCTGCTGGCGCCGGCAGCGGCTCAAAAAGGACTCGAATTCGTGGTGCGCATCGCCCCTGATCTGCCCTGTTCCGTCATCGGCGATGCAGGACGCATTCGTCAGATCCTCATGAACCTCGCCGGCAACGCGATCAAATTCACCCACTCCGGGCACGTGATGGTCGAAGCCCAGGCCGCCCCGCCGCTCGACCCTCCCGAGGAGGGCAAAGTTCGCATCCGCTTCGCCGTCCACGACACCGGCATCGGGATCCCTGTGGGCAAGATTCCATCCCTGTTCGAAAAATTCACCCAGGCGGATGCCTCGACCACGCGCCGCTACGGCGGCACCGGTCTCGGACTCGCCATCTCCCGCCGCCTCGTCGAACTGATGGGCGGCACGATCAACGTCGAAAGTTCGGATGGCGTAGGCTCGACGTTCGCGTTCGACGTCTCGCTCCCGGTCGCTGACGACTCGCGGCCGCTTCCCATTCAATCCCCCGCTGTTTTCGCCGGCAAGCAGTTGCAGGTCCTGGTCGTCGAGCCCTCTGAAGCCTCGGCGCGCGTGTTGACAGAGATGCTGACCGTCCTCGGAGTGACCCATCGCCAAGCCGCGTCCGCCAAGGAAGCCGCGGCGATCCTCGAAACGAATGCAATCGAGTGGCACGCCGTCCTCATCTCAGGACGTCTGCAGGCCGATGAGGCAGGTCATTTCGTCCGTATTCAGCGGCTATTGGGAAAAGGAAACCGGCTGATCGTACTCGTCCCTCGCGGCCGGGTCGAAGCCAAATCCTCGGGGCGTGAACTTCGCGTCCTGCAGAAGCCGATACAGACGAACGTCCTCGAGGATGCCCTGCGCCGCACGCGTTCCGGCTCAAGCCCGCTCTCGTCTCGTCCCGACAGCGACGATTTCTCGGCAGGCGATATCGAACGGCTTTCCTTATCTGTCCGGAACGATGCCTGTTTACGCGTGCTGGTCGCCGAGGACAACACCGTTAACCAGATCATCGTGCGCAAACTGCTCCAGGACGCCGGC
This sequence comes from Bryobacteraceae bacterium, assembly GCA_036502165.1. Classification (GTDB taxonomy): domain Bacteria; phylum Acidobacteriota; class Terriglobia; order Bryobacterales; family Bryobacteraceae; genus F-183. Next base: position 3,926 of record DASXZC010000592.1, read on the forward strand.
TGCCACGTGGACCTCGCCGCCAACGGACGCCAAGCCGTCACCCAGTGGGAAGACGGCCATTACGACCTGATCCTCATGGACTGCCAGATGCCGGAACTCGATGGCTTCGAGGCCACTCGTGAGATCCGCAAACGCGAAACCGACGGCGATCGCGTGCCGATCATCGCGATTACCGCCAATGTCCTCGATAAGGATCGCACCCTCTGCTTCGCCGCCGGCATGGACGATTTTCTAAGTAAGCCCCTTCGCCTCCGCCAACTCCAGGAAGCAGTCACCAAATGGACCTCGAACCGCCGCGAGCCCGGCATCCGCACATCGACCGATTGATCGATCTTACGGCAGCACCGGCCGCATCGTCACGACTTCCGGCACTTTCCCGTGCGCCGGCTTCGGCTGGCCGCCCTTCTTCGATTTCGGAATCTCGCCCACGGGCCGTTTCGTCTTCTTTCCCATACCATCCTCCTTCAGAACGGCGAGCATTTCAGTTACCATCTCGCGGTTGGCCTTTATATCCCTCCGCGGCTATAATATTGATTCACCCCCGTAGGTGCCAAATTTCTGTGGTTCTCTTGCTCTACTCGACACAACCTTCATGGCTTTTCAAATTCGTCCGATTCGCGAGTTCCTCGTCCGCCCGGCGCTGCCGCAAGCCCTCTCGCGGCTGAGCGAGATCGCTTACAACCTGGTCTGGAGTTGGGATCATTCCATGCGGGCCGTCTTCCGCCGCCTCGATCCGGTCTTGTGGAGGAGTTGCAATCACAATCCGATCCTGATGCTCGGCCGTCTGTCGCAGGCGGTACTCGAGAAATCCGCCGCCGATCCCCGTTACATCGCGGTCTACAAGCGCGCCTGTGAACGCTTCGACGCCTACTTGGCGACGCCTACCCGCCATCCCGGCCAATTGATCGGTTATTTTTCGATGGAATACGGCCTGCTCGACTGCATGCCGATCTATTCGGGCGGCCTCGGAGTGCTGTCCGGGGATCACATGAAGTCATCCTCCGATGCCGCCATCCCCCTGGTCGGCGTCGGACTCCTCTACCAGCGCGGCTACCTCACGCAGACTCTCAATCCCGACGGCTGGCAGCAGGAACAGAGCCCCACCAACGACTTCTATACGCTCCCCGTCCGCCCCTGCAAGAAAGCCGACGGCAACGACCTCGTCGTGACCGTTGATCTCCCCTCGGGCCGCGTATTCATCAAGGTCTGGTGCATCGACATCGGACGCGTAAAACTCTACCTGCTCGACACCAATATTTCGGAAAACGAAAGCAACGAAGCCCACCGGGAAATCACGGCTTCGCTCTACGGCGGCGACTCCTATACGCGCATTCGCCAGGAAATTGTCCTCGGAATCGGCGGCCTGCGCGCGCTCGCCGCGCTCGACCTCAAGCCGACCGTCTTCCACATGAACGAAGGCCATTCGGCCTTCCTCGCAATCGAGCGCATACGGCTCGCGATGAACGAATCGAAGCTCAGCTTCGAGGAAGCTTTCGAAGCGACCCGCACGGCGAACGTCTTTACGACTCACACCTCCGTTCCAGCAGGCATCGATCTATTCGATAACAATCTCGTCTACGAATATTTCTCACAGTACTGCCGCGACGCTGGCATCAACTTCGATCAACTGCTCGCGCTGGGCCGCACGCAGAATCCGCCTGCGCAGGAGCGGTTTTCGATGGCCATTCTCGCCATCCGCGCGTCCTCGTATCGCAACGCCGTCAGCCTCATTCACCGCTCGGTATCGCAGGAACTGTGGCAGGGCCTGTGGCCCAATATTCCAGTTCCGGAAGTCCCCATTACTTCCATCACCAACGGCGTCCATTTGCCAACGTGGGTCAACGGCGATCTCGCGCAGCTCTACGATCAATATCTCGATCCCGACTGGCGCGAGCGCAATACCGAACCCAAAATCTTTGAGCAGGTGAAGGACATCCCCGCTCCCGAATTGTGGGAAGCCCACCGCCGCCGCAAACGCCGCCTCATCAATTTCATACGCGACCGCGCCGGATCCGCCGCCTCCATCCGAAAAGCCGCACCGGCGGAAGTGAAGCGTCTGCAGGAGGCCCTCGATCCCGAGGCCTTCACGATCGGCTTCGCCCGCCGCTTCGCCACTTATAAGCGAGCGACCCTCCTGTTCCACGATCCCGATCGCCTCGCGAAAATCCTGACCAACCCCAAGATGCCCGTGCAATTGCTGATCAGCGGCAAGGCGCATCCCAAGGACACTCCCGGCAAAGGACTCATCCGCGACATCGTCCAGCTCTCGCGCGATCCAAAATTCCAGGGTCACCTGATGTTCGTCGAGGACTACGGTATCCAGGTCGCCCGCGAACTTACGCAGAGCGTCGATTTGTGGCTGAACAATCCGCGCCGCGGCGAAGAGGCTTCCGGCACCAGCGGCATGAAAGCCGCCATGAACGGCGTGCCCAATCTGAGTATCCTCGACGGCTGGTTCGACGAAGCGTATGAGCAATCCGGCGGCTGGGCGATCGGCGTCCGCGAGCCCTATTCGGAAGGCCAGGACGAACTCCACGCGCGTGCGATGTATTCGATCCTCGAGAATCAGATTCTGCCGGTCTATTACAACTCGCGCGAAAACGGCGTCCCCATGGAATGGATGCGCCACGTCAAACAATCGCTCTCCTACGTGAGCCCCGCGTTCAGTTGCCAGCGGATGGTCGAGGAGTATCATTCCGAACTCTACGAGCCCGCGCATCGCGCCTATGTAGAGGTCTCGAAGGACGGTTTCGCACCGGCTCGCGACAAGGCCCGATGGAACCGGCAAGTCGAGGATCGTTGGCCGCGCGTATCGTTCGTCAATTACGGTCCCGACCCCGGCAATGGGCTCATATCCGGCAATTCCCTGCCGCTCCAGGCGTCGATCGAACTAGCTGGCTTGCGGCCGGAGGATGTCCGCGTCGAAGCCGTGGTCGGCCGCATCGGTCCCGGCGGCCAATTGGAAGATACGTGCGTGATCGTGCTGCCGTCAGTCAAGCAGGAAGGCTCGGTGTACACGTTCGCAAGGGAGTTCACACCGCATCAAACCGGGCGGTTGGGCTATTCGCTGCGTGTCGCTCCGAATCACTATGAAGATCCTCTGACGCGCCCCTGTTACGCGCTGATCAAATGGGCCTAGGCATTTTATGAAGAACCTGTTCGATACGACATCGGCGAATGAGGTGCGGACGCGGCTGGGGAAATTAGGTCCGCAAAGTAAGCGGCAGTGGGGCAAGATGACAGCGCCGCAGATGCTGGCGCATTGCTCGGTGAGCATGCAGTGGGCGGTCGGAGAGGTGGTTCCCGAACAGGGTCCGCTACCCGTTCGCTTGTTGGGCCGCGTGATCAAGCCGCTGGTGTTCCGGAACGACGATCCACTACGGAAAAATTCGCCCACCGCGAAGAGCCTGCTCATCGCGGACGAGCGGGACTTAGGCAGAGAACGCGAGCGTCTATCCGGATTGATTGAGAGATTTGTAGCAGGTGGCGCTGCGGGATGCACCACGAATCCGCATAGCTTCTTCGGCAAGATGACGCCTCAGCAATGGGCGATCCTGATGTACAAACATCTCGACCATCACCTGCGCCAATTTGAAGTCTGACCGGTTAAGAGGATTGCTCGAGGAAACTCTGCACATCCGCTTCGCCTATGACCGGCTCGCCCGGCGCGACGTGGTTCAGTTTTCCCTCCCGCATCCAGCGCTCGAGGTCGCCGACCAGATCGTACAAATGCTCGAATGAGTCGACCACGAACAGCAACGGCTGATAGTGGTGGATCTCGAATCCCTGATTGATCAGCCACTCGAGCCGCACCGGATATCGCTGCACCTCCGGCGACTCGATCGAATGCTCGAGCTCACCATAGGAACTCAGAAGTCCACTCCCGTAGGCTTTATATTCCGAGCCTCCACGCCCGCCGCGCATCAGTCCAAACTCGACCGTGAACCAGAAGAATCGCGCCATCGCGCGGATGATGCTGGTCAATGCGTCGACATGGCCGCCCGCGATTTCGACGGCAGTGTGGGCGCACTCTCCGATCCGCACGAGTGTGTCCGCGAAATGCGGATCCGTGTGCATCGGCACATGGCCCGCGATGTCGTGGAAAATGTCAGGTTCCGGCAGATAATCGAGCCGGTCCGCGCGCCGGATCGTGATCGTCGTCGGAAACTGGCGATTCCGCAGGCAATCGAAAAAACGAAACGCGGGAATGTATCCGGCGACGGCGCGCGCTTCGAATCCAGTCA
>DASXZC010000593.1:0-10725 GCA_036502165.1 Bryobacteraceae bacterium
CTTGCGACATCTGATCCCCGAGTCTCGACATCTGATCGCCGAGCTTGGACATCTGCTCACCGAGGACTTCCTGCTGTCTGCCGAGCTCTTCCTGTTGGCGTCCGAGTTCTTCCATGGGCGCGAACCAGGATTCGATTTCGGCGATCGTCTTGGGGTCATCGACGAGGTATTCTTTGCCGTCTCGCGAGAACCACAGGTAGTCGCCGTGAACTCTGGAGGCCATGGCGCGGGCGCGGGCGGCGGATCCGGAGCTTCCGTTCATCGACGTGCCGCGAGGAGTCACGAGGACCCATTCGTCGCGGTCGTGATCGTTCATCCACAAGTGCTTGACGCTGTCGATCCTGGTGGTCATGTGTTCCGTCGTGTGAGGGGCCGGAGGCGGCGGGGGCGGAACCGTCTGAGCGGAGGCGACAGTCGACATCTTGCCTGCGCCGATGACGATGACTGCTGCGAAGGCGGCGATCGCGAGGATGGCGCGTTTCGCTGGCGAGAGCGGATAAGAGAGAGCGCGTGCGTCGTCGAGGACACGATCGATGCGGCCGGCAATGCCGCCGGTGTTGCGAGCCATGGATACTCCGGCGATGGCGAGATTCGATTGACGTCCGGCGAAACCGAGCAACATGGCGGCGTAGGCGGGACGCTCGCCGATGCGGTTGAGAGCGGCATCGTCGCTTGCATGCTCGGCGAGGGTTGCGAGTGTGCGGTCGAGCCACCAGGCGAGAGGGTTCGCCCAGTAGATTGCGCGGTTGAGCTTCGATAGGCATTGCGTCAGGAAGTCGTGCTCATGGATGTGGGAACGTTCGTGGGCGAGAACTGCGTCGAGGGTTTCATCCGACCAGGTGTGCCAGTCCGCGGGGATCAGGATGCGAGGGTTGCGGAATCCGTAGGTGACAGGGACGGAGAGGCGGGAGGTCTCGTAGACTTCGGGCCCGAGGTCGGGAATGGGAGTGGCGTCGATGCCGAGCTGGCGGATCCGCAGGAGGCCGAGGGCGGCGCGCAGTAGAAGGATGGAGGCGACCAGGGCGTAGGCGCGAAGGGCGACCGAGGACCAGTCGATCGGCATGGATGCGGGGCGGGGAACGGCGGGGATCACGAACTGGGTTTGCGCGCGATGGATGACGCGTGCGACGGGCGCGGGTGTACGAGCGACCAGGACTCTTGGCTGGGGCAGGAAAGCGACGAGCGGCATGAGGAGGCTCGCGAACAGGACCAGTCGCCATACGGCGAGCTTCACGGTTGAGGAGCGGACGCGGAATGCGGCCAATCCGAGGCCGGCGAGGGCGGCGACGGCGATGGTGCGGAGAGTAGTTTCAAAGATTAGATTGAGGTTCATTTCCTGTCTCCAGCTTTTGCGGTTTTCGATTGAGCGGTAGCGATCTTGGCGGCCAGGCGTTGCAGTTCCTTGCGATCGAGCATTTCGGTGTCGACCATTCCGACGAGTAGTTCCTCGGCGCTGCCGTTCAGGAAGAAGTCCATGATTCGTTTGACGGCGTTTGCGGCTACCCGTTGGCGATCGAGAGCGGCTCGATACAAAAAAGTTCGATTTTCGGCGGTGTGGGCAACGTAGCCTTTCTCCTCGAGGCGGCGGAGGACGGTGCGGATTGTCGAGTCCTTGAGGGCGCGGGTGGGAAGGAGGGCTTCGCGTACGGAGTCGGCGGTGCAGGGTCCATGCTGCCAGACCTGTTCCATGACGGCGTGTTCGAGCTCGCCGAGGTCGGCGGCGGGCGGTTGTTCGTGTTCGAGTTCGTTACGCATCGTAGTGTTACCAATCGTAACGCTACCCGGCGTAGCTGTCAAGAGGAATTTCACGATTACAATGGGGACCTGTGTGGAGCGGTGCTTTGAACGAAGTCCTGGTGTGGTGTTTTGATCTCGACGCGATCGATGCGGCCGAGGTTGGGGCGGTTCTTTCGGTGGATGAGCGGGAGCGGGCGGCGCGGTTCCGCTTTGCGATCCACAGGGAGCGGTTTATCGCTGCACGGGGAGCGCTGCGGTATGCGTTGGGGGCGGTGCTCGAGATGGCGCCTGCCGCGATCGAGTTCGAGTATGGGGAGCATGGGAAGCCGGAGTTGAACGGCGTTCAATTCAACCTCTCGCATTCCGACCGGTGGGCGTTGGTCGCGATTACGCGGGCGGCGGCGGTGGGGATCGATGTCGAGCGCGTGAATCCTGAGCGGGGGAATCCGGCTATTGCGCGGCGGTTCTTTGCGGAGAGGGAGATCGCGGAGTTGGAACTGCTCACCGGCGAGGCTTACACGCGGGGATTTTTCAATTGCTGGACGCGCAAGGAAGCGGTGCTGAAAGCGGCTGGAACAGGGATCGCGGGAGGACTGTCGAGCTTCGCGGTGCCGGTGGGTGAAATGGAGGAACCGGTGCATATCGAGTCGCCGGACTGCTGGGTGGGGAACTTGTCGGGCGCGTTTCCGTACTTGGAAGGGGAAGGCTTTTCGAGTGCGCTCGCGCTGATCGGTCAGCGGCCACTCGTGCGAAGGGTATGTGATACAGTTCTTAGAATTCCTGTAAGGAGGACATTCAAATGATAAGTATGATTGGGCACGCGATTTTTGGCTTGATCGTTGGCCTTGTAGCTCGCTTTCTCTTGCCGGGGCCGCAGCCGCACGGCATTATTGTGACCTGTCTCGTGGGTATTGCGGGCGGTTGGCTGGGCGGATTTATCGGCAAGGCGTTGGGCTGGTATAAGGAAGGCGAAGCGGCCGGATTCCTGATGTCGGTAGTGGGTGCAATGGCTTTGTACGTGCTGCTGCGTTATATTTAACGCGATTTTTGGGGTGCAGCGCGGCGGACCCGCTACCGTTGCACCCTTCCGGATCCGCCACCTTTGATGAGGGCGTCCACTTCCTCAACGGTGAAGCGGTTGAAGTCGCCAGGGATCGAGTGCTTCAGGCACGATGCCGCGACTGCGAATTCGAGAGCGTCCTGATGGGTTCCGCGATGAAGCAGACCATAGATCAGGCCGGCTGCGAAGGAGTCACCGCCGCCGACACGGTCGACGATGTGGGTGATGTCATAAGTCTTCGAGAGTAGAAAATCCTTGCGGTCGTGCAGGCAGGCGGACCATCCGTTGTGCGAGGCGGAGTGCGATTCGCGTAGCGTGACGGCGATCATTTCCAAATTCGGATATGCGGCGAGGACGGTTTCCGTCAACTTCTTATATTGATCGCGATCGAGCTTGCCGGAATGGACGTCGGACTCGGCGGCGATGCCGAGGGCCATTTGGCAGTCCTCTTCATTGGCGATGCCGACGTGGACGTATTTGAAGAGCTCGGCCATCACTTCTGACGGTTTCTTCCCGTATTTCCAAAGATTCTTGCGGTAGTTGAGGTCGCAGGAGACCTTCAGGCCGGCTTCGTTCGCGCGGCGTACGCTCTCGATGGCGAGATCCGCGGCGGATTGGCTCAAGGCGGGCGTGATGCCGGTGATGTGGAACCAGCTCGCGTTTTCGAAGGCTTTCGTCCAATCGATGTCGCCGGGCTTTGCGAGAGCGATCGAACTGCCGTCGCGGTCGTAGATTACTTTTGAGGGACGCTGGTTGGCGCCGGGCTCCACGAAGTAGATCCCGAAGCGGCCCTTCGCTCGGACGATCGCCGTGGGATCGACTCCGAAGCGGCGGAGTTCGCCGATGAAGGAATCGACTAGGGCGTTGGCGGGCGGAAGGACTGTGACGAAGCGGGATGGTTGTCCGAAGTTCGCGAGGGCGACGGCGACGTTGGCTTCGCCGCCTCCGAAGGTGGCGAGGAATTGGGGGGATTGCAGGAATCGCTCGAAGCCGGGGGGCGCGAGGCGAATCATGATTTCACCGAACGTGACGACTGGTTTTGTGGACATGGCGCTAGTGAACGCTGAGCAGCATCCAGCCGGCGAGAGCGGCGGGCTGGTCATTCTGAAATACGATGCGGCGGGTCTTGGGGAAGGGAAGTCCTGTCTGTAGGGCGCGTTGATAGAACGGCAGCTTTTTCAAGACCTGACGGAAGGCTTCGGAATCAGAATTCGTGAGCGCGGCTTTGCCGAGGAATCCGGCGCCCCAGCCGAGTGGGAGCAGGCAGGTCGTGCGGGATTCGAGTGCGGCGTCCACTTGGGATTTTAAGGTGGCGAGGCCTTCGGAGAGCTTCGTGAGCTTCGCGGTTTCGGCGTAGTTGATGTGGTTCGCGAGAAGTCCGGAGGCGAATTGGTTGGCGGCGCGGAAGAGAGGCGCGGGGTCCTTGGCGCGGAAGACTCCTTCGAATTTCGATCCGGGCTGAGCCATTTCGATGAACGTCGGTGTGGCGTCGTCAGGGGACTTGGTCGATCCACTGGGGGCGCGCTTCCATCCAAGTTCGAGCTTGTTGTCGCGGGTCGCAGTGAGAGTGCTGGCGCGGGTCAGATAGATGCGGGTCGAGGCCGTTGGAATGGTGCTTGAATCGCTGGCGCCGACGGTCGAGAGTTTCCTTCCGGCGATCCGGTCGTCCGCTTGCACGGCGAGGCGGCGGGGGATGCGGTCGCCTGTCGCGAGTTGAGCATTGATGCTTTGCCAGGCGTTGTCGTTCCATCCGGCGAAGACGGTGCCGGTGCGGAGCGCGCCTTTGATGGCGGTGCCGGGGATGTAGACGCCGGTCGAATTCGAAGTGAACGTGCGGATGAAGAGATGCTCGGCGGCGGCGCGTTCCCAGTGACGGCTGAGCGATGCGTGTTCGAAGGGGATGCGGCGGCCGGCGTAGTTCTGGGCGAGTCCGCCCCAGGAGGCGAAGTCGAGCTTGGTGGCTTTCTTGAGTTGGGCGAGGTAGCCGTCGAGGCGAGGTCCGCGGGCGAAAAGTTTGAAGATGCGGCGTTGGTCGAGGACGTTGACTTGATCCTTCCAGACCATGTAGTCGATGGGGGCGAGTTCGTCGCCGTTGCCGATGAGGGTGGGGGTGAGGCAGGTGAGTGTGTAGTTCATTCGGCGGCCTCGGGTTTAGGTTCGTTGATGGGCGGCGGGGCCGGGTCCTCGGGTGGTTCTTCTTGGGGTGTGTGCGGCGGACCGCTCCCTTCGGTCGCGGCTCTGAAGGACTCGGGTTCGGGAGTGGCCGGTGTCGGTTCGGGGATGCTCGGCGGTGGTTCGGGAATGGTCGGTGTCGGTTCGGGAACGGCCGGTGTTGGTTCGAGGATGGTCGGTGTCGGTTCGGGAATGGCCGGTGTGGGTTCGGGTGTGGCCGGTGTTGGTTCCGGTATGGTCGGCGTCGGTTCGGGAATCGTCGGAGTGGGTTCGGGGACTGTTGTGGGTGTTGGTTCCGGAACGTTGGCGGGCTCCGGTGCGGAGACCGGGGCCGCTAGGGACTCGAGGAGGCTTTCGTCAACAACTACGCTGGTCGATGATGAGGGCTTCGGTTGTTGCTGTTGCGGACGCGGTTTGCCGATGGGGATCGACAGGGCGAATCCGGCGCGATAGACGGGATGCGGGAAGCCGGCTGGGGCGACGTCGCGGGCGACACCTTTTAAGGGCGTGTGCGATACGAGGACTCCGCCTTCGGCGATCATTTGATTGGCTCGCTTCATCGCGCCCCATCCGGAGGAGCTTTCGACGCGGCCGGTGCGGGCGACGACGCGGTAGTTGCCTTGTTGCCAGTCGACGGAGTCGTCGGCGGCGGGGCTGAAGAGGGACAGTAGCCAGTGGCCGGTTACTTCTTCCGGGGCGCGATAACGGTTGCCGAATAGGAGCGTGCCTAGTTCGCCTTCCTGGAATTCGGGGGATTCAAAGCGTCCCCAGCCGCTCGAGCGTTCGCCGCCGAGGCCGGAGTCGGCGATCAGGCGGAGGGCTCCTTTGAGGGCGGGGGACCATTGGGATTCGGCGTCCTTGCTGGCGAACGTAAAGGCGATCCAGATTCCGGCTCCCTTAGAGAATTCGAGGCAGGCGGTTTGATGAGGCTCGACGCCTTGGCCGAGACGGTCGATGGCGGCGCGGGAACGGATTGTCACGCGGAACGGGCTCGCGGCGGGAACGTTGCGGATCACCGGGAGCAGGCATTCGCTGATGCCGTCGACGGACCAGTGCTCTTCGATGAGCGGCTTTTCATTCAGAAGTTGCCAGATCGCTGTTGGCGGAACGTAACGCGCGCTTTTCCAGCGGATCCGAAGGGAATCGGGCGGGGGCCAGTGTGACTCGGGCGGTGGCAGGAACAGGGCGTCGCCGTTCTCGGTCGGGACGAACGGGAAGCAGGAGCTCGAGCGGATTTGGGCTCCGCCGGGATGCATTGCGGTCGCTTCGAGCCACCCATCGAGTTCGCCGAGCTCGATGAAGGCGCGCGTCAACGCGGAGTAGAGCGCATCACTGTGCAGGATGCGTCCGACGCGGAGACGGTCGCCCGAATCGGCGCCGACGCGCCAGGGTCCGCAGGGCCGCAGTTTCGCGAGCAGGGCCATCGTGAATTTACTCGGCGAGCTTTCCGGCGAAGTCTGCGCCTGTGAACAGGCCTTGCAAGCCGGCGAGGTCGAGGCCGGTCGAGAGGGAACTCTCGGCGGCGCCCGAAGCGTAGAAGGCGCGTCCGCGCCAGGTGACGTTCAAATTGCCGATGGAGACGCGGCCGCTGCCGCGCGATCCGCCGCCGCCGAGGGCGTCGTCTTCGAGCAGACGCAGGGCTTCGGCGATGCGCGCGGTGAGGGCCTTGTCCTCTTCGCACAGGATGTCGACGACCATGCGGACCTTGAACTTCGCACCGGCGGGGACGCGTTCAAATGTGCGCGGGCTCGATTGAGCGGTGATGCGGTCGATGGCATTTTCGCTCTTGATTTCGGTCAATTCGTCGTCGAGGTTTTCGCGCATTTGCGCGGTGATGCTCGCGGGGTCGAGTGGAGCGTCATACACCGTCAGACGGGCGGGCGTCGAGGAGTGGCCGACGACATCGTCGCCTTGCACGCGTTCCATGCGGCCGGCGTTGCGTCCGAAGAGCAGGCAGATTTCGTCGTCGGGACGATCGCTCTGGTGGATGCGCACTTCCTGGCCTTTGCGCTTCGACAGGTAGACGAGCTCGCCTGAGACGGCGAGTCCACTCGAATGTTCGAGCAGTGAGCGGAGGCGTCCGCGAAGGGAGCTGCCGGGGATGTAGGGGAGCCCGTAGGCGTCGCGCACGACGGGATTGTCGGCGCCGCCGATGTCGAGCGATCCTTTGCCGGCTCCGATGTGGAGTCCGGTGTGGCAGGTGAGGTCGCCGTCGAGGATCAATTTCCCGATCAGCTTCAAGGGTGTTTGGGCGGTATGAGAACTCATTAAGGTGGACCTATTCGTTGTAGGCAATAATGGCTTCGAACAAGTCGCGGAACCGTTCGTAGCCCTTGATGTCGTTTTTCCGGGTAACTTGGAGCAGCAGCTTTTCGAGACTATCGAGGCTGCGGAGCGAATGGCGCGCGATCGTATAGGCGAGGCGCGCGCGGAGCATGACGAATTCGTGCTGGCGCTCGCTTTCGGGAGTGCGGACGGCGCGGCGTACGGCTCCGTAGAGACGGCGCAACTGGGTGCGGGTGCCGGAGTCGAGATCGCGCATGCGGCTGACGACGGCGTGGGCCTGGTTATCGAGGTACAAGCTGTCGTTGACGAGCTTGTCGAGGTCGATGTCGAACATCATGTCGGGGCGTCCACGGTCGCCGCCGCGATCTCCTCCACGGTCGCCACCGCGGTCTCCTCCACGATCGGGGCCGCCACCGCCACGATGGGGTGGTCCGCCGCGGTCGCCGCCTTGTGGCCGGTCACCGCCGCCGGGGCGCGGGCCGCGGCGATCGCCACCGCCTCCGGGTCCACCACCGCCACGGTTCTGTTGCGGCTGCGGCTGTGATTCCTTCTGGCCTTGTTTTGGTTCGTTTTGCGCTTCTGACATACGTTATTCTTCGGTGAAGAGCCTTGCCCATTCTAGCGCTACGCGTCCTGATGGCCGTAGCTTGACGTTGGTTGGATTTTTGCCGATCAGGTCGGCGACAATGGCGGCGCGGAGTTTTTGAAAATCACGGCGTCCGCGGTTTTCGAGCACGCGATTGATGCGGCGATGATAGCGCCACGGGCGTTCGACACGCTGGCGTTTGCCGGTGCGAGTGGACGAGCTCCAGTTGTTCTCGCGATAGATGGTTTGTAAGTCGCGGATCGATTCGGGGGGAACTCCGAAATCAGTCACCATCTTCGCTAGCTGATCTTTCAGTTCCGAGGCATCCTTCAACTGCTTCCATTCGAGGGTGCGGCCGAGGAAGTGGATGCAATCCTTGTCGGCGGTCTCGGCGAGGCGGAGCTGCTCGGCGGCTTCTTCGCAGACGAGGCCCATCGGTGTATCGGGCGCGGCGGCCAGGGCGAGGGACATGGTGATCGTCTTGCCTTCGGCGCCGGGCAGTTCTTTCAGATTGGTTTCGGCGAAGGAATGGAAGACGCGCTGCGCTTCGCTCGAGAAGGCGACGAGAGCGTCCCAACTGCCGTAGAGGGCGAAGCCGGAGGCGCTGCAATAGAGGATCGTGACCTTCTGCCAGTATTCCGGCTGCAGGCTGAGCATTTCGATTTCGCTATTGAAGAACTGCTGATAGAGGATCGAGAGCTGCAGGAATTCCATGTCCGTCTGGACGCGGCGGATGCGGTTCGAGAAATGATCGACGCTCGCCATCAGGACTCCCCAGGTTTTGCGGCCGGTGGCGCGAGAGGAGAGATGCGCGGTGGTCGCGGGCAGGAAGTCGGAGTCGCCGGGAGCGGCGTGGCGCGGGAACGAGAGTTCGTCCTTGAGGCTCCACTTATATTTGCCGCCGTCGAGGCTGACGCGCGCGGGATCCTCGGGGGACCAGGAGACGGAATCGGCGCCTTGCAATGATACTGCGAGGTTCGAGAACAGTGCGAGCGAAGGAGCTTCGCGAGCGTCGTAGGTATCGAAGATCGAGGAAGGGGCATGGGCGAGGGGAACGGCGCTGCGCCGGTCGAATTCTTCGTTGAGGCGCTTGCGGATGTCGGTCCAATCGCCGAGGCTTTCGGTGAAAGCCCACACTAATCCGAGACGGCTCGCACTCATGTCGGAGACTTGCGCGGCGGCTTTTTCGAGGAATTCGTTGGCTTGGGCGCGATTTTCGTTCGGCAGGACCACGAGGAATTGTCCACCGCCGGACATGCCGAGGAGGATTTTTGCGAGTCCTAATTCAGCGAGCAGAGCGCGGGGAAGAATTTCGCTGAGGAGGCTGGCCCAGCGGGCGCGGCCGAGGATCGTCAGTCCTCCGGCGTGGTCGTCCTCGGAGGCCGGTGCGGCGAGAAGCACGTCGATGCCCGTGATCTTTCCCTGCAGAAGAATTTGAAATGACATTCAGACGCCTGAAGCGAGTTTGGACGAAAACGGCCCAGCGGATTAGCGAGCGAAACCCGGCAACCTCACTAATTTAGCAGATTCACTGTTTTGTCGCAGTGAATGTGCCGGTGCCGACACTGCCTAAATCGACGTTGCCCTTGATCTGGTTGCCGGTGATTTTGCCCCTGTACTTGCACGTCACCTCTTGACCATCGGAGGAAGCTTTGAAGGTGAACTCGATGCTGTCGCCCTTGACCATTCCGTTGATCGGAGCTTCGCCGAAGGCCCCCGAATAGGTGCCGGTGAGAGCTTCACCGGATTGTTTGAAGATGAAGGTGGGCGATCCCGAGCCAGCGTCGGTTTCGACGTTGAAGGTCCATTTTCCGGTTACGTCCTCGGCGGCGAGTGTAGGTAGTGCGATGGCGCACGCGACGAGCAGGGCGATCGAAAGGCGTCTCAACACGGGGATCTCCTTCCTTGCGATTGTACACGGAAGCTCAACGGGATGTGTGGCTATTCGTTGCGCAACGCAACCATCGGATCGATTCGCGAGGCATGGCGGGCGGGTAGCCATCCCGCGAGGATCGCGGCGGCGAGTAGGATCGCGATGGCGGTGGCCAATGTGATCGGGTCGTTCGGTTTCATTCCATAGAGGAACGAGGCGACGAGCTTTGAGGATCCGAGAGCGGTGGGCACGCTGATCGCGAGTGCGATCGCGACCAGCACAAGGACGTCTCGCAGGACCATCCAGACTACGTTCGGGCGGCGCGCGCCGAGCGCCATGCGGATTCCGATTTCTCCGGTGCGGCGGGCGACGCTGTAGGAAACTGTGCCGTAGAGTCCGACGCAGGCGATGATCAGGGCGAGGATCGCGAAGGCGGAGCAGAGCTCGGCGAACACGATTTCCTGGTTGATCGTCTGGTCGATCTCGGCGGTTTGTGTGACGACGTTTGATAGAGGCACGCGAGCGTCCGCGTGGCGAACGATGTCGCGGATGGAGTTGACGAGCGAGAGCGGATCGCCGCTGGTGCGAAGTTCGTAGGTCATCGCGTTGGGTTCCGGATAGCCTTGATCGTACGGAAAATAGACGACGGGAGGGATCGCGTGCTTGAGTCCGCCATAGCTGGAATTCCTGGCGACGCCGACGATTTCCATTTCCTTTTGAATCTTGTTGCGCGTGAGGAGAAGGTGCTGGCCGAGGGGACTTGCGTCGCCGAAATTGGCCTTGGCGAAGTTCTCGTTGATCACGGCGACGTTCGGTGAGCCGAGGCGATCGTGCTCATTAATGTCGCGGCCGGAGAGGATCGGAATCTGCATGGTGTGGAAGAAATTCGGGCCGATCCGAAAGATCCGATTGTCGGGGCTTTGCGGCTTGCCGGGGACGCCGATGGGATATCCGGTGCCTGCGCCGATGAGCGAGCTTTCGGAAAGCGTCGCGCTGATCACTCCGGGGATT
>DASXZC010000594.1:0-10836 GCA_036502165.1 Bryobacteraceae bacterium
TATGAACTCGACCGCGGCTGGGGCATCTGGAACCTCATTGTCAGCCTCGGCGCGATCTTCCAAGCCCTCGCGATCCTGTGCTTCGTATACAACCTCGTGCGCTCATATTCAAAGGGAAAAATCGCCGGCCACGATCCCTGGGATGCGTGGACTCTCGAATGGTCCACCACCTCTCCGCCACCCGTCTATAACTTCTCGCGGATCCCCGTCGTCCACAGCCGCCGCCCGTTGTGGGACGTAAAACATCCCGAAGATCCGGATTCGAAATACGAATGATCAACGCCGCCATCACACCCGTCGAACAACCGTGGACGCTCCCGTCCCGCGGCACCGTGGGCATGTTGTGCCTGATCGTTGCCGAGTCCGCAATCTTCATCATCTTCGTCATCGCCTACATCTTTTACTTGGGAAAAAGCGCCACCGGACCCACGCCGCACGACGTGCTCGAAATGCCCGTGATCGGCACGATCTGCCTTCTCTCAAGCAGTTTCACCATCCATCGCGCCGTCGCCTCGCTACGCAAAGATGAAGCCCGCGCCTGCTCATTCTGGCTCGCCGCGACCATCCTGCTCGGCGGCATCTTCCTCGCCGGAACCGCGCAGGAATGGTACAAGCTCATCTATCACGACGGACTCACGATCAGCACGAATCTCTTCGGCACCACCTTCTATTCCCTCGTTGGACTCCACGCCTCGCACGTCATCGTGGGATTGATCCTGCTGCTCGCCGCTTTCATATTCGCGCTGCTCGGGCACATGCGCGAGAAACACGCGGAACGTCTCGAAGTCCTCTCTCTCTATTGGCATTTTGTCGACGCCGTCTGGGTCGTCGTCTTCACCGTGGTGTACATTCTCGGACGCTAAAAACCATGCACTCAGAACACGACTCCGTCGCACTTCCGAAGCCCACCGCCTGGCCGATGGTCCTCGCGCTCGGTCTGAGCCTGATCATTGCAGGAATGGTCACCAGCGCCGCGATCAGCGTCCTTGGCCTGATCCTTGCCCTGCGCGCCGCCGCGGGATGGTTCCTCGAAGTCTTGCCCGTCGAGCAGCATGAAATGGTCGCCGTCGAATCCCCACTGCTCGCTCTCGAAAGCCAACAGGTCTCCGTCGCGCGGATCTCCATCAATCCTCTCCATCGCAAATTGCTGCCGCTCGAATCCTACACGGTTCTTTCCGGCATCAAGGGCGGAATCGCCGGTGGAATCGCCATGGCCGGCCCCGCGATGCTCTTCGGACTCTTGAAATTCCACAGCATCTGGTACCCCATCAACCTGCTCGCCGCCGGCGGCTTCGTCGACTGGGCCCATCAAAGCGATGCGTTTCTTGCGCAATTCCATTGGTCCGGCTTCCTCGCCGCACTCGTGATCCACGGCGCAACCTCGCTGCTCGTCGGCCTCCTCTACGGCGCCATGCTGCCGATGTTCCCGAAGATGCCCATCCTGACCGCCGGCTTCATCGCGCCCCTCTTATGGACCGGCCTCGTCTACAGCATCCTCGGCATCGTCAGTCCGATCCTCGACGCGCGCATCGACTGGCTCTGGTTCACGGTCTCGCAATTCGCCTTTGGACTCGTCGCCGGCTTCGTCGTCAACCTGGATGCGCGCGTCCGCACGCCGCAGTTCCAGGCGTTGCCATTCGCGATGCGCGCAGGACTGCACACCGACCTCGTGGATCGCCCCGATCAAGAGGATCAATCGAAATGAACGCCGTGGGCCTGAGCCTGGTCGCCATACTGAGCGTCACCTCGCTCGCCTGCATGGATGCTCCTGGACGTCCCGGCCCCAACCCCGAGATCCCACGCCCCGACGAAGTGATGGATTTCGCGACTCTCTATAAACAGAACTGCGCCGGATGCCACGGCGTCGATGGCAAAAACGGCGCGGCTCTGTCCCTCGCGAATCCTATTTTCCTCGCGGCGGCGGGAGAAGCGAACCTGCGCCGGGTAATCACAAATGGAGTCGCCGGTCACGCCATGCCTGCCTTTGACAAATCTGCCGGCGGATCTCTCACATCCCAACAAATCGACAGCCTCGTCAAGGGCATCCTTGGCACATGGGGTCATCCAGACGGCCTTTTTCCGCCACCCTACGCCGCGGTTGCCTCCGGAGATCCCGCTCGTGGCCGGATGACATTCATCTTATTCTGCTCTCGCTGCCACGGGCCAAATGGCGCCGGTTCGAGGCCGACCGCCGATCCTCACGCGGTCGCCGGCTCGCTCGTCGATCCCGCCTATCTTGCGCTCGTCAGCGATGAATACCTCCGTAACATGGTCATCGGCGGTCGCCCCGACCTCGGCATGCCGGATTGGCGCCATCTCGAAAGATCGGGCGCGCCCCCCATGACAGAAGAGCAAGTCTCGGACGTCGTCGCCTGGCTCGCTTCTAAGCGCGTGCTTTACCCTGGCCAACCTTACACGCTCGATAAGAAAGGAGCCACCAAATGAACTCCCGCCGCGCCTTTCTCTTCAAACTCTCATTGCTCTTGAACGGCCTCGTCGGAGCCGTGCTCGCCATCCCCGTCCTCGGCTACATCCTCGGCGCCGTCTTCAAAAAGGACTCGAGCTACAAGGCTTGGGTTCCGCTCGGATCCCCCGACGACTTCCCCGAAGGCCAGACGCGCCTCGTCAACTACCGCAACCCCGTGACCGCCCCATGGGATGGACAAACCGGCGGTGTCGCCTGCTGGGTTCGCCGCAAATCGGCCAACGAATTTCAAGTGTTCGCCATCAACTGCGCCCATCTCGGATGCCCGGTCCGCTGGTTCGAGCAATCGAAATTATTCCTGTGCCCCTGCCACGGCGGCGCGTATTATGCCGACGGATCCCGCGCCTCCGGCCCACCCACTCGCGGACTCTTCGAGTACCAACACAAAATCTCGAACGGCCAGCTCATGATCAACGCCGGCGAACTTCCAACGCTCGCGACGGAAGCCTGCAATAAAGACCGGCTCATCCAACTCGACACCAAGAGGAACTCCTAAATGTCGAAGTTGAAGGAAATCTACGCGTGGCTCGAGTATCGCCTGGGGCTCGAAAAACCGCTAGTCGAAGCCGCCACGCATCCGATCCCCGCATCAGCAGCCAGTTGGTGGTACGTCTTCGGCAGCGCTGCCGCCGTGCTGCTAGGTCTCCAAGTCGTCACCGGAATCCTGCTCGCGCTCGTCTACATTCCATCCGCCGGCAACGCGTGGAACAGCCTGCAGGCGCTCGATCACAACATCACTCTCGGATGGTTCCTGCGCGCGATGCACGCCTGGGGTTCCAACTTCATGATCGCGATCGTGCTCATCCACATGGCGCAAGTCTTCCTCTTCGGCGCATATAAATTCCCTCGCGAACTCACCTGGATCATCGGCGTCGTACTGCTCCTGTTGACGCTCGGCATGGCGTTCACCGGGCAAGTGCTGCGCTTCGATCAGGACGCCTACTGGGGCCTCGGCATCGGCGCATCCGTCACCAGCCGCGTCCCCTTCGCCGGCGGCGCACTCGTTCACGCCCTACTCGGCGGCGCCGTCATCGGAGGCGCGACTCTCTCTCGCTTCTTCGCCCTGCACGTGTTCGTAATTCCCGGGATCCTGCTGCTCAGCGTCGGCCTCCATGTGTGGATGGTCCTGCGCCTCGGCATCAGCGAATGGCCCATGCCCGGGCGGCTCGTGCGCAAGTCGACGTATGAGCGTGAATATCACGAGCTCATCAAAACCGCGGGCGTCCCGTTCCTTCCCGACGCGATTTGGAAAGACGCCGTCTTCTCCGCCGCGATGGTCATCGCCGTAATGCTGTGCGCCTGGTTCCTCGGCCCCTTCGGCCCCGGCGGCCAGCCGGATCCCACAATCATCCAAACCGCCCCGAAGCCCGATTTCGCATTCCTCTTCATCTATTCGATACTCGCGTTCCTCCCGCCGGAACTCGAGACGCCATTCGTCTTAATCGCGCCCGTCGTCATCATCGGAGGCCTGCTGCTATTGCCTCTCTTCGCGGGCGAAGGCGAAAAGCACTGGTCACGCCGCCCAGTCGCGATCCTCATGATCTCGTTGATCGCGGTGACCCTCGGCACCTTCACGCGCCTCGGCACCTACACTCCCTGGAGCCCGATCATGGACGCCTGGACCGCCGCCCCGATCCCACCCGCGGATTTGAAGGATCGCTCTCCCCTCGAACGCCAAGGCGCAATCATCTTTCAAGGCAAACAATGCCGCAACTGCCATTCGATCGGAGGCGAAGGCGGTCTCCGCGGCCCCGCACTCGATGCAATCGCGGCCCGCATGACGGAGGATCAAATCATCCGCCAGGTCCTCCAAGGCGGAGGCAACATGCCATCTTACGGCAACGCTTTGAATCCTCCTGAAACCACCGCGCTCGTTCATTTTCTACTCACTTTGCGAGGAAACCAGGTGCCCGCCGAGGACGCCTCGCGCCGCTTGACCAAGCAATAGCGGCTGGCGCAAAATGTCCACCGCGATCCAAACCGTCTTCGCCGAATGGACGATGCCGCCATGGCTTACGGCGTTCATCCTGATCCCCGCGTGTATCTACCTCCGCGGATGGCTCGCCCTCCGCAAGACGCGCCCCACGCAATTCACCACGCTGCGCCTCTTCTCATTCCTCTCCGGACTCGCCACGCTGTGGATCTCGATCGCCAGTCCCCTCGACGGCTTCGCAGACGCCCTACTCAGCGCGCACATGGTCGAGCATCTTCTCCTGATGTCAGCGGTGCCGCCCTTAGTTCTACTCGCCCAACCGGTAGTTCCCCTCCTCCGCGGGCTCCCGGAATCACTAAGGAAACCGATCCTCAGCCCGCTCCTCCGTCTCACGCCTCTACGAAAGTTCGGCCGCTGGCTGATCTCGCCTCCCGTCGCCTGGATCGCAATGAACGCAACCTTCGTCGGCTGGCACGTCCCCTCGGCGTACGACTTCGCATTGCGCAACGAAACCTGGCACGACATCGAACACCTATGTTTCCTCGCCACCTCGCTAATGTTTTGGTGGTCAATCGTCCGTCCCTGGCCGAGCGCCCGTCACGGGATGTCGTGGGGCGTGCTCCTCTACCTGATCTCCGCGGATCTCGTAAACACAGCAGTGTCCGCATTCCTCGCCTTTTGCGGATTCCCCGTCTACACGTACTACGTGACGGGCGCACATCTCTTCCCCGTATCTCCGCTCTCGGATCAAGTGCTCGGCGCCGTGATCATGTGGGTAATCGGATCCTTCGTCTTCCTCACCCCGGCCGCGCTGATCACGTTCCGACTCCTACAATCGCCCCTCACATCGACACCTCGTCCCAATCTTGAAGAACGCAGGACCCCTCGTCCTACTGCAACACACGAAGCCCCTTACCCTCCGGCGTCAACGGCCCCGCCGCCACCCGCTTCGAACGCATCTTCCCGATCTTGATCGACGCGCGGAACAACGCCCCCACCGGAATCACGCCCCCCAATTTGTGATCCGCAATCGCCGCCAATCCCATCGACGCGATGCATCCGCACGACGAACAATCTGGAGTCCCCCCAAACTGGCACGGCGTAATCGCGGACTTCAAATCCGCCGAAATCGTCTGCGTCGTCTGCGCAAACACACAATCCTCCGGACTCTTCGGCGGCCTTGCGAACTGCGCAATCAGCTCCGGAGCCATGTCGAGCTTTGGAAACCTTCGGATCAATTCGAACATCTCAGCGATCGCCCGCCGCCGCTCGTCCGGCGTCAATATCTCTTCAAGCTGATCGCCCACCTGCGGCGTGAAGATGCTGAACCACACCTTGCGGATCTCCTCGCGCGGCGTCCAGAATTCGAGAAATCGCCCCAGATAATCCGGCTGCCGCATCATCTGCCCGGTGATCGTCGAATGGATGGTCACCCGCTGCCCGGCGATATTCTTGAGGATCCGCTCATAGGTCGCCGGCGCCCGCCGCGCGTCATGTTCCGGTTGCAGCCCGTCGATCGAAACGACCAGGTTCAACAATGGCAAGTCCACCCAGGAAGCCGCCATCGGCCGGAACGCGCTCGTCACGATCTGCACATGGATCCCGCGTTCGATCAGCTTCGGCAACAAAATCTCGAGCTCCCGGTACCGCACCAGCGGATCGCCCCCCACAATCGACAAGTGCAGCGGCTTCAGCCGGTCCGCAATTTCGAGAACTCCCTCCACCAAGTGATCGCCCTTGCGGTCATTCAATTGCCGCAGGGTCATACCCCCGCCTAAGTGGTCATCCCCATAGGCATAACACCCCGGACATCGCAGCGGACACTCACGTGTAATCTCGATGGACAACGTCGGCCGCTCGCCCTTGAGGATCTTGCCCCAAGCTTTCAGGATGTCGGATGTCTGCATTAGGCCCTCGTCGGTTAGATGCGCGAACTACCGGGAAGCGGCGCGTTTTGTTGAGTTTGCATGAAGATAGGAACATCGATAAACGGTGATAGTACCTGAGCGACGGTGGGTCTACTATGTCTTCGACATAAACAGACATAAGCCACTACATAATGTTGGGCTGTTGTAACCTGCATAAATTGTCGATAACATTGCTGTGCGAGACGGGAACGGGAATTTTCCGCTCGCATGAACCCCAGTTGAGTGCAAACAAAAAAGGTTAAGTGTGATCCATGAATAACTTTCTCTCGCTTCTGAAACGTGCCGTCCCCGTCGTGGGCGTCGCGATCCTATTGGCCGCCGGCGCGTCGCAGACCCTGCGTGCCGATACCTGCGATGACATCGGTGGGCTTGGTGACCGTTGGCATCGGGTCGCCGATTATATTGATAAACATAGTGACGACGGCAAACTCCGGAAGTCCGAAGTCGCCAAAGTCCAGTCCACCGCTCGTGAACTGTTCCCGGCGACCAAAGCTCTGGCCAAAGTTCTGTCGGAGGAATTCAGCAGCAAGAACAAGGACGAAGCTCGCGCCAAGAGCCTCGGCAAGCAACTGCAGGCGAACATCGAAGAGTTGGCCGCCCTCGGCGACGGCGACGATTGGGATGACGTGGGCGAGATCGTCACCAAACTGGGCGATGTCCTCAATAAAGTGGCCGATCTCTGCGCGGACGGCAAGTAAGATCGACGTGCGCTATGCAATGAGGGTGCGGTGTCAGGCCGCGCCCTTTTGCCGTCAGTTCCCGAAGTGAAACCGCTGGATCATCGGCTGTATGCGCCGCTTTACATCCGGCCAAAACTCGGTCATCAGATTGGAAATGACATCGTTGCCGACCGCGAGCCCGACCCGCTCCGCGCCCGGCAGCAGCCTGCGCGAATCCGGATAGTAGGAGCTCGTGATCGCAACCACGGCGCTATTGCCCAAAATTTCTGAAAAGTTGAATGTCCGCCCGCCATTTTCGCTCCGCGTCACCACCACCTGCCTGGCAGCTTTAAAGGCCCGTCTCCACACCGAACCCGTCCCGGACCGGAAAAATCTCGGATCCTCGTGCAACAGACTCGGCATCACCGCCTCTGTAATGAAGTTCCCAATAAAAGCGTCGCCGAACGATCGGGCGTAATATTCGGCGAAGCTCCTCCCGAAGGCCTTCCCGTGAAATCCATTCTGTGCGACCTGCGTCTGCATGGCGAAGCCGATCATGAGAGGAAAGTTCGGCCAGTCGAACGTATCGCGCTCCGCGATTTTGAACTTCTCCCACATTTTGAGGGGCTTGTAATCCGCGGTTTCCTGGTCGGCCCGGTAATTGGGCAGGACTCCGAACAGCCGCTTCTCGACCTTGATCGCCGCCAGCGGATTCGCTATCGGAGGAAGTGTGAGCCGGAACCCCGGCACGGGATCAACCGTCGCCGCCGCAGGCGCCTGTGCCGGCGTTGGTGTCGAAGTAGGCGCGGCGGATAACGAGGCGACCGCCGGCGGCAGCGCATCCGGGACGTCGCCACCCGCAGCCGAGCAGATGCCGCCGATCACGTTCACAAAAATGAATCCGCCGAGCGCAGCAATCCGCACTGAAGTACCGTTTTTCCTCTGAACTCATCTAACACCAGCGCACGAGGAAACGATCCTACAGATTTGTTGAGTTTCTTAATCCTCAGACGCGAGAAGGAGTATACCGATTACCGTTTCTGACCTTCGTCCGGAACTCGCTCATAGCTCACAAACGCGAACTTCTTCGAGTCCGGCGACCAGGAATTCACGTTGATCGTCCCCTGTCCCCCGAACAGCGACACCACCGTGACCGGGTGCTCTTTCCTCAGCCTCTCCCCCGGCATTGTCATTAATCGCAGTTCGACCGGCCGGTTCGGCGGATGTCCCCGCGTCCCCTTCTCAAACGAGATGATGACCATCCATTTGCTGTTCGGCGACGGATGTGGGAACCAGTCGGACGTATCGTCCTGAACGACATGTTCCGCGTGGCGATCGCCCTCCCCAGCGCCGGCCGACGGGATGCGCCAGATCTGATTGTGGCCGTTCCGCTCGCTATTGAGGTAAATCCACTTCCCATCAGGCGAGTAATCAGGCCCGTCGTCGAGCGCCTTGTCAGTCGTCAGCCTCTCCTCGGCGCCGCCCTCGACGGACATCCTGTACAGGTCGAAATTAGCCGCGCGTTCGCCCGTGAAGACGAAGAACTTCCCATCCGGCGAGAAGCCGTGGAAATAGCTCGGCACACCATTCGCCATGAGCTGCGCCTTCGAGCCGTCGGAATTGGCGAGAAATACCTGCGATCCCGTCCCGGCGCCGCGGCCGGAAATCGCGATCCGCTTGCCGTCCTTCGTGATGCCGTGATCGTTGTTCGAGCTGATTTTCTCGCTCAATTGGATCTTCTCGGGCTGCGCCCCCGCCGTCGGCGCGATCCGATACAAATCGCCGCCCGTGTTGATCATCAGATAGGATCCGTCCGGCGACCAGTTCGGCGCCTCGAACACATGATCCGCCTTGTAAATGACCTCGACGTTCTTGGTCGCCAGATCGTAAATCGACAGCTTGCTTTGGATCTTCGTCCTCGGCGTGACGTCGAGATGAACGTCCGAAATCGTCGTCGTTTCGGTCACCTCCGCTTCGTGCGCCGACAATCCGATCCCAACGTACACCGGATCCTTCATGACGACCGTCGCCAGGTTCGGCGGCTGGTCCGGATCGGAGCCCGGCTTCGTCACCACCATGTTGAATTGATCGCCGTGCCGCTCGAGCCGCACCGTCACTCCCGGGCCGGTCAAGACGGAACGCTGTTCGCGCGTGATCTGCCCCGCCTGGCTGCGGTATTGCAACGAAATCATCCCGTCGCCATGAATTGCGACATCGGCATACGGCGACCCCGGATCGAGCGTCTGCCGCACCATCAGCACCGCTTTCCGGTGCGGATTCTTCCCCTCGCCCACAAACGCGTTCCCCGCGCTGAGCGTAATATCTCCGGACACCTGTTTCCAGGCGTAGTGGAACGCATCCGCCGTTCCCCAAATATTCGCGCCATTCGCGCTGATTTTGTAGGCGCCATGCGCGGAATCGAATTCGACCCCGCCCTTGACTTCTCCTACGTTGGAATGATCAGTAAAGACTCCAACAGGTTGTGCGCTCAGCGCCAGTACGCCGATAAAACCGGCAGCCAGTAAGATCAACTTGGACATCGTGGGAACATCGTATCGCAAGCGGACCTTAGGATGGGGGTCCGCCGGCGGCGAGCAGATACAGAAAGGCGGCAAACGCCGCCAGAGAAGCGCCAACGATCGTCGCGTGCTTCAGAATCCGCCGCGCCTGCGGACCCTTCAGGAATGCCGTGCGATTGCGATGATGATGGCTCGATTTTCGCGGCGGACTCGCCGCGGGGAACGCCTGTGGCAGTTCCGCAATATTGACGTGGAACCGTCCGCGGCACCCGCGGCATCGGAAAGGAACGCGGTTCCGGTTACTCGGCAGCAGATCGGCCGCCCGCCGCGCAGATGACTGGCGTACATCGGCGCATCCGCAAGTTGGGCAAGTCGTCGCCTTCTTTTCCTGCGACGCCTCTCCCGCAAGCCGCTCCGGCTCGGGTGATGTGATAGTCATATTCTCGCTTTCATGCATAGAGGTTTACCGAACCCTCGTAAGAACGGCCGTACCCGAGACCAGGTCCGCGGACTCGGCCAGCTCCGTGACTTTCCAATCGACCTGTATGGAGTTGGCTCCCAACAGGTTCAAAATGACGTCCCCGGCGAGGCCGTTCGCGCCCTTCCAATGGAACGCACCCGACCGCTCCTTCAGCGGACCCGTGAAATGGAATCCGACATTCGGAGACAAAGGACGATCCGGGACGTGATATCGCGCGCGGTAATGTCCCTCGAGCAGCCCCTTTACCTCGTGTATGCGCATTTCGATGTACTCGGGCCGATACATCGACTGATCCTCCGGACTCGGCGGAACCGGAAGATACACCCACGTTCCCAGGAATGGACTGTCGGGAGGCCGATCTGGATGTTCGGCAGCCGGCGCCGCAGCGGGCAGCTTCGGTTCAGGCACGGTGGCTTCCCCTGAATCGACCGTTGGCAACAAAGGATCAACCGCGGCAGGCACTTCGACAGGCGCCGAAGACGTGACCGGAGTGTAGTTGTCGTCGTCCGGTCGACTTCGATCCCGCTTTGGGTGCTCGTGCAGCATCGCGAGATCGGGGTCGGATCGAGCCGAAGGCCGCACCCCGCGCGTGGCCGCCGGACGCGGAGCGGCCTTCGGAGCCGGCAACATCCCCGGGTCCGCTGGATGCGCGGCGACAGGGCGATCGGATTCGAGAATCCACAAGCCCGCCAGCACGAAGATCCCGGTCATGACAAAATTGGCCAGCGATCCCCATTGGATTTGGGAGTTGAACCTGGGCGTCCGTGGTCCAGGGCCGAAGGGCCTCGGAAAAATCAGACTCGCTTCGTATTCCAATTTCTTAGCCGGATC
>DASXZC010000595.1:0-6758 GCA_036502165.1 Bryobacteraceae bacterium
TCCAAAAAGGGTCGCGAGTCCTGCTGAGCCGACGGCGGTAGCGGCAGCGGTTCCTGCGGCGGGGCTTCCTCCGGCGGCGACTGTGCAATCGGTTAAACCGGCTGAGGTGACTGTGGAATCTGGGGCGCAGGTTCCGACACCCCCTGTGCCGGCTCGTCCTGTGGTGGCGGCGGCATCCCCGGCCAAAGAGACGGAGGCAGCGGGCACGCGCGAACAGGGAAGCAGAACCGAGATCGCCAAGCTCATTGCACTGGTCGAGGTTTATGAGCCGGAATTGGCTGATCCGTTCCCGCGGCAGGCGCTGAACGAGATGGTCGCGGCCGTGGTCAAGGAACAGAACGAAGTCCGGGGCCGGGCTGATGTGACCGAGTTCAATCACGGGGAACGGAGCGCGCTGCAGAGCTTCGCGTATGGGATCGAGCTCATCAAAGACCGGCGGGATCTCGACGACGATGCGGTGAGGGAGCAGGTGGCGCGGTTCCTTAAAAAGCAACGGGAATCGCTGGCGAAGTACTGACGGCGTTTTCTATGCCAAATCCGAATGCGCGTCACTTTCTTGGGGTCATCGTCTCGAGTACGTTCAGTGATCTGAAAGCTCATCGGAAGATTGTCCTCGACGCTCTCGCTTCGATGAAGCTCATGGGTATCGCGATGGAGCATGACTCGGCGAAGGCGGATGCGGACTTGATCAGTTCTTCGCTCGAGATGGTCCGCGAGGCGGCTGCTTATATCCTCATCATTGGGCACAAGTATGGGCAGACTCCGGTGGATGAGAGGCGCAATCCTGAGAAGCTGTCGATCACTGAGCTCGAGTTCAATGCGGCGCAAGCGTTGGGGCTTCCTACGTTGCTCTTCATCATGGGCGATGATCACCCGGTCAAGAGAGCCGACGTCGAACCGGACCCTGGCAAACGAGATAGGCTCGCTGCGTTCCGGGAGCGGGCGAAGCTCCCGGCGGGCTCGCAGGTTAGCAGGATCTACGCGCAATTCAATAGCGTCGACGAATTCACGAAGGAGGTGTACCAATCCGTCGGCGAGCTGGCCAACCCGCTCAAACCCATCGACAGCGGCAAATCACGCCGTGACCCGATCCCTTTACCACCCGATCTTTACGCCGAACCTCATTACCTTGGCTCACATGAGTTCGTTGGCCGCGCTACACAACTCTTCGAACTCAATCACTGGGCGTCCCCGACCGACAACCATTCCCTCCTTCTGTTCGACGCCATCGGAGGGACCGGTAAGAGCATGCTCACATGGCACTGGTTTAACGACCAGGCCGTGAACGTCCGGAAAAAATGGGCTGGAGGCTTTTGGTACTCGTTCTACGAACGCGGTGCAATAATGGCGGACTTCTGCCGTCATGCCCTTGCGTATATGACCCGCCAGCCGCTTGACAGTTTCCTTGAGTTGAGGACGCCTGAACTATCGAGCCGACTGCTTCGCCAACTTCACGATGATGCGTGGCTCCTCGTGCTGGACGGCATCGAGCGGATCCTGGTCAATTACCAGCGGATCGACGCAGCCGAAATTGAAGACGGGGCGGCCGATGATCCGACGTATCACATTGCGAAGCGAGACCCTTGCGCGGCGATCCGTCATGAAGATGATGATCTGCTGCGAGAATTGGCTGCGGCGGGGCCGTCGAAGATCCTGGTCACTTCGCGTCTAGTTCCCCGCGTGCTCTTGAACCATGCCAGCCAGACGATCCCCGGCGCTTTCCGAGTGACTCTTCCGGGATTGCGTCCCGCTGATGCCGAAGCGCTGATTCGCAGTTGTGGAGTCACCGGCGCGTCTCAAGCGATCCAGGATTTTCTCAAGACCAACTGCGATTGTCATCCGCTGGTGACGGGAGCGCTGGCTGGCCTGATCAATGAATACTTGCCGGCGCGAGGGGACTTCGACCGCTGGTTCGCGGATCCAGTGGGTGGGGCTGGCCGGTTGAATCTCGCGGATCTTGATCTTCGGCAGAGGCGGAAGCACATCCTCAAAACGAGCTTCGCCGAATTGAGTGATAAGAGCCGCGAACTGTTGTCGACGCTCGCATTGCTATCAACTGCCGGTGACGATATGACGATCGCCGCGCTGAATCCTCACTTGCGGCCGGACCTGGATGAAGACAGTGCGCGAGAGGGGCAAAATCTTCTGGCGCAGACAGTGTTTGACCTCAAGAGTCGCGGATTGCTCCAATACGACACGAATTCGAAAAAATACGACTTGCACCCGGTGGTCCGCGGTGTCGTTGCCGGTAGCCTTACGCCTGAGGAAACGAATCTTTTCGGCCAACTCGTCCTGGATCACCTTTCGAGACAACCGCATGATCCGTACGAAGGGGCCCGCAGCCTGGAAGACGTCCAGATCGGGCTTCACATCGTCCGAGTCCTACTCAAGATGGGCCGCTATAAGGAGGCCTGTAAAGCGTATCGCGGCGATCTCGAAGCTGGTCTTCTGGTCAATCTCGAGTCCTATCCCGAGGTGCTGACGTTGCTTCGGCCATTCTTCCCGATGGGATGGGCGCATCTGCCCAAAGGAGTGTGTCGGTATGATGCCTCCTCCTTGCTCAATTCGGTAACGGTTGCATTGTCCAACACAGGAGCCTTGACAGACTCCTTGGGGTGCAGTGCGGTGCTCATTGGAAATGTGATTCGTTGCAAGGATTGGGCTGGATTGAGCATCAGCCTTTCGAACCTTGGCGCTTGTCTGCGTAATCAAAACCGGCTGGCCCAAAGCAACCGGTGTAGAGATCTCAATCTTTCTGTGGCCGAGTTGATGGGGGGCAGCGCTGACATTTTCCGGGCGCGACTCGAGTGTTTCGGCACCTCCTCGTTGCTCGGTGAATGGGAGAAGGCCGAAAAGCTCTGGAATTTGCTCGACACTATGGGGCGAGACTGGGGACGAGCCACATACCGTCTCGGCAACGCAGAGCAGTGGTACGCTCGGTTTCTGTTTTGGCAGGGGCGGCTAAGTGAGGAGGGTCTCCTTCGGACCGAACTACTCGCTTCCGAAGGCAAAGACCGCAAAATTATCCGCAGCCTCCACAATCTGCGCGGCCAGTGGCATGTGAAGCGATCGGAGTGGGAACCGGCCGCGAATAGCTTCGGCGAGGCAGTAGCGATGGACCGCCATGTCGCTCAGATCGAGCCCGATGCCGAGATGCGCCTGACTCTCGCTAAGTTCCATCTTGGCCAACTCCATTCGCCCCGCCAAGAAGCTGAGCGGCTCTCCAAGGCAGATAGGGGAGACCACCAAGCACTGGCCGAACTGTGGCTTGCTATCGGCGACCGCGAGCGAGCGAAACAACATGCCCTGAAGGCACACAAGGGGGCCTGCGCAGACGGCGAGCCGTACGTTTTAAGGTACTCCCTCGACGAAGCCTGCGCTTTGCTGAAAGCCCTCGGCGTGGACATTCCTCCTACTCCGATCTATGACCCCATAAAAGATGGCAAGTTCCCGATGGAAGACGAAGTCATCGCTGTAGTCGAACAACTGCGTCGGGAGAAGGCCGGGTCACGCATCAATCCCGGCGTAACGCGATGATCGGGTTCACCGACATCGCTCGACGTGCAGGAACGTAGCACGCGGTCAGGGCTACGATCACTAGCAACAGTGCTGCTCCCGCGTACGTCGTCGGATCGTTAGGCGCGACTCCGTAGATGAGGCTCGAGAGTAGACGCGCTAGCGGGATCGAGATCCCGAGGCCGATGGTGAGTCCGGCGAGGATGAGGGATCCGCTGCGAAGGAGCATGCCGCGGAGGATTTCTTGGGGGCCGGCTCCGAGGGCCAGGCGGATGCCGATTTCGTGGGTGCGCTCCGTCACTAGATACGCCATCAGACTGTAGATGCCGGCGGCGGAGAGGATGATGGCGATCGCTCCGAGGACGGCGAGCATCACTGCTACGTAAGAGAGGCCGATGATCTTGTTCGAGATTACGCGGTCGAGGGTCTTCAATTCGAACAGGGGACGTTCGATGTCGAGTGCGGCGATAGTTTGACGCGCCGGGGCCGCGAGCGAGAGGGGATCTCCTTTGCCGCGGATCGCGATGTAGGTGTAGTAGAGCGGGGCCTGGCGGTAGGGCTGGTAAATCGTCGGGGCGGCTTCGGTCACCCACGGGTCGTAGCGGACGTCCTTTACGACTCCGACGACGGTGAGCCAGGCGGTTTCGTTGCTCAAGCGGATGTGGCGGCCGAGCGCGGTCGAAGTGGGCCAGTTGCGGGTGGCGAACTTCTCGGACACGATGGCGACGGGCTGACTCTTCGGGCCATCCGCTTGGGAGAATGCGCGGCCGGCGATCAGACGGATGCCGAGCGTATCCAGATAATTTGGGCTGATCACTTGGAGTTGGGCGGACTTGCGCTCGCTTGCATTCACGGCGAGTTGTCCTTCAACGGTGTAGGGCGCGCGGATTTCGTTGACTCCGTAGGGGGCGTTTGAGACGAGGGTTGCGGCTTCGACTCCGGGGAGGATAGACAGGCGGTCGAGCATGCGGTCGTAGAATGCGGTTCGTTGATCGGCCTGGCCGTAGTTCTTGTCGGTCAGTACGAGTTGCATGGTGAGGATCGAGGCGGGACGCAGACTTTGGTTGACGTCGAGGAGGGAATGGGAGCCGCGCAACATGAGTCCGGCACCGGCGAGGAGGACGCAGGCGGCGGCGATTTGGGCAACGACGAGAATGCCGCGGGAACGGGTGCGGCCGCGGCCGAGAGTCGCGGAGCGGCCACCTTCCTTCAACGCGTCGTTTACGTCGGGGCGGGTGCGGAGCGCGGGGATCACGCCGGAGAGCAGGCCTCCGAAGAGGGCGGCCGCGACGGTGAAGGCGAGGGCGCGGGCGTCGAGTTGGATGTTGTCCCAGCCGGCGATGTAGGCGACGACGTCGCCGGGCATGTAGGAGAGGATGACGTCGAGGCTCCAGGCGGAGAAGATGAGGCTGACGGCGGCGGCGGCGAGGGAGAGCAGGATATTTTCGATGGCGATCTCGCGGATGATCCGCCAGCGGCTGGCTCCGAGGGCGGCGCGGAGGGCGAGTTCGCGTTGGCGGCCGGAGATGCGGGCGAATTGCAGGCTCATCACATTCGCGCAGGCGATCAGTAGGACGAAGAACACGGCGCCGAGGAGGAGGAGGGAGAATTGGCTGGTTAGCTCGCCGGTGATGTAGCGGTGTAGGGGCTGCGGGAAGGCGCTCCAACCTTGGTTCGTGCGAGGGTAGGTGCGGGCGAGGGCGGTCATAATTGTTCCTAATTCCGAGCGCGCTTGGGGTTCTGTTGCGCCGGGTTTCAGGCGGCCGAGCAGGCGGAGCGAATGGGTTTCGCGGATTTCTCTTTCCTGGGGAGTGAGCGTGAGCGGGGCCCAGAGGCGGCTGCCGGCGGGGAAGCGCATGGCTTTGCCCATGACACCGATTACGGAGAATGTGCGGCCGTTGAGTTTAATGCGGCGTCCGATGATGGTGGGGTCGGCGGCGAAGCGGTCCTGCCAGAGTCCGTAGCTGAGGACGGCGACTTGATTGTTTCCGGGGAGGTCGTCGCCGGGACCGAAGGCGCGGCCGAGTAGCGGCTGGACGCCGAGGGTTGCGAAGAAATCAGGGGTGACGTTCGTCGAGTAGACGGCTTCGGGATTGGAGGATCCGGATTCGGCAAGGTTGAAGTCCACCTGTTCGAAGGCGGCGATTCGATCGAAGGAGGTCGATCGGGATTGAATGTCGAGGTAGTCCGCGGGGGAGACGGGGCTTGCGAGGGTGGTGTCGCCGGGGGCGCGGGCGTGGATCATGACGAGCCGGTCAGCGCTGGAGTACGGGAGGGGTTTGAAGATGAAGGCGTCGGCGACGCTGAAGATGGCGGTGTTGGCTCCGATGCCGAGGGCGAGGGTCAGGATCGCGAAGAGGGCGAAGCCGGGATTGCGGCGCAGACTTCGCAAAGTGGGGCGGATCTCGGCTAACAGGCCGTCGAGCATTTTGGGGACACCTCCGGGGTGAGAGGGGGTGAGCACGCGCGGGACCTTTATGAGAGGCCGGAAAACGGGGGATTGGGGGGTTGGGACGTCCGCGGATGGGATTGGAGCGTTCGGTGGCGGTACAGAAACACGAAAGCCCCGGGTTTGAAGCCGGGGCTCATGTTTTTAATCGGGCAACGTCCTACTCTCCCACACAATTTCTCGTGCAGTACCATCGGGGCTGTGAAGCTTAACTACCGTGTTCGGGATGGGAACGGGTGTGACCTTCACGCTGGGATCACCCAAAATTCGTCAGGGAGCTGGCGGTTAAGCGCGGCTCCCTGTTGAAGGGGCTGTTTATTGATGGGCAACCGACTAGAAATGAACTTTCTATGTAAGTGGTAAATTTTATGGTCAAGCCGAACGGGCTATTAGTAACGGTAAGCTCAATGTATCACTACACTTCCACATCCGTCCTATCGACGTGATAGTCTATCACGGCCCTTCTTAGGTCATAAACCTTGGGAGAACTCATCTTGAGGAAGGTTTCGCGCTTATATGCATTCAGCGCTTATCCTAACCAAACTTCGCTACTCTGCAGTGCCTCTGGAGAGACAACAGAATCACAAGAGGTTTGTCCAGCACGGTCCTCTCGTACTAATGCCAGGCCCCCTCAATTCTCCTACGCCCACAGCAGATAGGGACCGAACTGTCTCGCGACGTTCTGAACCCAGTTCACGTACCGCTTTAATAGGCGAACAGCCTAACCCTTGGGAGCTTCTACACCCCCAGGATGCGATGAACCGACATCGAGGTGCCAAACCGGAGCGTCGAT
>DASXZC010000596.1:0-22482 GCA_036502165.1 Bryobacteraceae bacterium
TCGAAGGTCGGCGATATAGCAGCCGATCGATTTCGTCACAGCCGGAGATGGAGCGCGGCCGGCGAGCACGGCATCGATCGCGTTCTGCAGATCATGCACCGACGCTTGCTGACGGGACTTTCCGAAATCGATGTAGCGATCGTCGATGCGGCCGTGATACATGAGACGCCAGTCGGATTTTGCGGCGGTTCGAATGGGAACGAACACTGCCGCCTCGGGCGTTATAGTCGCTGATGCGCGGGCGACCAATTGATGCGAGGGATCCTCGATGGCGGGCATCGGATAGCCGTAGTCTTCACGATGTTTGGCGATCGAGGCGGCGGTCTCTTCGCGGTCCGGATAGACGAGGTAGAACTTCACGCCGCGCGTCGAGTAGGCGTCGTAGATCCGCTTGATTTCCGGAGCGTAGCGATTGGAAATCGGACAGTCGGTGCGGGTGAAGATGAGGACAAGGGCTCGGGACGTGTTGTCGGTGAAGGGGCTGCTGGGGCTCACGCTCGGAGAGGCCGCCAGCCAGAGACTCAGTGCGATCGAGGCGGACAACACGATTACTATTGTGGCACCATTTCTCACGGTCGACACCACGCCGCCGATAAGTGCCGTGGGGGTTCCACGTGTCCGCACTGACCAAGCCAAATCCGAGCCGTCTTGCCTTGCGAAATCTGCCGCCGTTCTCTCCGGTGGCGGCGAGGTTGATGACATTGCTGCGGCAGGAGAATGCGGGCTTCCGGGAAGCGGCGGATCTATTGAAGTCCGATGCGGCGCTGACCGCGGAAGTCCTGCGGCTCGCGAATTCTCCGACGTCGGGGCTGCGCTTTCCGACGACCAGTTTGCTGCAGGCGTTGTCAGTGCTTGGCGTCAATCGCATCGCGTCGTTGACAGCGACTCTATGCGTGGGGCGGCTCTTGAAACCCGTGGCGAAGTTGCCGCTGATGAGACGATGCTGGCGCCACAATCTCGCCTCAGCCCTGATCGCGGCGCGTTGGAGTGGAGAGTACAAAGTGGACGCGGAACGTGCCTACACCATCGGACTTCTGGCTGGTCTCGGGCGTCTCGCTCTGCTGGTCTCCGATCCTGAAATGTACTCGCGTCTTGCGGAGCGGGCGCAGCTCGAGCATCTCTCGCTCGAAGCGCTCGAGGTCCGCGTTTACGGATTCGATCACCGCGATGCGGGCCAGTGGCTGGTGACCGAGTGGGAGCTGCCGCCCGAGCTGAACGATGTGCTGATCGGCAGTCCGACAGAGGGACCGAATGCGGATCTCGCGCTGTTGATCCGCGAGGCGATCGCCGAGGCTACACGGTTGGGCTTTGGAGTCCTCGAGTCCACGCCGCCGGAGTCGCCCGATCCGTCGTCGATTGAGATCGCCGAGCGTGTCAATCAGATCGAGCAGGATCTGAGCTTCTAAAGGATCGCGCGTCTCCCCTCGTTTGCGCACGCCGACCCTTCATCAGCGCATAGTAGTTTTCCCCACAGAAATCGCAACTTCTGCCCGCCAGCGGGGGTTTGGTACACCAATAGTTCGTCATTGCCAGGCACATTGATGAGAACATTATGCCTAAGACGTGTTTTAGTTATTCTTCGGGCCTCCGGCTGCTGGCTCTTACAGTCATCGCCATGATTTTTGTGGAGCGCCCTTTGCAAGCGTACGCCGATCCGGGCAGCGGACTCTTAGCGTGGCAACTGTTGGGGGCGATTGTCCTCGGCGCGCTTTACCACGTGCGGCGATTGATCGCGCGATTGAAGGATTTTGCAGCATCGCGCTCCGCGGTCCCACCCGCGGAACCGGCGAAGGCTGAACACCAAAAGGCAGGGCAGGGAGGGACCGATGACGGTCTCTTCCTTTCGTGACCCTGGCGGACGGCTGACGGTTGATCACGATCGGGTGCGGCGGCAGGTTTTTCCGAGTGGACTCGCGAACCTGGCGGCGTTCACGCATTCGACTACCGTTGAGCGGCATCGCCAATCCCATCAGATCGTCGGCACGCGCGTCGTTTCCGAATCGGATGTGGTGACGATCCTCGAGCATGAGAAGATTCCGTTCCCGAGTTATCCGCACGAGTGGGCTCCGCAAATGTTGTACGCGGCGGCGGAGTTGACGCTGTCGCTGGCTGAAGGATTGGCGGCGGAGGGGAAGGGCCTCAAGGACGCGACTCCGCAGAACGTGCTGTTTCGAGGGACACTGCCCGTCTTTGTGGACGTGCTGTCCTTCGAGCCGCGCAACGAAGGGGATCCGATTTGGCTCGCGAGCGCGCAATTCACGCGGACGTTCCTGCTGCCGCTGATGATGAATCGCGAATTGGGAACTCCGCTGGGGCAGGTGTTTCTGACGCGGCGCGATGGAGTGGACGCGATTGAGGCGGCGCGGGCGCTGCCGTGGTTGCGCGCGTGGCGTCCGCCATTTTTGGGGCTGGTGACGCTGCCGCGTTTGTTGTCGCGGCGCGTGAAGGACTCTGCGTATCGGCCCGTGAGTCCACTGAGCGCGGGGGCGGCGCGGTTCGTCCTCGAACGTCATTTTAAGCGGCTGCGCAAGTTGCTGCGGCGGTTCGAGCCGCTTGCGCAGGAATCGAAGTGGTCGTCGTACGCGGACGATTGTCCTTCGTACACGGCCAACCAGCGCGATTCGAAGACGGCGTTTGTCGCCGAGGCGCTCAAAACAATGCGAGCTAAAAACGTTTTGGACGTCGGAGCCAACTCCGGCGAACATAGTCTGATGGCCGCGGCGGCGGGTGCCTCTGTTGTCGCCATCGACAGCGACGAGGCCGTCTGCGGACGCCTGTTCCTCGAAGCCGCGAAGCAGAATGCGGACGTGCTTCCTCTCGCGATCGATTTCGCGCGTCCATCGCCTTCGGTGGGCTGGCGGAATTCGGAACAGCAGTCGTTCCTCGATCGCGCCGCGGGGGCGTTCGATGGCGTCATGATGCTGGCCGTGTTGCATCACCTGCTGGTCAGCGATCAGG
This sequence comes from Bryobacteraceae bacterium, assembly GCA_036502165.1. Classification (GTDB taxonomy): domain Bacteria; phylum Acidobacteriota; class Terriglobia; order Bryobacterales; family Bryobacteraceae; genus F-183. The sequence continues at coordinate 2,959 of DASXZC010000596.1, forward strand.
CTCCTCTCGATGATGTATTCGAAGTGGCGGCGCAGCTCACGCGGCGGTGGTTGTTGATCGAATACATCGATCCTTCCGATGCGATGTTCCGGAAGTTGGCGCGTGGCCGCGATACTCTTTATGAATGGCTGACGCGCGAGGCGTTCGTCCAGGCCGCATCGGTCCGCTTCGAAATTGTGCGGACTCTGCATCTGCCGGACTCGCAGAGGAGCCTGTATTTAATGTCGCTCCGGCAGCGGGCCGGATGAGGATGGCGGGACTGGCGCTGTCGTTCGCGAATCTGGTATTCCTGCGCGTGTGGTTCGACCTGTTGGCGGCGGCTCCGCTGGACTTGCTGCATACCAAGCAGGGCCCGTTGCCGGTCGAATACGAGGCCGCCATTTTCAACGTCGTAGCGTTGGCGGCTGTGACCTTTTGCGCCTTGCGATTCGCCGCGCGGATGCCAGTGTGGCTGCGGAAGGTCCTGGTGCTGGTTGGAGCGTTGCTGTGCCTGAACGCGTTGCGCGCGGTGGCGTCGACATACACGCCGCTGCTGCGGTCGGGAGCGTTTCAATACTTCAGTCCGAAGACGGTCGTGGCGGCGACTGGTGTCCTGGTCATCGCCGGCGCCGTTGTGTTGTTCCGCAATTTTCCCGCTGCGGTTCGCGCGATGAACGCGGTGCTGATGGTGTGCCTGCCGGCGGTCGCGTTGACGTTCATCAGTGCGGCCGTGCGGATCAAGGCGGGGCCTGTTCAACTGCCCGAGCCGAAGCTTGCGGCGCAGATCACTCCGCCGCCGCGCGCGGATGTTCGCGTGGTATGGGTGATCTTCGACGAGTGGGATTACCGCCTCAGCTTTGAAGCGCGTCCGCAAGGCGTGGCGCTGCCGGTGCTGGACGAATTGGCGTCGCGATCCTATATGGGAACTCGCGTGCTGGCTCCGCAAGGGAGGATCCCGGTGACGTCGATGGCGACGCAGGCGGCGATCCCCACGCTGCTGGCCGGCGCGCTGCGCGGAGCCGATTCCTTCGCGGGTCCCAACGTATTTTCGAAGGCGCATGCACGCGGGTGGAACGTCGCCATCGGCGGCTGGTACATTCCCTATTGCCGTCTGTTTGCCAAAGAAACGTCCCGATGCTATTGGGATCAGATGTACCGGCAGTCGACCGAGGAAGCGGCGTCGTTCAGCGGCAACGTCAAGCTTCAGAACCGCTCGCTGTTCGAGACGCAGATGTTCTCGCTGTTCGGTCAGTCGGAAACCAGTGAACTGCACGCGGCGGAATATGGTGCGATCCTCGAGTTCGCGCAGAAGGCGGAATCGGATCCGAATAACGGACTCGTTTATTTGCACTTCAACATTCCTCATGCGCCGTATTTTTACGACGCGCAATCGCAGCGGCTCGATGCCGCGGGACGTGGGATGGTCGCCGCTTATGGCGATGCTTTGATGCTTGTCGACCGAACCGTCGCGAAACTGGAAGAGCGGCTCGATCCGCACACGATCCTGATTCTTTCCGCGGACCATCCGCTGCGGAATGCGGCGCAGATCGATGGCGTGAGCGATCCGCGCGTACCGTTTTTGATCCACTTTCCTGGGCAGGCGCAGCCTGTGCGCGACGACATGGAATTCTCGGCAATTAAGACGGCTTCGCTGGTGCTCGGAATGCTTGACGGGGACGTGCGGACTCCGGAGGATGCGGACCGGTTGTTGACGAGGAACTTGCGGTAACCAACTTGGTTTGAGCGGCATCCAAAGTTCCGAATGCCAACTCATGAAGGGCGCCCGGACCGGCGGAGCTTTCTCGCTGGATGTCTGGGAGCGGCCTCGGCTCTTGGACAGGATCTGAGCGCGCCGAACACGACCATCAAGACGGACGTCAACGTGGTGAACGTCTTCGCCTCTGTGCACGACAAGAAGGGGCAAATCGTCAAGACGCTGACGAAGGACGATTTCTCGATCGATGAGGATGGGCGTCCGCAAGTGATCCGCTATTTCGCGCGCGATAGCGACCTTGAACTTACGCTCGGACTTCTCGTCGATACGAGCGGTAGCCAGCGCCGGGTGATCGGCGAGGAACGAAGCGCGAGCTATCGTTTCCTTGATCGTGTGCTGCGCGAGGACAAAGATATTGCGTTCGTGATTCGCTTCGATCGTGAAGTGGAACTGACTGTCGATCTCACGTCGTCGCGCAAACGCCTCGAATCGGGCATTTACGACTTGCAGGTCGGGAACATGGGCGGCGGTCAAGGTCAAGGCGGACAGCGCAGACGCGGCGGCGGTACCGAACTCTACGACGCGGTGATGCTTGCGTCCGAGGACGTGATGGCGAAGCAGCACGGCCGTAAGGCGGTGGTCGTCATGACCGACGGCGAGGATCGAGGAAGCAAGGTCAGTCTGAACACTGCGATCAACTCCGCTCAAAAAGCCGACACGCTGGTGTACGCGATCCTGTTTGCCGATGAGGAGCCGTTCAATGCGTACCGCGGAATGGGCGGGCGGCGGCACGGCGGCGGCGGTATGCCCCCTTCGCGACAGTCGGGACCGGATGGCGATGGGAAGAAAGTTCTGCAAAGGCTCGCGAAAGAGACGGGTGGCTCGTTCTACCAGGTTTCGCACAGTCTGCCGCTGACTACGATCTTCGAACGCATGCAGGACGAGTTGCGTAGCCAGTACAGCATCGGCTACACGCCAGACAAGCCCGCCAAGGCCGGCGAGTTCCGGAAGATCCACTTGGCTACGCGTGACAAGACGATGGTCGTCCAGTCGCGCGATGGATACTACGGCACCAGCTAGACGCAGCAACGCGCGGCCAGGGTTGAATGTCCTTGGCCGCGCGTCGCACGAACTTTCGAAAACGACTACTGTTGCACCGGCGTAGGAGGACCACCGGGTCCGCCGCGGCCCCATCCAAATCCACCGCCGCCGCCCGCTGGAGGAGCGATCAGATTCAGCATCGTTGCTTCATGCACGCTGGGCATCAATGCAGCAGCGTCCGTGAGAGCCTTCAACTTCGTCTGCTGATCACCGGTCAGCAAACCGGCGGCCTGAGTCTGGTATTGCTGGCGGATCGCCACCATCTTCTGCTCGCTCGCCTGCACGGCTTGCGTCATCGAAGTCAGCGTGGCTGCGTCGGTCGTGCCTCCGCGGAGAGCGTGATTGAGCGCCTGATGCTTGGTTCGCAGATCGCTCGAAACCGACTGCGATGCCTGCCGCTCGCTCTTGGTCAGTTCGTTGAGCGAAGTCACTTGCGCGTCGGTCAGGTTCAAGTAGGTTTTGATGGCTGTGAAATCCGGCGGACCGCCGCGATGGGGCGGCTGCGCCTGCAGCATGACGCCCCCGGAAATCGCCAAAGCGGCAATTGTGAGGGTTGTATTTCGAAGGTTCACTTGTGTTCGAGTCCTTTCGGTTTATGATGCGGCCGGATCGATCCGCTCGGTCCAGCCTCGTACTATCAAAACCCGGAACGGGTTGCGCTGATAGTTAACAATTACGAAGAGCCCTTAACGTAGTTAACAAATGCGCGGGAATTTGCGAGGTCCCCTGTTAGGATGGATCTCGTGCGCGGGGCGATTACCAAACGAGCGGTGCTGCTTCTCGCGATCGCAGCGGCCTTCTCGCTGGCGGCGCTGGCGATTCTTCAATACCGTTGGATCGCGGAACTCGGGACGTCGGAACGGGCGCTGCTGAAAGCGTCGCTTGAGCGCGGTGTGCGCAATTTTCGTGAGGAAATCAATACCGAGCTTCTCAACCTTACTGACCGGACCGTGCGCGGGCCGGAGCGATCGATCGAAGCGGCGGGGGAGCGGTTTGCGAGCGCGGCTGCCTCGATTGAACATCCTCGAATGATCCGCGTGCTGTACCTGGCGGGCGATGGAGACCGGCTTTTGCGCGCCACTCCCGGCGGGGGCGCGCCGGTCGTGTCGATCAAGTGGCCCGTTTATTTGGACCGTTTGCACGAACAACTGCTGGATCCCGGGGATGGTCCGCCGCCGCGGCCATTTTGGAACGAGGATCCGCCGGCGATCGTGTTGCCGATGGCTCCGGATGGGCGTCCGCCGCCGGAGGATGATGAGGACAGGCGTCCGCCGCCTCCGCGAGGTTGGGTGGTTTTCGAGTTCGACGCGGACTATTTGCGGAACCAGTTGTGGCCTGCGTTGATTACCAAACATTTCGGATCTGGATTCGATTTGGAAGTGGTGAGCACGGCGGATCCTTCGCGTCCGCTGTTGGGGCAGGCGATCGACCACGCGGATGTCGAGACGGGATTTTTTGAGTTGAAGATTGACCGTCCTCGAGAAGGGCGACGGCCGCCGCCTCGGGAAGGCGCTGGGCCTCCGCAAGCTCCGCTATTTGAAACGGCACGCTATCAGTTGCGCGTGAGACATCCGGCCACAGGCGGATCCCTCGACGTCGAGGGCGCGCGCTTCCGTAATCTCGCGGTGACGCTCGCGGTGCTGCTGATGATGGCCTCGAGTATTGCGGCGCTGGTCATTTCATTGCGCCGCGCTGAGGAGTTGAATCGTATGCAACTCGATTTCGTCGCCGGCGTTTCGCACGAATTGCGGACGCCGCTGTCGGTCATTCGCACGGCTGGGGAGAATCTCGCGGACGGGGTCGTTGCCGGAGACAAGACGCGCAGCTATGGAGCGCTCGTGCGGGATGAGGGGCGGCGCCTGTCGAATATGGTCGAGCAGATCCTACGCTTCGCCGGAGTTGAATCGGGGCGCTCGCCGTATACGTTCACGCCGGTCGCGCCGGCGGAGTTGATCGATCGTGCGATTGCGGATGCGGCGGGAGTCCTCGAGAAGACAGAAGTGGAAAAGCAGATCGCCGAAGGATTGCCGGACGTCATGGCCGATGCGCCGGTGTTCTCTCATTGCCTGCAAAATCTCATTGGCAACGCAGTCAAACACGGCGGAGGCGGATGGATAGGAATCGAGGCTACCAGGAGCGGCGCCTTCGTCGAGTTCTCCGTCACCGACCGCGGACCTGGGTTCGATGCATCGGATCGGCGTTATCTTTTCGATCCATTCTTTCGTGGCAAGAGGGCGACGCGCGATCAGGTGCGCGGCCTTGGGATCGGGCTGAGCCTCGTCAAACGGGTCGCCGAAGCGCACGGCGGCCGAGTCGACGCGAGGAACATGCCGCAAGGCGGCGCGCGATTTTCGATCTACATTCCGGTTGCAACGGAGGGAAGGGCGTGAGACCGGTTTCCCGAATTCTACTGATCGAGGACGAACCTGGATTGTTGCTGACCCTGACGGACCGTTTGATTTCCCAAGGCTACGAAGTCGAGAGCGAATCAGACGGGGAAGCTGGACTCGCGCGTGCGATGCCTCCGAATGAGGCGTTCGATCTCATCCTGCTCGATATCATGCTTCCGAAGAAGAACGGCATGGAGGTCTGCCGTTACTTGCGGCGGGAACGGAACCTGACGCCGATTCTGATGCTGACTGCGAAGGGTCAACTAGCTGACAAAGTCGCCGGGCTGCAATTAGGCGCGGACGATTATTTGACCAAGCCGTTCGAGATGCCGGAACTGCTGGCGCGCGTCGAAGCGTTATTGCGGCGGGCTCCGGCGCGGCCCGGTCCGCGGTGCTATCAATTCGGATCCGTCAGGGTCGATTGGAAGACTGCGACGGTCACGCGCCGCGGCCAACCCGTCGAGCTGTCAGCGCGGGAATTTCAGCTCCTGAAATATCTGATTGATCACCGGGACCAAAACATTCCCCGTGAGGATCTGTTGTCGAAGGTCTGGGGCTACGATACGCAGATGAACACGCGAACAGTGGACGTCCACATGGTGTGGCTGCGGCAGAAGCTCGAGGAAAATCCGCGTTATCCCGAGTATATTGTGACGATTCGGGGATTCGGATACCGGTTTGGCGGAGCCTAAAGTTATCCGCGGATGCTGACGTGATCGTGATCGCGATCGAACTTCAAGCGCACACGGCCCGAAGTCGGCCGGCCCAGCACCGTCGCCGGCTTGAATGCGGCGAAGAAGAGATTGTTGTCGATCTGGCGCTTCAAGGTCGAATCCTGCAAAAGTTCGGAGCCTGAGACGACGGTGTAAGCAACCGTGCGGCCTTCGCTATCGACGACGAGATCCAAAACCAGTTCCCGCTCGTTCAACCCGATGGGAGCTACGTATTGTGCCGAGGCATCTGTCGACAGATTGGTCGGAACGTCATTCGGAACGGGACGTATGCGGATCGAAATACTCGGCATGATGATGCTGAACAGCACGATAGCGGAGACGATGCCGCCCATCGCCGGAACCGCCAGCGGACGCATTAAATTGCGGAACGCCAATTCGATCCGGTCCCGCCATGGCAGGCCGGGGTTCTGTGCAGCCGACGCGCGTTCGGCGATCGCAACCGCTCGCAGCTTCGTTTCGAGACGCGCCGGAGCGATCCGCACCGGCAGGCGCTTCAAGTTCGCACCCAACCGGCGATGGATTTCGAAGTGCTGCGCGCATCCCCCGCACCGCTGCAAGTGCTCTTCGATTTCCGCCCGATCCTCGTTCAACACCCGGTCGTCCAGGTATTCGGAGGTCATGCACCGAATCGTGTTGCAAATCATAATCCTTGGATCCTAAGCCTTCTCAGTCGCCTGACACACCACGGGAGGCAACGGTTCGAACCCCCGGCAACAGCCGGGAGAACACGGAACTCGACCGGCCGCCGCGCGTACGATCCGCATCCGACTCGCCCATGCGTGCAGCCACTTCTTTACGGAGCGCTTCACGCCCCCGCAGGATTCTCGATTTCACCGTGCCGATGTTGATCCCCAGTACGTCGGCGATCTCTTCATAACTCAACTCTTCGACATCCCGCAAAACTACCGCCTCGCGGAATGTGCCACTCAAGGCCTGTAGGGCCTCTTCAATTAACTTCTGTGCCTCGACCGAAAGCACCAGCTCGTAGGGTGACGACCCCGAATCGGGGAGCGTATCCTGCAGCGACAACCCCGCTAGAGAGTCATCACGCTCCAGGTCGACTTCCTGCCGCTTATGGCGTCCGAACCAGCGGCGGCGATTGTGAGCCTCGTTCAAGGCGATCCGGTAGATCCAGGTTTTGAGGCTGCTCTGTCCGCGGAACCCTCTGATATTGCGGAAGATCTTGATGAAGACTTCCTGTACGACATCGCAGGCGTCGCTCGGATCGTTCAGCAGGCGGTAGACCAGATTGTAGACCGGCTGCTGATACATCAGGATCAGTTTTTCATAAGCCGCGTCGAATCCGGTGCGGAGTCCTTCGACCAGTTCGGCTTCTTCCTGACGGGCCGAATCCTGGCGCGCAGCGGTAGCGTCTGGTACGTTCAGATCCAGTCTGATGACGGTATCTTGCACCGAGCCGCCTCCCTTTATGCCGGTATCCGCATTGTACCGGATTGCTCTGTCTAAAGGGTTTGACTCCGGTGTTGCGGGAAAAGTTCCCCGCTATTCTTGATGGAGCGCCGACAGCGGATCGACACGGCAGGCCCGCAACGCCGGAATGGTCAACGCGGCGGCCGCGACCAGCAGCATCACGAGGGCGCTTCCGGCGACGAGGGCGGGGCTGATCGGCGAGACGCCGGCGAGCTGGTGCGACAGCAGGCGATAGGCGGCGATCGAACAGGCGATGCCCACCACTCCGCCGGCGCCTACCAGCACCAGGGCTTCCCGCGCCACCATCCAGAACACGGAGGCGACGTTCGATCCGAGGGCCATACGGATGCCGATCTCGCGCGTTCGGCGCGCCACCGAGTAGGCCAGGAGGCCGTACAGACCGACAGCCGCGAGGACCAGCGCGAGCAGTCCGATGCTTTCGGAGATTTCACCCATCATACGCTCGCGGGACAGGGAGTCTTCCACACGTCCGGCAAGGGTTTTGATGTTGAAGACCGGAAATCCTTTATCCAAGGCGTCCAGTTCGCGGCGGACCGCGGTTGAGACGCCCGCCGTTTCCCCATCCACAGCGCGGACAAAGAGGGTCGGCATGTACGGCGCGGCGTAGTCCTGGAAGGTGAACCATACGGCTGGCTGGGGTTCGCCGTGCAGATCGTAATACCGGACGTCGCGGACCACTCCGATGACTTCGAATGGCCGCGGCAGTTTGGTGCCCGCGAATTTCAACGTGCGGCCGATTGGATTACGGGAGCCATAGAGGGCGCGTGCCATCGATTCGTTGACGATGGCGACGAATGGCGTGCGGGGCTTGTCGTTCGGCGAGAAACCGCGCCCGGCAATCATACGAATTCCGGCGGCTTCGAAGAAGCCCGCGGTGATCCAATCGGTGTCGGCCTGCACGGTGTGACCCGGATCGCCTTCAATCGAATCGCTGCTTGCGCGGCTGCCGAGCGGGCCGAATTCCGCCACGCCGGCTGCCTCGACGCCGGGGATCTGCGCGGTATTCCGGACGATCTCGTCGATCAGCACGCGGCGTTGCGCTTCGGAATAAATCTCTCGCTGCGGCTTCATCGTGAATAGCAGCACGCGGCCCGGGTTGGGGCCGTATCCGGAAGGACGCAAGTCGATCATCGTGCGCACGAAGATTCCCGCGGCGATCAGCAGCACCAGGGAGAAGGTTACCTGTGCGACGACCAGCGACCTGCGGAATTTTGCGGCGGCAGTGCCACCGATCGCGGCGGCGGAATCGGCTTTTAACGTCACCGCCACGTTGCCGCGCGTCGCCTCGATGGCGGGGGCGAGTCCGATGAGGACGGTCGACAATACGGCGAGTGCGAACGTGAACAGTAATGCCACGGGGCTCATATGAAGGTCAACCGTGAGAGCGATGTGGCCTTGGGGAAGGAAGCGAACCAGCCAACTCGAAGCCCAACTGCCGGCGGCGATCGCGAGGCATCCGGCGAGCATCGAGAGCAGCAGGCTCTCGACCAGCAACTGACGAATCAGGCGCAGGCGGCCGGCACCGATCGAGGTGCGCACGGCGAATTCGCGGGTCCGGGCGGCGCCGCGTGCGAACAGCATGTTCGCGACATTGGCGCAGGCGACCAAGAGCACTAACGCCACGAGAACGAAAATGATATCAAGCGGCGCATGAAACTGGGTGAGCGCCCCATTGTCCCCGCGTCCGGCGGCGGTGAGCCTGATGTGGCGCGGCCCTTGCTCCCTGAGCCTTTGCAGCGACGTGGTACGAAGGAAGTACTGAAGCTGCGAATCGGCGGTCGCTTCCATCTGCTCGATTGTTGTACCCGGTTTGAGCCTTGCGAGGGTGGAGAACCGCCGCCCTGGCTGCGCGCCGAGCTCAGCGATCTGCGCGAGTTCCCGGCCCTCCGGCAGAACCGGAATTCTGAGCTCGAAGTCGGTTCCAAACGACATACCGGAGAAGCCTGCCGGAGACACGCCGACGATCGTAAAGGGATAGGTATTCAGGTGGATCGTCCGGCCGATGACTCGAGGATCGCCGCCAAACCGCCGCATCCAGAACGTGTAGGACAGAACGGCTTCGGGCGCCCAGTGGCCGGTTCGCACGCCATCAGAGAACGTCTGGCCGAGAATCGGCCGCACACCGAGCAGATGAAAGTAGTCTGCTGAGACGACCTCGCCCAGGATGCGCTCGGCGCGATCGTCGTACGTGAAACTGAGCCCGTCGGCGGACATGACAGAAAGGCCATCGAAGATTCCGGCGCGGCGGAGTTCGTCCACGAAGGCCAAGGGTGGGACTTCGCCGGCCCCAGGACGATCCGGACGCGAAATCGTCAACTCGACGAGTCTCGCCGGATCCGCCACGGGCAACGGTTTGAACAAGACGGTGTAGATCGCGTTGAAGATCGCGGCGTTCGCGCCGATGCCGAGAGCGAGCGAGAGCACAGCGGTGATCGTGAAGGCGGGGCTTCGGCGGAAGGAGCGCAGGGCGTAACGAGCGTCGCCGAGCACATCCTCGATCCAACGGAAGCGCCACGCGGCGCGGGAATCCTCAGCGGCCCGGGCCATCGGTCCGAATTCACGCCGCGCCTGGGAGGACGCGTCCGCAGCCGTCAGACCTGAACGCATCAGCTCTTCGGCGCGCCCTTCGAGGTGGAAACGGAGTTCCTCATCGAGATCGGAGTCGAACGGCTTGCGACGCCCAAAGTGGCGGAGCCGGTTGATCCATTCCGTTAAGAAAGTCATCGTGATTAGACCGTCCGCATGACCAGTTGAATGGATCGCACGAGCTGGTCGAACTCAGCCGATTCCGACTCGAGTTGCTTGCGTCCTTCGGCCGTGAGGTTGTAAAAGCGTGCCCGCCGATTATTATCGGAAATGCCCCACTCCCCCTCCAACCAGCCTTTGACGACCATGCGGTTCAAAGCCGGGTAAAGGGAACCATCCTCGATCTCGAGTCCGTTGGCGGAGGCGTTCCGGATGCGCTGGGCGATCGCATATCCATGGAGCGGACCGCGCGACAGTGTCCGCAGTACGAGCATGTAGAGGGTTCCCGGTAAGAGCTGAGGCGGCGGCGTCATTACTAGTCCAGACTATATATAGCCTGGACAAGTATCAACTGTCAAGCGCTCTCATGTAAAAAAGCGAATGCTCGATCGCCCCCAGTTGCGATAAGCTCACAACATGGCCAATACTTCCGTCGCGCCGGTCGAACATTCGACTGAACGCCGCGAGCGATTCCGAAGCGCCCGCACCGCCCACTTCACTGAATCCGTGATCCGCGAGATGACGCGGCTCGCGGTGATTCATCAGGCCGTGAACCTGGCGCAAGGGTTCCCGGATTTTCCGGCTCCCGCGCATTTGAAGGATGCGGCGTGCGAAGCCATTCAGGCCGACTTCAACCAATATCCGATCACCTGGGGAACGAAGCCCTTCCGTGGAGCGATCGCCCAAAAATATAAGCGCACCTACAATCTTGAATTCGAACCGGAGCGGGAGATCACCGTCTGCTGCGGATCGACCGAGGGGATGATCGCGTCACTGCTGGCGACGACCAATCCGGGTGACGAGATCATCATTTTCGAGCCGTATTACGAGAACTACCATCCCGACACGCTGCTCTGCGGAGCGACCCGCAAGCTCGTGTCGCTGCGGGCTCCTGACTGGTCGTTCGATCGCGACGAACTGCGGCGCGCCTTCACAAAGAATACCAAGGCGATCATTATCAATACTCCGAACAATCCGACGGGAAAGGTGTTCAACCTCGAGGAACTGACTTTCATTTCGGAACTCTGCCAGGAGTTTGATGCGCTCGCAATCACCGACGAAATATACGAGCACATCACTTACGAGGGCCATAAGCACATCCCGATGATTACGCTGCCGGGAATGCGCGACCGATCGATACTCGTGAATAGCCTGAGCAAGACTTACTCGGTCACGGGCTGGCGCGTCGGTTGGGTATTGGCGGCGCCGGATTTGACGGATTCGATCCGCAAGGTGCATGACTTCCTGACCGTCGGAGCGGCGACCCCGCTGCAGCAGGCGGGCGTACTGGCGCTTTCCCAGGGGGATAACTACTACGCCGACCTGTCGGAGCACTATTCCAAGCGCCGGGATGTTCTAATCGAGATCCTGAACGGGGCGGGCCTTAAAACTATCCATCCCTACGGGGCGTATTACGTCATGGCTGACATTTCATCGTTTGGATATCCGAATGACATCGCATTTGTGAAACACTTAATCGAGAATGTAGGGGTCGCAGCCGTGCCGGGCTCTAGTTTTTTTGAAGGTGCCCGCAAAGGAGATCAATATATTCGGTTCTGTTTTTGCAAAAAGTATGAGACTCTAGAAGAGGCCCGCACGCGGCTGCGTCGCCTCTGACACGGACCGTATGACAAAGAGACCCGGAACAGGAATCCACGCCGATCCGGGCAAGTGGTCGCAAACTATCCGCCAAGCCAACTTGAATCGTCCTATCGAATAGCGCATTCTGATCGATTCCCCAAGGAGGGAGCGTACAATGCCATCCACTGGTCAAGGGGCTGCCCGAGCCCTCGCACCCGTCCAAAATCTGGAGAGCTGTTATCTCTTGCCGGAAACCGTAGCGAATCAAGATGGATTGGGCCCAGTTGTGTCGGCCGACCCAAAACCGACCGTATTGACGCTCGCCATCACCACCGCCGTCGACCAGGAGCAACTGGATGTCTCCGTCTGGGGATCGACGGATGGTGAGAACTGGGGTGACCGTCCGGTCGCGAAGTTCTGCCACAAATCGTATTGCGGATCGTACAACCTGCCTGTGGACCTGTCGAGAGTGCCGGGGGTGCGGCATCTGCGGGTGAAGTGGGAAATGAGCCGTTGGGGCGGGGAGCGCGGACGTCCGCTGTTCGGGTTCTACGTGGCGATGGCCTAGCTGATGATCCCTTTGCGCACCGCGTAGAGGATCAACTCCGGCACCGAGTGCAGATTCAGCTTCTGCAGAATTTTCGTGCGGTGCGTCTCGACGGTGTGCAGACTGAGGCCAAGGTGCGTCGCGACGTCCTTGTTCGCTTTGCCTTCGGCGACCAATTGCAGAATCTCGCGTTCCCGCGGCGTCAGCAGATCGTAGCTGTCCTCGACGCCCTTTTGACCCATCTGGCGGACGTAGTCCTCGAGCAGCATCCGGCTCACGACCGGACTGAAGAACGACTTGCCTTCACGCACCGCGCGGACGGCCTGAATCAGATCCGTCTCCGCTGAGGACTTCAACAGATACGCCTTGGCGCCGCTGCGTAAGGCGCGCATCACGTACGTCTCATCCGTGTACATGCTGAGCACGACGACTGCGATCGAAGGATCCGCGGAGGTCATTTGGCGCGTCGCTTCGATGCCGTTCATATTAGGCATGGCGACGTCGACTACCGCGACATCCGGCTTGAATTGCGCCGCGAGGTCGACGGCCTGGCGTCCATCGTCAGCTTCGGCGACGACGGTGAAGTCCTCATGGCGCTCGAGCAACAGGCGCAAGCCGGCGCGGATGACGAGGTGATCGTCGGCGATAAGGATGCGGATTTTGTCGCTCATGCAGCTGCCGTTCCGATCCGGCGGCTTTCGGCAGGCAGTGGAAGCAGGAGGCTCAAGATAGTTCCTTTACCCGGTTCGGAAGTGATTTGCAGCGAGCCGTCGAGGCGGCGCACGCGTTCCTCCATCCCGAGGAGTCCGAGGCCGCGGGTTACTTCGGGATTGAAGCCTTTGCCATCGTCTTGCACAATGACGACGAGGCGGTCCTGCTCGCGGCGGATGACGATCTGCGCCTGCTTGGCTTCGGAATGGCGGACGACGTTTTGCAGAGCTTCCTGAACGACGCGGTAGACGGTCGTGCGGTAGGGATCGGGCAGTTCGAGATCGGCATCATCGCCTGTGGCGCCTTCCGCGCTAATCGTCACGCGGATGCCGGAACGCCGCAGCGTCTCGCGGGCTTGCCAGTGGAGCGCCGCGATGAGTCCGAGATCGTCGAGCATGGACGGCCGCAAGAGCAGGCAGATGTTGCGGATCGAGTTCAGCGTCTCGTTGCCGATCCGCTTGGCAGCCTCAAGGTGCGGATTTCGTTCCGTGATGTTCCCCAGATCGACGAGCATCGCTCCTAAGGATTGGCTGACCTCGTCGTGCAATTCGCGCGCGAGGCTCTTACGTTCCTGCTCCTGTACTTCGATGACGCGTTGCGCGAGACGGCCTTGTTCCTGGTACGCCTCAGTGAGTGCGTTGTAGCGGGTTTGCGCGATTTGCTCGAGGCGGATGACTTGCCAGATACTGAACGCGGCGAGTCCGAGGCCGAGCAGCAGTGCGGTGGCGATAGTTCCTCGTAGGCGGCTCTTGAGGCTCGCGATTTCTTCCGTTGAATTCGCGAACGCCTCGTCAAAATGATTCTCGTCGATGCGGCGGACGTCGTCGAGATCGAGCAGAATGCGGGCTCGTGTGGGATCGAGCTGGCGGCTCAAGACGTCATAGCCGCCGCTGTCGAGGGCGGCGCCCGTCCAGTTGAACGTGGATTGAACGAGGCGCCAGTATTCAGAGGCATCGCGATCGATCTTCGCGAGCCGCGCGCCCTGGCCCGGCAGTGCGGATGCCTCGCAGATTTTCAGCGAGGATTCGAGTCCACGCCAGGCGGCGGTCAATTTCCGGCGGCGCGCTTCCATCGCCGAGCGATCGCGGTCGAGCAGATAGTCGCGCACTTCGGCGGTCGAGGTCATGAGCCGATCGCGCAGTTGATCGACCGAAGCAGAGTGGGTGAGGAAGCGGCGCGTTTCATCCTGATCGACGCGCTCCACTTTGTTGAGCACGACAATCGAATAGAAAGCGAGGGCAGCCAGCAACAGGAGCAGCCCGCCGAATCCGGCCAGCAGCACCCAGCGAGTGCCCATCAGAATCGGAAAGCCAAGCTGACGTTTCAAGATTGGCGTGGCCTTTCGGTACTGATTATCGCACTCTGAGCCGATCGGCCAGCGTGCGCCAGATGGTGTGGACCTTCGATGGCGTGGCTAGTGGGCGGAGAAATCCTTCGAACGCGGCATCCACTTTGTGTGCGCTCAGCGGATCGCCGATCACCTCAGAGGCGCCGGCCTTGAAGAGTTCGACCCATGCGGAGGAATCGAATCGCGTTGCGAGCACGAGGATCGGCCAGCGTGGCGAGCGGCCTTTCAGAAGCTCGTCAAGATGAGGCGTGGATTCGGCGTCGACCACGAAGATCCCCTCGGCCGTTTCGCCGATCGAATGCGCCGCTTGTTCCGGGTCGCCGACGACCGTGAATGGGAATCCTCTGCGCTTCGACGCCGCTCGAATAGCATCCACCCGGTCTTTGGAGGTCGAGAGAAGTACGACGTTCACGCGTGCAAGCCTGCCATCCCAACTCTAGGGTGCGCGCAAGTCTTTTGCCATCCCGCCCTGACTGTATTTCGCGCGGCACCTGGACGTGAGGCGAATGAGGGGACGATGGAAGGAAACTCGCGCTGGTACCCGATCGACCGGATTGGCAAGAGTTGACGCCGGGCTTATCCTCAGTACAGACTGATTCGCAGACGCTCAATGATCACTCCAGGACAGCGGGACCAGATCCTCAGGTTCAATACCTGCAAAATCGCCAATTCTCTTGAGAAGCTCGAGATCCGTTTGCGGAATGAAGGATTCACTCATCCCGGCTTTCGCTGCGCGACTGGAGGATTTCCGCTGGCGCTCGGCTATGCGGTCACCGGTCGTGTGAAGGCGGCCGATCCGCCGTTGAAGGGTTCTCTGCATCCGGTATTTCAGCAATGGTGGGCGCGCATCGCGGCGCATCCAGGCCCTTCGATCGCAGTGATTCAGGACGTCGATAGCCGGCCGGGACAAGGTGCGGTGTTGAGCGATGTTCACGCTGAAATTCTGCGGGCGTTGAATTGCCGGGCGCTGATCACAAACGGTGCAGTGCGTGATGTTCCGGCGCTCTCCGCAATGGGCTTCCCGGCGTTTTCGCAAACCGTGACGGCTTCTCATTCCTACGTCCACATGGTGGATTTCGATGTGCCCGTCGACGTGCTTGGACTCCAAGTGCGGCCGGCCGACCTCGTCTTCGCGGACGTTCACGGAGCGATTCTGCTGCCGGAGGAGTCGATTGACGACATCATCAGAGTCGCCAATGAAGAGGCGGCGCACGAACGCACGATCATCGACCTGTGCCGGTCCGATCAGTTCTCGCTCGAAGCCTTGGCGCCGCTACTCCAACAAAATCGGGATCAATCATGAAAAAGAGCTGGATTCTTGTAGTTGCCGTGGCGGTGATCGGCGCGGGAGCGTATTGGTTTTGGACCCGGCCGGTGAGTTCGGCCGCGGCGCCGATGGTGGATCCCGGTGGAAAGTCAGCGGGCGATTTGCCGACGGTCTCAGTGACCACCGCCACTCGCCGCGATATGACGAAGACGGTGACCCTTACTGCGGAGTTCATTCCGTTTCAGGAAGTCGACGTGATGGCGAAGATCTCCGGTTATGTTCAGAAGATCAATGTCGATGTGGGCGATCGAGTCAAACAGGGGCAAGTGCTGGCTGTGCTCGAGTCGCCGGAGATGCGCGACGATCTGATCCGCGCGGGGGCATCGATCGAGCGGAACAAGGCCGATCTGCGGCGCGCAACGGACGAAGTGCAGCGGGCCCAGTCGGGCTACGACATGACGCATCTGACGTATGGACGATTGTCGAACGTGATGAAGACGCAGCCTGGCCTGGTGGCGCAGCAGGAAGTCGATGATGCGCAGGCGAAGGATCAGATCGCGGCTTCGCAATTGGCCGCTGCGAAGTCGTCGCTTTCGACCGCTGAAGAACAGATCAAGATTTCAGAAGCCGATCAGACCAAGAGCCGCACCATGCTCGACTATACGAAGGTCCTCGCGCCCTTCGATGGCGTGGTTACGAAGCGCTATGCGGATACGGGTTCGATGATCCAGGCCGGAACATCGTCGAGGTCGCAGGCGCTGCCGATCGTGCGCATTTCGGAGAACCAGCTGCTGCGCCTGGTCCTGCCGGTTCCGGAATCGGAGGCCGGGCTGGTGAAGCCGGGCAGGGACGTCGATGTCAAGGTTCCTTCGATCGACAAAGTCTTCAAGGCACGTGTGTCGCGAATTGCGGATAAGGTCGATACTTCGACGCGAACGATGCACGTGGAAGTGGACATCCCGAACGGAAACAATACGCTGATTCCCGGCATGTACGCGGAGGTTACGGTGGATCTGGAAAGGGATGCCGAGGCGATTGCCGTGCCGGTCGCCGCGTTGAAGTCCGCGACTGATGGGAAGCGCTCGGTGACGGTAGTCGATCCGAATGGAACAGTCGAGATCCGCAACGTCGACACGGGGATCGAATCGTCGCAGTGGGTCCAGATCCTGCATGGCGTGAAGGAAGGCGAGCGAGTCGTCACAGGCAGCCACACGCAACTTCTGGCCGGCGCGCGAGTGCGTGCCGAAAACGAAGGCGCGGCGGGAGGCAAATAGATGTCGCGCTTTGCGATCGCGACGCCGTACTTCATCATCGTCATCTGCCTGATCGTGGCGGTGCTCGGGGTGAGCAGTGTCGCGCGGATGCCCGTCGATATGTTCCCGGCGATGAACATTCCGGTGGTGATCATCGCGACGTTTTATTCCGGCATGGCGCCGGAGCAGATCGAAGTCGACATCACGAGCCGTCTGGAGCGGTACTTCACGCTTGCCCCTGGGGTCGATCACATCGAGTCGCGCTCGCTGCCGGGCGTGAGCGTGATCAAGGTGTATTTCCAACTCGGAACGGACGTCAATTCGGACACAAGTTCGATCAGCAATTTGGCCATGGCGAACCTGCGCCGTCTTCCACCAGGAACTCTGCCTCCGCTCGTCATGAAGTTCGACGCTTCGAGCCTGCCGGTGTGCCTGATCACGCTGAAGGGCGCGGGGTTGAACGAGATCCAACTGCGCGACATCGCGCAATACAACATCCGCAATCAGATCGCGAGTGTGCCGGGATCCTCAGTGCCTCAGCCGTTCGGTGGAGCGCCGCGGCAGATCATGGTGTACACCGATCCTTACAAATTGGAAGCGCATCAGCTCAGTCCGATGGATGTTGTGCGCGCGATCAACGATGCCAATTTGATTCTTCCGGCGGGCGACGTAGCTGTGGGCAATTTTGACTACAACATTTATACGAACAGCCAACTCGCCACAGTGCAGGAAATCGACAAGGTTCCGGTCAAGATGGAGGGCTTGACGCCCGTGCGCGTTGCCGACATTGGCAAGGCGGTCGACGCGAAGCAGATCCAAACCAACGTCGTCCGCGTGGATGGTCAGAGGTCGGTGTACCTTCCGATCCTCAAGCAGGGCGGCGATTCAAATACGATCGCGGTGGTCGATGGGATGCGCGAAGCCTTGAAGCACCTCGTCGATATTCCCAAACAGTTGGTCGGAACGGTGGTGTTCGATCAGTCGAAGTTCGTCAAGACGGCGATTGAAACGCTGATACATGAAGGCGGTATCGGGCTGTTTCTGACGTCGATCATGATCCTGATTTTCCTCGGAAGCATGCGGGCGACCATCGCTGTGTTCTTCTCGATTCCACTGTCGGCGCTCGCGACGTTCATGATTCTTGCGATGGGCGGCGGCACCATTAACAGCATGGTGTTGGGCGGATTGGCGCTCGCGTTTTCGAGGCTGATCGACAATTCCGTGGTGGTTCTCGAAAATATCTACCGGCATCTCGAATTGGGTGAGACGCCGGTTGTGGCTTCGGAAAAAGGAGCGAGCGAAGTCGGCCTGCCAGTGTTAGCCGCGACGTTGACGACCGCCGTGGTGTTCTTTCCAGTAACGCTTCTCACGGGCGTCAGCAAGTTCCTGTTCTCGGCTCTCGCGCTGGCGGTGGTCATCTCGCTGTTCGCTTCCTATGTAGTCGCGATGACAGTGGTGCCGCTGTTCTGCGCGCGGTTCATCAAGGCTCCGGCGCATACGGGCGAGCATGGTCCGCTGTCGTGGGGCGCGCGATTCAATCAGTGGTTCAACCGGCGATTTGAATCGTTCCTCAATTTTTATGACCGGTCTGTGAACCTGGTGCTCGATCGGCCGAAGCTCGTGCTGATCGGATTCAGCGTCCTCTTTGGGCTGTCGTTCCTGCTGGTGCCTTTGTTAGGCGTTTCGTTCTTTCCGCGCACCGATCCCGGGCAGTTCATGATGAACCTCAAGTTGTCCTCGGGCACGCGCATCGAAGCGACAGAGGCGGAAGTCGCGCGCGTCGAGGATCTGGTGCGGAAGGTCGTGCCAGCGAATGAGCTCGATCTGATTGTGTCGAATCTCGGATCGACTCCGGACTTCTCATCGCTCTATACACCGAACTCGGGAACGCACACGGCGTTCGTACAAGTGAGCCTGAAGGATGGTCACAAGGTTGGCAGCTACGAATACATGGATCGTTTGCGCAAGCGACTCGCCGATGAGATGCCGGAGGTCTCCGCGTACTTCCAATCCGGTGGACTAGCCGACGCCGTTCTAAATGCCGGCATGCCTGCGCCGATCGATGTTCAAGTCGCGGGATCGGATCTCGACCGGAGCTACAACACGGCCCTCGATCTGGCCGGCAAGATCCGCGGGATCCCGGGCGTGGCGGAACTTTACATCCCTCAGAACCTCGATTATCCGACGCTGAAGCTAAACATCAATCGCGTGCGAGCCGGGCAGATCGGCCTTACGCAAAAAGAGATCGTCAGCAACGTGATTACCGCGCTGACTTCGAACGGAATGATTGCGCCGACGTATTGGATCGATCCGAAGACCGGCTCCGACTACATGTTGACGGTGCAATATCCGGAGAATCAGATCCGCAGCCTGGATGATCTCGAAGCCATTCCAATCCGCGCGAAGAATGCGACAGAGGCTTCGCGCGTCGACGCTGTGGGCGCCTTGACGCGTATGACATCGCCGACTGAAGTGGATCATTACCAGATCCGCCGTGTGGTCGATATATACGTCCGCAACGGTCCTGAGGATTTGGGCCGGATTGCGAACGCGATCGACAAAGTGATCGCGGGATCGAAGATTCCGGCGGGCGTCAATGTCACCTTGCGCGGCATTGTGCAAGGCATGCGGACGTCGTTCCGAAGCTTCGGGACGGGATTGATTCTGTCAGTGGTGCTGTTGTACCTGATCATGGTGGCGCA